>CBINOT010000023.1:0-44395 GCA_966252355.1 uncultured Opitutus sp. | reverse complement strand
AGCAACTCGCGTCCCTGCTCACCGCCGGTCTGCCGCTCGTGCAATGCTTGGAGGCGCTGCAAGACCAGACCGAAGACGCCTGCTTCCGGATCGTGATCCGCGACGTGCGCACCGACATCTCGCAGGGTAATTCCTTTTCGTCCGCGGTGAAGAAATTCCCGAATTCGTTCAACACGCTGTTCGTGTCCATGGTCGAGGCCGGTGAGGCGAGCGGCGGTCTCGCGGAAATTTTGGGCAAGGTTGCCGGTTACTTCGAGTCGACGGTGAAGCTGACCAAGAAGGTGAAGTCGGCGATGACGTATCCGATCGCGGTCATCGGCCTCGCGGTGGCGCTCGTGAACGTGCTGCTGATCTTCGTCATCCCGGTTTTCGCGGCGATGTTCCAAGACTTCGGCGCGAAGCTGCCGGCGCCGACGCAGTTCCTGATCGATCTCAGCTCTTTCCTGAAAAGCTATTGGTGGGCCATCGGCATCGGCTGCTATGGCGTCTTCTGGACCGTCAGCAAATTCGTGAAAACGCCGAACGGCCGGCGGACCAAGGACAACTTCCTCGTGAAGGCGCCGATCTTCGGCAATCTGATCCACAAGATCGCGCTTTCCCGGTTTTGCCGCACGTACGCGACGCTCATTCGCTCGGGCGTGCCGATTCTCCGCACGCTCGAAATCGTGTCGGCGGCCAGCGGCAAGGTGCAGATCGAAGACGCCTGCGAGCAGATCGCGAAGCACGTGAGCCAAGGCGGCCAGGTCTCCGAGGTCCTTGCCTCGAATCCGTTTTTCCCGCCGATGATGAAACACATGGTGAAAGCCGGTGAATCGACGGGCAACGTCGACGGCATGATGAACAAGATCGCCGATTTCTACGACGTGGAGTGCGAAGCGACCGTCGCCGCGCTCACCTCGCTCATCGAGCCGTTGCTCATCGTGTTTCTCGGCGTCGTGGTCGGCGGCATCGTCATGGCGATGTTCCTCCCCATCTTCCAACTCGGCGCCGTGGCGGGCGGATTGCAGAAATAGCCGGTTGCGTCGGGCTCGTTGACAACGAGCCTGGACTGCCGGAACGTCCGCAGCTTCGTATCTTAGCTTCATGCCTTCCGTCCTAATCGTCGACGACCTCGTCTCTATTCACGAGATGCTCGAGGCCGTTATTCAGCCGACGGGATTCGCCACTTCCTTTGCGACGGACGGCGAGAAGGCGTTGGTGCGTTACAAGGCCGAGAAGTACGATCTGGTCCTGGCCGACATCGACATGAAGCCGATGGACGGCATCACGCTGCTGAAGCAGCTGAAGCTCTACGATCCGAACGCCGTCGTGATCATCATGACCGCGTACGCCTCGACCGAAAGCGCGGTGCAGGCGTTGAAGTACGGCGCGTTCGATTATCTGCAGAAGCCGTTTCGCGTCGACGAGCTCATCGCCACCTTGCGCCGCGGCTTGGAGTTCCGGAAATTCCAAGCGGAGCGGGCCTCGGCGGGCGTGGCGTCCGGCGCGAAGGCGAACGACATCGAGAGCCGCTTGGTCGGCAAGAGCGCGAAGCTCGGCAAGCTCATTGCGCAGGTGAAGAAGCTTGCGACCGTGCGCACCCCGGTGCTGCTCGTCGGCGAGAATGGCACCGGCAAGAGCGCGGTGGCGGAGATTTTGCATGCGGCCAGCGGCGCGCCCGAAACGGTTTTCGTGCGCATCGATTGCTCGTTGAGCTCGGAGACGAATTTCCGCGACGGGCTGCTCGGCCAGAACGGGGAGGGCGGCGCCTGGGTGAAGCAGGCCAAGGGCGGCACGCTTTATCTCCAGCATCTGCAATGTCTTTCGATGCCGGTGCAGAAAGAGCTCGTAAGCGTGCTGCGCAACACCGCGCACGGGTTTCGGCTCGTCGGCACCACGAGCGAAGATCTCGAGAAGCTGGTCGACGAAGGAAAGTTTCACGACGAGCTGTTCTATCGCGTCGCTTCGCTGCCGGTGCAGATGCCGGCGCTGCGCGAGCGGGCGGAGGATATTCCGCTGCTCGTCAAACATTACACCTCGCAAGCGGCGAACCCGCTGTTCGACGCGAATCTCATCGAGTTTACCGACGACGCGATGGCCGTGCTGACGGCGTATCATTGGCCGGGCAATTTGACGGAGCTGTATCAGGTGGTGACGAAGATGGCCGGCACGACCGAGTCTCGCGTCATCACTTCGCAGCAATTGCCGATGCGGCTGCGCGAGCTGAAGCATTGGCCGAGCCTGTCGGAGTATCTGGCCGGACAGCAGAAGCAGTACATCGACATGGTGGTGCATGCATGCCACGGCGACAAAGCCGCCGCCGCCAAAGTGCTCGGCGTGGAGCCGGCGACGCTCGGGTGAGCATTAGGTAGCGGCGGTCGTCTCGATCGCCACGGGTAAATATGGCGATCGGGACGATCGCCGCTACCCATGGCCGAGCGCGAGGGCCGCCGACATTCGAGCGCCAAACCGGCCCGCCCGGAGGTCAGGCCCTACTGCGCTTCGCGTCGGAATCCGCCCATTGCGAGCACGACGGGGCGGCTAGCTTCATAGGACGTTTTGGCCCCTCTTCAGCGCGCCTTTTCACTTCACCCGCTTTCCCGCTTGCGGAGCGTTTGGCCGCCCTCAACCCTCGGCAAAATCTACGCTCATGCCCAAACGCTCCGACCTGAAGACCATCATGATCATCGGTGCTGGCCCCATCGTCATCGGCCAGGCCTGTGAGTTCGATTACTCGGGCACCCAAGCCTGCAAGGCGCTGAGGGAGGAGGGATATCGGGTCGTGTTGGTGAATTCCAATCCGGCGACGATCATGACGGATCCGGAGTTCGCGGACGTGACTTACATCGAGCCGCTGACGGTTCCGTTCCTGGAAAAGATCATCGAGGTCGAGCGGCCCGACGCGTTGCTGCCCACGTTGGGGGGGCAGACGGCGTTGAACCTGTCGATGGAGCTGCACAAGCAGGGCATCCTCGACAAATACCGCGTCGAAATGATCGGAGCGAAGCCCGCGGCGATCTCGAAGGGCGAGGACCGCGAGTTGTTCAAGCAGGCGATGCTGAAGATCGGCCTCGATGTCGCGCGTTCCCGGACGGTGAAGTCGATGCCGGAAGCGCTCGCGGCGGCCGAGGAGCTCGGCACGTTTCCGCTGATCATTCGCCCCTCGTTCACGCTCGGCGGTTCGGGCGGCGGCATCGCCTACAACAAGGAGGAGTTCGACCATATCGTCTCGAACGGACTCGAGCTCTCGCCGGTGCATGAGGTGCTCGTCGAGGAATGCCTGCTCGGGTGGAAGGAATACGAGATGGAGGTGATGCGCGATCACAAGGATCAGTGCGTCGTCATCTGCTCGATCGAGAATTTCGATCCGATGGGCGTGCACACCGGCGACTCGATCACGGTCGCGCCGGCGATGACGCTCACCGACAAGGAATATCAGATCATGCGCGACGCGTCGTTCGCGGTGATCCGCGAAATCGGCGTCGAGACCGGCGGCTCGAACATCCAGTTCTCCGTCGATCCCGAGACCGGCCGCATGGTCGTGATCGAGATGAACCCGCGCGTGTCGCGCTCGTCGGCGCTCGCCTCGAAAGCCACCGGCTTCCCCATCGCCAAGATCGCGGCGAAGCTCGCGGTGGGCTATACGCTCGACGAGCTGCGCAACGACATCACGCGGCTCACGCCCGCCAGCTTCGAGCCGACGATCGACTACGTCGTGACGAAGATCCCGCGGTTTACGTTCGAGAAGTTCCCGGATGCGGACGCGACGCTGACCTCGGCGATGAAGTCGGTCGGCGAGGCGATGGCGATCGGCCGGACGTTCAAGGAGTCGATCCAAAAATGCCTGCGCTCGCTCGAAATCGGCGCGCGCGGCTTTGGGGGCGGCGGCAAGCACGGCGGCGACGAGCCGGTCGAGGAAAAGGTCATCAACGCCAAGCTCGGCACGCCGAATGCCGAACGCATTTTCTTCATTCGGCACGCGTTTCGCGCCGGCTACTCGGTCGAGCGGATTTTCGAGCTCACGAAGATCGATCCCTGGTTCCTGCACCAGCTCCGCGAGATTTGGGAGATGGAGGAGGAGATTCGGAAAGGTGCGAATGGCTCGGGCAAATCGAATCTGCCGATCGACACCACCCTCTTCCGCCGCGCCAAGCAGTTCGGATTCTCCGATGCCCAGCTCGCGCACGTGTTGAAGAGCGATCTCGCGACGGTGCGGGCCGAGCGCAAAGCGCGCGGCATCGGCACCACGTACCGGCTGGTCGACACCTGCGCCGCGGAATTCGAGGCGTTCACGCCGTACTACTATTCCAGTTACGGCGACGAAAACGAGGTCATGAAGCCGTCCGGCAAGAAGAAGATCATGATCCTCGGCGGCGGTCCCAACCGCATCGGCCAGGGCATCGAGTTCGACTACTGCTGCGTGCACGCGAGCTTCGCGCTCCGCGAACTCGGCCTCGAGAGCGTGATGGTGAACTCGAATCCCGAAACGGTTTCCACCGATTACGACACCAGCGACCGGCTGTATTTCGAGCCGCTCACGCTGGAAGACGTGCTCGAGATTTATCAGCAGGAGCAGTGCGACGGCGCGATCGTGCAGTTCGGCGGGCAGACGCCGCTGAATCTCGCGACGGCGCTGAAGGCGAATGGCGTGAACATCATCGGCACTTCGCCGGAGAGCATCGAGACCGCCGAAGATCGGAAGCTGTTCGCGGCGATTCTGCAAAAACTGAAGCTGAAGCAGCCCGACAATCGGACCGCGCTGAGCGAGGCCGAAGCCATCACGTTTGCGGGTGAAGTCGGCTATCCCGTGCTGGTGCGTCCGTCTTTCGTGCTCGGCGGCCGCGGCATGTTCATTCTCTACAGCGAAGACGAGCTCAAGGCCGTCGTGCGCCAGGTGTTCGACGTCATGCCGGGCAAGCCCGTGCTGATCGACAAGTTCCTCGAAGACGCGATCGAGCTCGACGTCGACTGCATCAGCGACGGCGAGACCTCGGTGATCGGCGGCATGCTCGAGCATATCGAGTATGCCGGCGTGCACTCCGGCGACGCCGCGATGGTGATGCCGCCGCACACCTTGCCGAAGTCGATGCTGGCGACGGTGCGCAAGGCGACCTACGAGCTCGCCCGCGAGCTGAAGGTCGTCGGCCTGATGAACGTGCAATTCGCGATCAAGGCCAACGAGCTCTACGTGCTCGAAGTGAACCCGCGCGCATCGCGCACCGTCCCGTTCGTCGCCAAGGCGATCGGCGTGCCGTTGGCGAAGCTCGCCGCCAAGGTGATGGCGGGCAAGAAACTCAAAGAACTCGGCTTCACCCGCGAACAAAGCCCGAAGCATTGGTGCGTGAAGGAAGCGGTGTTCCCGTTCGTGCGCTTTCCCGGCGCGACGATCGCGCTCGGGCCGGAAATGCGCTCGACGGGCGAGGTCATGGGCCTCGACGAAGACCTCGGGATCGCGTTTGCCAAGGCGCAAGCGGCGGCGAAGCCCGGACTGCCCACGAAGGGCAATGTGTTCCTGTCGGTGAAAGACGCCGACAAGAAGCGCGGCGTGAAGCTCGCCCAAGCGCTCGAGCAACTCGGCTTCGTGATCTACTCGACGAGCGGCACCGCGAAGACCTTGAGCGAAGCCGGCGTGGCCGTGAAGAAGCTGGCGAAGATTCAAGAGGGCCGGCCGAACGCGATCGATCTGATCAAGAACGGCCAGATCCAGATGATCATCAACACGCCCGGCGGCATGATTCCCCGCCGCGACGAAAACGCGATTCGGTCCGCCGCGTATGCTCATAACATCTGCATCATGACGACCATCACCGGCGCGGCGGCGGCGGTGGACGGCATTCGGTCGTTGCGCGAGAAGCAGGTCGGCGTCCGGCCGCTGCAGAAGTATCACGGCAGCGTGAACGTGGAAGGCTAGGCCTCGCGGCGCCCTCCGCCAGGCCGCTACTCGCTCGATTTAGGTGGAGCCCGATGTCCTCATCGGGCTGGTTTGCGGGAACGACCGGAAGCTCGATGAGGACATCGGGCTCTACCGACAACGCTTCCGCGGCGGCGGCAAGCCGGCCCTACTCGCTGGTGCCTCGTTTCATTTTGCATGCTGACACGGTCGTCGTGGCACCGACCGACACGGCGCGTGACAAGGGGCGGGCAAATCGCCTAACCTCCCGCCCTTCATGCCCCCAAAGCCTGCCACGCTCGTCGCCTTGTTGCATGGTCCCGATCAGCCGGGCCTCGTCGCGCGCGTCGCGAATTGGATCTTTGCGCGCGGCGGCAACATCCTGCACGCCGATCAGCATCGCGATACGGAGGCCGGGATTTTCTTTCAGCGCATCGAATGGGTGCCGACCGGCGCGGCGGGCGTCGAGCAACGCGACACGGACGATTTTCACGCGTTCGCGGATTCGATGGGGATGAAGGCGCGCGTCATGGTTTCGACGCATCGGCCGAGAGTCGCCGTGTTCGTTTCCAAGGCCGACCATTGCTTTCACGACTTGGCGCTCCGTTGGAAAGCAGGGGAGTATGCGTGCGACATCGTGGCGGTGGTGAGCAATCATACCGAACTCGAGTCGGCGGCGCGCGGCTATGGCCTGGCGTTTCATCACCTTCCCGTGACGGCGGAGACCAAGGCGCAGGGCGAAGCGCGGCAGCTCGCGTTGCTGAAACAGCTCGGAGCGGAGCTCGTCATTCTTGCGCGCTACATGCAGGTGCTTTCGGCGGATTTCCTGGAGAAGTTCGGCGCGCCGGTGATCAACATTCATCACTCGTTCCTGCCCGCATTCGCCGGTGGCCGGCCGTATCACCAGGCGCATGCCCGCGGCGTGAAGCTCATCGGGGCGACGGCGCATTACGCCACGCGCGACTTGGACGAAGGCCCGATTATCCACCAGGACGTCGCGCGCGTGACGCATCGGCACGGCGTGGAGGATCTCGTGCAAAAGGGCCGCGACCTCGAGAAGCTGGTGCTGGCGCAAGCCGTGCGCTGGCACCTCGAAGGCCGGGTGCTCGTTTACGGCAACAAGACCGTGGTGTTCGATTGACGCGAGCGCGATAGGGCTGAGCCAGACCGGCCGGTTACTCGCGGGCCGTCATCGCCGCGACGATCATGATGCACACCACCGCGGTCAGGAAAATGACGTTGCGAACCGTGATATAAAGCACGCGAAGCACGACCATGCAGCGTGTGACGCTGTGGCGGAGCGTTTGTTACAGCGAATCCGGTCGCGCCGGCTGCCGACACTCAAATGATACGTCGGCGTGGCGGCGAGTGCGGCAAGCCGGCCGATTTTCGCTCAATTTCCTGCATGGACAGAGCCTCGGGCTTTTGCTCTCGTCATCGGTTTCAACGCACCAAACTCTGCGCATGCCCATGGCCGCCATTCCTCCTTCCAACGCCAACCCGACCGATGACAGCAAAGCGACCGGGGAAACCTACGTCCCGCTGACGTTCGAAGATAAGCTGAACCAATTTTGGCAAAAGAATCGCGGCATCGTGTTTGGGCTTTGCGCCTTGGTCCTCGCCGTGATCCTCGGCAAGGGCCTGTGGGAGCGTCACCAGAAGCAGCAGGAGCAGGATATCGAAACCGCGTACGCGAACGCGACGACCCCGGAACAGATCAAGGCCTTTATCGCGGCGCATCCGGATCATTCCCTCTCGGGCGTCGCCGAGCTGCGCCAAGCGGACGAAGCTTACACGGCGGGCAAATCGGCCGACGCCATTACCCACTATGACAAGGCGGTCGCGATCTTGAAGACCGGCCCGCTGGCCGCGCGGGCGCAGCTCGGACGTGCGCTGGCGAAAGTGCAGGCGGGTAAAGCCGCCGAGGCCGGGAACGAGTTGAAGACCCTGTTGAACGACGCGACGCAGCTGAAAGCCCTGCGGGCCGAAGCCGCCTATCATCTGGCCAGCTTGGCCGCCGATTCCGGCAATGCGACCGACGTCCAAAAGTATGTCGACCAGCTGAACCAGATCGATCCGGCGAGCCCGTGGGCGCGCCGCGCGGTCAGCCTTCGCGCGAGTTTGCCCGCAACTCCGGCGCCGAGCGTGCCGGCCGCCACCTCTGCGACGCCCGCCGTGGCGACGCCGTCGTCGACCACGTCGAGCTCGGGCCCGAGCGTCCAGGTCAAATTGCCGACGAAGTAAGCTCGCTCGCACAGCTCTCTTTCGTAACGCCCGCCTCACCGCGGGCGTTTTTGTTTGCGGTACTCGAGCAGGCGCCGCCTCCGCAGGGGAGCGCCAGCGCGGTTGCAGACGGTCGTTGACACCGCGGCTGAACCGGAAAGCTTGAGCACTCGGCCCGGGGTGTAGCTTAGCCTGGTAGAGCGCCTGCTTTGGGAGCAGGAGGTCGAGAGTTCGAATCTCTCCGCCCCGACCATTTTTCGCAATCCGCACGTACGGATATGCGCGATTAACCGGTTTAGATGGGTCGCCGGCGGCTGAGGATCTCACGGTTTGGGCTTTATACAGGCGTATTCGACGCGTGGGTTCGGCCGATTAGGCGGAATTCCCCCAGTCTGGAATCGACGCTACGCCCGGTTGACGCAAAGCGTTCAATCTCTTCTTGCGTCGCTCTAGGAATCGCCTTTCGCTAGCCAGCCTCCCTTCCTTCCATGGACACCATTTCTCGCGAAAACAACAGCATGCTTCCGGTTGGCAGCATTATCGTGGGCGTTGTCGCCCTGCTGCTCGGAGGTTTTGCTCTGGTTCAGGCGTCGAAGGCCAACAAGGCCCTCGCCGACCACCAGACCAAGATCGATAAGATCGATAGCATTGAGCAACAAGTTGCTAATGCCACGTCGGCGGCGGAGAAGGGCTCGCGGGATCTCAAGACCTTCAGCGATTCGACCCAGACGGCATTCAACACGGTCAGCGGCATCATCGCCAATTTGCAGGGCTCCGTGACCAAGCTTGAAGAGCAAGCGAAGAAGCCGGCTCCGGCCGCGGCCGGTAAGAAGGGTGGCGGCGCTCCGGCGGTGGCGGGTCCGGACGAATATTTGGTGAAGAAGGGCGACAGCGGCGCGAAGATCGCCCGCGATCATGGTGTCAGCCTCGCCGATCTCCAGGCCGTCAACCCGGGCGTGAATTGGAACAAGCTCGGCTCCGGTCAGAAGATCAAGCTGCCCGCGAAGAAGTAAAGTTCGTCCAAAGGATTTCCAAATGCCTCTCGCCCTCGGGCTGAGAGGCATTTTTGTTTTCGGCTCCATGAGTTCACCGCACCACCCGGCGCGTTGGGAGAAATTGGCGTCCGAGACGAAACTGAAAACGCGAATCTTCGATGTCTTGAGCGTGCAGTATCGTCACGGCCCCCGTAACACGTCGCGCGATTTCACGGTCATTAAGGCGCCGGACTGGGTGAACGTCGTCGCCGTGACGACCGATTGTCAGCTCGTGCTCGTGCGCCAATTTCGCTTCGGCATCGATGAATTTTCCCTCGAAGTGCCGGGCGGGGTGATTGAACACGGCGAAGACCCGGTGAATGCCGGCCTGCGCGAACTGACGGAGGAGACCGGCTATTCTGGCACTCGAGCACGGCTGCTCGGCAGCGTGCATCCGAATCCCGCGATCCAAGCGAATCGCTGCCACCTCGTCTTGGTCGAAAACGTGCGCCAGACCCATGAGCTGGCGTGGGATCCCGACGAAGAGATGCACGTGCAAACGATGCCGGTGGAGGAGGTCTACGCCTTGGCGCGCAACGGCGGCATCACCCATAGTTTGGTGCTCAATGCGTTGCTGCTGTTCGAGCCGCATTGGCGTGCGCTGCGAGCACAAAAGTAGCTCGCGCGGGGGACTTTGGTCGGGCGGGTCGTTTGACATCGGGAAATTGCCCGATTTCCTGCGACTCTTCCCACCGATGTCCGCTCCCACGTTTGCCAATGCGCCCGATTCGCTCGGGCACGCCCCTGACGGCTATCTGCCCACGGCGTTGGAGCGCGAAATCCGCAAGATTTACGACCGTAGCCCGCTCTATGGTCAGCGTTTCCCGCTGCACGCGGAGCCGCTGCAGTGGTCCTGTTTCCGCGAGATTCCGACGCTCTCGAAAAAAGAGATCGTCGACCGCGGTCATCAGGCCTTCTTCGCCGATTACGCCGCGATCGAGCGGGGGTTTCAGGCGAAGCGTTACGAGTACGAGCATACCGGCGGCACGACGCAGTCGCCGATGACGGTGATCATGGAAGAGGGCTGGTGGAACGCGCAAACGGAGCGCGCCTATCGCGCGTCGCCCATTCTGCGCCAGTTCGTCGGCCGCCCGTACCGGAAGTGCGTTCTCGCGCCGGTCGGTTGTTCGAGCAATTTGTGTCCGTACGAGGACCATCCGTTTCCTCACCGTTATTTCGACGGGACGGTCTATCTGAATTTGTCGAGCGATCCCTTCGCCTTTCCGGAAAGCGAGTGGGACCGCATCGTGCTCGAACTCCAGGCGACCCAGCCCGAGGTGATCGAGGGCGAGCCGGTTTATTTGTCGCTCCTGGCGCGCGCCGCGCTGAAGCGCAACGTGCGCGTGCCGAGCGTTCGCGCCGTCATTCTCACCTACGGCAAGGCGAGTACGCAGCACGGGGCACGGATCGCGGCGGCCTTCCCGGCGGCGCAGGTGGATCTCTACGGCTCCACCGAGGCGGGCTACCTGTTCGTCGGCGAAGCTTTCAAGGACAACTCGCAGGTGATCGACGCGAATGCGTTTATCGAGCTCGTGCCATGGCGGCCTGAGCTGCGCGACGTGTTTCAGATCTACGTGACGACGCGCGACCGCGAAGCGATGCCGCTGCTCCGGTACCACACCGGGGATATCGTTCAGAGATTCCCCGACGGGTTCCGGCTTCTCGGGCGCGAAGCGAATCTTTATTTTCGGCGGGATGGTTCACTCGTCTCGCCTGCGGATATCGACGTCGTGTTGCCGGCGAGTTTCGTCTGCTGGCACTACTCGCTGGTGCAGACGACCGAGACCCGCTGGGACTTTCATTATGTCGCCGATCAAGCCGCCGATCACGCCGAGCTCGAGTCGGCGCTGGCGCGCTTACTCGGCGGGGGTGCCCGCGTCGCGGCGTTTCGCCGGCGCGTCATTGCACCGGCGGCGAGCGGCAAGTTCGCGCTGCTCAAGCCGCTCGCGAAATAAGTGTGTCATAAGCGGCGGTGCGCATCACGACGGACCGCCGCCTTTGCGCCATAGCCGGCGGCTCTGGGCGCCGAAACGCCGCGAGCGCGCTTCTGCGGATCGTCGTGGCGCGGAGAAAGCCCTGGCCGCTGACGCGCGGGATTTTTCAAGCGCCACCGCCGCGCGCTTCTCTACCGGGTTAGGTTCGCTAATAAGCGTGTCATCTTGGATCTGCATGTTTACTTCGGTGCTTGCTTTATCGAATTTGCGGCGAGTTTTTCGACCCCACACCACGAACTAGATGAATTCCCGAGGCTCCCTTTTCTGCTCCTCGATCGGACGCAAGATATTGATGGCCGTCAGCGGCCTGATCCTGATCGGATTCGTCGTCGGCCACCTCGTGGGCAACCTCCAGGTCTTTCAAGGTCCCGACCATCTCAACGGCTATGCGGCGTTCCTGCGCCAGCTCGGCCCCACGCTCTGGATCGCGCGTCTCGTCATCCTCGCCGCGGCGGCGATCCACATTTGGGCGGCGACCGTGCTGACGCTGGAGAATCGCGCCGCCCGCGGACCCGAGGGATACGGCGTGCAGCACACGATCCGGGCGACGCTGGCCTCGCGAACGATGCGGCTCACCGGCTATGTGGTGTTCGCCTTCGTCGTGTATCACCTCGCGCATTTCACCTGGGGCTGGGCGCAGTCGGACACGTTCAAGGAGCATCTCGCGCACTACACATTGCAGAGCGATTATCGCGTCGCGGGGCTCGTTGCCGTGAAGGGCAATGCCGACGTCGAAGACGTCTACAACATGGTCGTCCTCGGCTTCGGCAATCCGATCGTTTCCGGATTCTACATCCTCGCCGTCGGCCTGCTGAGTTTCCATTTGCTGCACGGCTTCGACAGCATGTTTCAAACGCTCGGCTTGCGCTCGAGCCGGTGGGCCGGCGCGCTGCGTAAAATCGCGATCGTTTTCTGCACCGTCTATTTCCTCGGCAATCTCGCGATCCCTGGCGCCGTCCTGGCCGGCAAGTTGCGGCCGCATGAAGCCGTCGCGAGCGCCGCTGCGAATCCGGAAAAGCCGAAGGCGTGAGCGCCCGCATGATTCTCGCTGTTCCCGCTCCGTCCGGCGTCCGACTTCCGAGTCATTCCCTTTAGCCCCTTCCCGCCATGGCCACGCTCGATTCCAAGATTCCTCCCGGCCCGCTCGCCGACAAGTGGCGCAACCACAAGGCGAACATCAAGCTCGTCAATCCCGCCAACAAGCGGAAGTACGAGGTGATCGTCGTCGGCGCCGGGCTCGCGGGCGCCTCCGCCGCGTCGACGCTCGGCGATCTCGGCTACAAGGTGAAGAACTTCGTATTTCACGATAGCCCGCGGCGCGCGCACTCCATCGCGGCGCAGGGCGGCATCAACGCGGCGAAGAATTACCAGAACGACGGCGACAGCGTGTATCGGCTGTTCTACGACACCATCAAGGGCGGCGACTATCGCGCGCGCGAGGCCAACGTCCATCGGCTCGCGGAAGTGTCGGTCAACATCATCGACCAATGCGCGGCGCTCGGCGTGCCGTTCGCGCGCGAATACGGCGGCTTGCTCGCGAACCGCTCGTTCGGCGGCGCGCAGGTGAGCCGCACGTTCTATGCGCGCGGGCAAACCGGCCAGCAGCTGTTGCTCGGCGCCTATTCGTCGTTGATGCGCACGGTCGGCGCGGGGCTCGTCGAGCTCCACACGCAGTGCGAGATGCTCGATCTCGTCCTCGTCGACGGCCAGGCCAAGGGTATCATCGTTCGCAATCTCGTCACCGGCGCGATCGAGCGCCACGCGGCCGATGCCGTGGTGCTCGCGACCGGCGGCTACGGGAACGTCTTCAATCTCTCGACCTACGCTCGCGGCTCGAACGCCACCGCGATCTGGCGCGCGTACAAGCGCGGCGCGTGCTTCGCGAATCCGTGCTACACGCAAATTCATCCGACGTGCATCCCGGTGAGCGGCGAGTACCAGTCGAAGCTGACGTTGATGTCCGAATCGCTCCGCAACGACGGTCGCATCTGGGTGCCGAAGAAGAAGGAAGACCGGCTGAAGGATCCGACGACGATCGCGGAAGCGGATCGCGATTATTATCTCGAGCGGATGTATCCGGCGTTCGGCAACCTCTGCCCGCGCGACATCGCTTCGCGCGCCGCCAAGCGCGTCTGCGACGAGGGCCGCGGCGTGGGGCCGAGCGGGCTGGGCGTGTACTTGGATTTCTCGGACGCAATCAACCGCCTCGGCGAAAACGGCGTGCGCGAGCGTTACAGCAATCTCTTCGAGATCTATCACGAGATCACCGCCGAAAACGCCTACCAGACGCCGATGCGGATCTTCCCGGCCGTGCACTACACGATGGGCGGGCTGTGGGTGGACTATAACTTGATGTCGAACATCCCGGGCTTGTTCGTGCTCGGCGAAGCGAATTTCTCCGATCACGGCGCGAACCGCCTCGGCGCCAGCGCGCTGATGCAAGGCCTCGCCGACGGCTACTTCGTGATCCCGTACACGATCGGCGATTATCTCGCCACGCAGAAGCCGGGCTCGCGTCCGAAAGCGGACGGCGCCGCGTTCGCGCAAGCGGAGGAGCAAGTCCGCGGGATGACCAAGCGCTTTCTCGAGAACAAAGGCCGCGAGCCGGTCAGCCATTATCACAAGCGGCTCGGCAAGATCTTGTGGGAATACTGCGGCATGGCCCGCAACAAGGCCGGGCTCCAAAAGGCCCTGCAGCAGATCCCGGCGCTCCGCGAAGAATTTTGGGCGAATGTCCGCGTCCCGGGTTCGGCGGACACGATCAACCAATCGCTGGAGCAGGCGGGCCGCGTTGCCGATTTCCTCGAGCTGGGCGAATTGCTCTGCCTCGACGCGCTCACCCGCGAAGAGAGCTGCGGCGGTCACTTCCGCGAGGAGTACCAGGAAGCCGACGGCGAATGCAAACGCGACGATGCGAACTTCGGTCACGTCGCCGCTTGGGAATATCAAGGCGCGGGCAAACAACCGCTCCGCAATGTCGAGCCGCTCAACTACGAATTCGTGAAGATGAGCGTCCGAAACTACAAATGAGCCACATCGCGCGCGAGCTGCCGCCTCCATCGCCCGACGTGCTACCGCATCTTTAACGCCCATGGTCGCCGAAAACTCCACTTCCCCGATTTCCCTCACGTTGCGCGTCTGGCGTCAGGCTGGGCCGAACGAGCCGGGCAAGTTCGTCGAGTACCAGTCGAAGAATCTCAGCCCGAACATGTCGTTTCTCGAGATGCTCGACGTCGTCAACGACGAGCTCACGGCCAAGGGCGAGGAGCCGATCGCGTTCGCGCACGATTGTCGCGAGGGTATCTGCGGCACCTGTTCTTGCACGATCAACGGCAAGCCTCACGGACCGGGCAAGGGCGTCGCGACGTGTCAGGTGTACGTGCGTTCGTTCCGCGACGGCGACGTCATCACGGTGGAGCCGTTCCGCGCGAAGGCGTTTCCGGTCATCAAGGACCTCATCACCGACCGCACGGCGTTCGATAAGATTCAGCAGGCGGGCGGCTTCATCACCGCGCGCGCGGGGTCCGCGCCCGATGCCAACTCGATTCCCGTGCCGAAGCCCGACGCGGATCTCGCGATGGACGCGGCGACATGCATCCAGTGCGGGGCGTGCGTGGCGGCGTGCAAAAACGCGAGCGCGATGCTGTTTGTGGCGGCGAAGGTTTCGCACCTCGGATTGCTGCCGCAAGGCCAAGCTGAGCGCGATCGGCGGGTGATCGCGATGGTGGAGACGATGGACTCGCTCGGCTTCGGCAATTGCACGAATTACTACGAGTGCAGCGCGGCCTGCCCGAAATTGATCTCGCACGATTTCATTTCGCGGATGAACCGGGACTACTTGAAAGCGAAATGGCGCAGCACGTTTACTCCGGTCACCACGTCGACCGGCGGCGGCGCCGCTTGATCTCGATTCGCGCTAACGCCGGGGGCGGTCTGTCTTTCGCGCCGGCCAGCTTGATCGCGCGGCCGGCTTGATCGCGGCGGACGTGCCTCGATCATTTTCGCCCAGCCCGCGCGGCTGGGCTTTTTTGTAACTTCGCGCGTTCGCCGGTGTTTTCTTCGCCAACACCTCACGTTATGAAGACACCGCTTTTCTTTCTCGCCGCGTTCATCGCGTTCTTCGTCCTCCCGTATGATTTCGTGGTGCTGGCGTCGCTCCTCTTTGCGGGCGGACTCATCGCCATTCTCGTCGCGGATTACCGGCGCCAATATCGTTCGATCGGCCGCTCGGCGGCGCTGGCCGGGCTGGTGCCGTACGAACAGTTCCGATTAGCAGCGTAAGGGGCGCTGCCATCGTTCGATCGTGGCTCCCGCGCTTAGCGTGGGAGCCATGTGTCGTCAGCCCTGCCCGCCGCGCAGCACGACGAGATGATCGACGCCGCTCGTTTCGAATTCGCGCCAGTAGTTATCCTCGATCGCGGCGAGTCGCTGCTCTTCTTCCTCGGTCAGCTCAGGCGATAGTTTCGTGGCGCCGAGTTCTTGCCGCAGATCGCGGTCGGAGAGCCGGCCGACCAACTCGCTCCAAAACGCGTCGTCGACGAATTGTTCCAATTTTTCCTGCACGACGCCCGCGGTGAATTTCTCGTTCGGAAAATATTGTCCGTTCACGTCCATCTCGACGAGATCCGCGCAGCCAAACGGCTCCGCGAGCGCGAATACTTTTTGCGCGAGCTCGGCGTAGCGTTCCGGCATCGTCGCCGGATCTTCCGGGCGGCAGCCGGTAACCCAGAGGCCGAGATGCACTAGCTCGAGCAAGCGCGTGTATTCCTTCGTGGTGAACGAGACCTTCATCCCAAAAGACAGGACGCGAAGTTCGCGCCCGTGCAAGGGCGGAGTGGGCGGTAATTTGCGCGGTGCTTCGAGCGTTCTGCGGCGCGTTGCTTGCGACAGCCCGCCACGCCCGCATCGTCGCGCGAGCTACGTTTCGATGACCGGCCGGCAAAATGCGCCCGAGCAGCCCGGCCAGTTCATCGGCAGCGCCCAGAATTTGACGGGTTGCGGCAGCGCGAATACCTCGGCCGGAAATCTTAGCTCTTCGACGATCCATACGCCCCGGCCGAGTAGAACGGAGTGCGTTTCCTCGTTGTGTGCACTTGTTCCGCCAATCGAGAAATGATCGATGCCGACGCCGCGTACGCCGCGGTCGACGAGCCACCGCGCGCCCTCGGGATGCAGATAGGGCGAGTGCTGCAGCCATTCTTCGGTTTTGGCGCGACGATCGCCCCAGCCGGTGGCGAGCAGCACGATGTCTCCCGCGACAAGATTCCGCAGTGCCTGCGCCAGCATCGCCGCCGTGATCCCGGTGTCGCGCGCGGTGCCGCGCAGATCGGCGATCCGCGCCGGGCCCACCCAAGTCTCGAGCGGTAACTGGTCGACCGATTTGCCGGCGGCGATTTTGTGGAGCGGCGCATCGACATGACTGCCGGTGTGAGTGGCCATGGCGATTTCTTCCATGCGCCACCCGTTGCGAGAATGGTCGTCGGTGCAACGAAACGATACCGGCCTATGTGCCGGGCAATTCGGCGCGCCGTCGAACAACGGCTGCGAAAGATCGATGAGCCTCATGCGCGCGATGAGCTCATTTCGGTGCGTGGGGTTTTTCCATCTTCGCGTCGGCCAGTTCCGCCGATCTCCAGCTAGGGCGCTTATTTTTTCGATTCGTCGATAACGAGAAAACGCGGCGCGCCGGCGCGCCAGATCAGCACCATGACTTTGGGCCCCTTGATCTCGGCGCTCAGCTTGACGGCTTCTTCCGCGTTGTGCACCGGTTTGCGGTCCAGCTCGAGAATGATGTCGCCTTCGCGCAGGCCCTGATTCGCGGACGGACTGCTCGGATCGACGGCCGTGATGATCGCGCCTTTGATCCGCGGCGGAATCTGCAAATCCTCGCGCACTTGGGCGCTGATATCTTCGACGCTGACGCCGTTGAGGACGCCTTCATCGCTGCCCGCGAGGCCTTCATTGCCATTGCGATCGCCGCCAGCGAATTTGTTCGGCCGCAACCCGAGTTTCGCGGTGATCGTCTTCGTTTGGCCGTCACGCATGTACTCGACCGAGACGTCGGTGCCGGGCGCGAGCTGAGTCACCACGAGCTGCAGGTGCCGCTGATCGCGAATCTCCGTGCCATTCACTTTCGTGATCACGTCCCCCGCTTTCAACCCGGCCTTTTCCGCCGGGCTGTCAGCGGTGACTTCGTTGACGAGCGCGCCACGCTCCGCGTTGAACTGCGTCGCGATGTCGTCCGCGAGATCCTGCGTGGACACGCCGAGAAATCCGCGATCGACGCGACCTTTGCTCACGATCTGCTCGGCGACGAAACGCACGAGATTGATGGGAATCGCCAACCCGACGCCATTGAAGCCGCCGCTGCTGCTGAGAATCGCGGTGTTGATCCCGACGACGCGCCCCTGGCTGTCGATCAAGGCGCCGCCGGAATTCCCGGGGTTGATCGCCGCGTCGGTTTGGATGAAATCCTCGAGCTGTTCGATCCCAAGCTGGCCGCGACTCAGTGCGCTCACAATGCCACGGCTGACCGATTGACCGATGCCGAAAGGATTGCCGATCGCGAGCACGACATCGCCCACCTGCAATTGGTCGCTGTCGCCGAAGGTGGCCGGTGCCAACGTGCCCGTCGGCTCGATTTTCAGCACCGCGATGTCCGCGAGCGAATCGCGGCCGATGACTTTCGCATCGTATTTCTTCGGCGACTCGCCGATCGAGATCTGCACCTCGTCGGCGCCCTCGATGACGTGATTGTTGGTGAGGATATAGCCATCCGGCGAAATCACGACGCCGGACCCGAGGCCCTGTTCCACGCGATCGGGCAAGCGGCCGCGGCCACCGCCACCGCCGCCACCACCATGTCCGGGAATATCGAAGAATCGACGCAAGGTGGGATCGTTGAGAAAAGGCGACATGTCTTGCCCGCGCACTTTTTTGCGGGAGTACACGAACACGACGCTCGCCGCGGTTTTGCGGACGATCGGCGCGTAGCTCACGCGATCCGAGGCGTCGCGATTAATCGGCTTGGCATCGAACTGCAGCTTCAGCGGCGGCCGCGTGATCGCTTTATCGCTGGTCGAGCTCTTGCCGGCGCTGGCCGCTTTCTCCGCTTTTTCGTCAGGCGCCGATTTGCTGCTCCGCAATGGCTGCTCTTGCACGGCCGCGATATCCGCGGCGTGGAGCGCCGGCGTGATGCCGCAGGCGACAATCAGCAAGGCGTGCGTCAGGAATTGAGACAAAGATCGGAAGTTCATGGGCATGATGCAGCGGGAGGGACCCAGTCGCAGCCGCGAGGTTCGCGGCTTTAGGCTCCAGGAGGGATAGGCTAAGTATGCCGCGGAAGCCGAAAAGCAAACCGCCGTCGGCGCGAACGACCGACGGCGGTGCGAGAAACTGTGGGACGTAAAGCAGCTGTTACCGGTGCCCGCGCGCCTTGGCGCGGAAGCGGTTGAGTTTGTTTTGCTGCTCGGGCGTGAGCGTCGCGCGAAACTGTGCTTGCGCGGTTTTGAGCGTTTCGCGGACCTTCGCGCGCTTTTGATCGGGCGTTAGCGATTGATCGGCCCGGATCGCCTTCACCGAGGCGGCGGCATTGGCGCGAGCGGCCTTGATTTGCGCCACTTGCTCCGCCGAAAGGCCGAGCTTTTGCAGTGCCCGGCGGCGGGCGACCGCTTGGCGAGCGAGGCGTGGATGCTTTCCTAGCCGCGCGCGGGCGGGACGCGCCGGCTGCGCGGCGGTGGGGTTTTCGGCGATCGTTGCAGCGTTGGCGGCGGGAAAACTCGCCGTGAGGATCCCAAGGACAAGAAGCGAAGCTTTGAGTACCGTCTTCATAGTTGAAAGATGAGAAATGAAATCTGAACGAGGCCCGGTGACGCCTCGTCACCTGCAACGGTTACGACCGCGCGAGGCCTCGTTCGGCCCAGGCCTTGAATTTTCAGGTAACTTTCCCCGCGCCAATGCGACGCAATGAGGCCTGTCTCACGCGATCGGCCGCAGCCTTAGCTGCGCGTCGTCAGAGAGGACGG
The DNA here is from genome assembly GCA_966252355.1 of uncultured Opitutus sp. GTDB lineage: Bacteria > Verrucomicrobiota > Verrucomicrobiia > Opitutales > Opitutaceae > ER46. The sequence continues at coordinate 25,251 of CBINOT010000023.1, read as the reverse complement.
ATTAACGCTCCCGCGGGGGCGTTACATCCGCGCGTAATTCGCCCGGTCGCGCAGTTGTTTCACCCGATCGTGTGCCGCTTGGACCTGCTCATAGTGACCTTCGATGAGACGGCGGGTCGTCGCATCGATGTCATGCTCTTTGAGGGCTTGCCGAAAGGCGTCAGTCGCGAGGTCCTCGCCGCGCTCGATTTCGGCCAGGATCGCCTGATCCGGATTCGCTTCCGATCCCGCTCGTGCATCCATCCACGCGCGATGCACGGCTCCGGCTGCGGTGGGGCGGGCGTCGGGATCGCCGCGTAAGTCACGAATGCGTTGCGCAAGCTCGTCGACGATCTTGGACCGTCGCGTCCGGTAGGTTTCCAGTTCGCGCGCTATCTCTTGGTCGGCGATGTCGCGCAAGGCGGTCGCGTAGCCTTCCACGCTGTCTCGGCTGACGCTGAGCAGCTCCTGCAAAATGGCCAACGCGGCATCGTCTGAGGTCGTCATAACCAGATAGAGTGCCGCGAAGGCCAATGGTTCGCGGAATTCCGTGGCGCCGCGGCTACCCCATCGCGCCCTGGACTCCGGCTAAGCCCGGAATTGACCGCACCGATGCTACCCGGCTAACTCTCGCGTCTTATGTCCGCTGATTCCTCCGTTCCCGCCGTGTCCATGGACGCCATTGTCGCGCTCGCGAAGCGTCGTGGGTTTATTTTCCAGTCGTCTGAGATCTACGGCGGGTTGAACGGCTTTTTCGATTACGGCCCGTTTGGCGTGGAGTTGAAAAAGAACATCCGCGATTGCTGGTGGAACGATATGGTGCGACGCCGCGACGACGTGGTGGGTATCGAGACGTCCATCATCATGCATCCGAAGGTGTGGGAAGCGTCGGGTCACGTCGCCGGCTTTACGGATCCCTTGGTCGACTGCAAAACGAGCAAGCAGCGGTACCGCGCCGACCAATTGTTTTTCTCCCCCGTCGTCGTCGACGGCAAAACGGTCGGCTATGTGTCCGCACTGGAAAGCGAACGCACCGCGGCGGAGCTCCAAGAGGCGGCCGAATCGTTCAAACGCAAGAAAGCCATCCAGGGTAAACTCGAGCCGGTCGCGCCGCGCGACATGACGGAAGCGAAACCGGAGGAGATCGCGCTCATTCCGTCGCCCGCTACCGGCGAGCCCGGCAGCCTCACCGAACCGCGCGCTTTCAACATGATGTTCGAGACGCACGTCGGCCCGATGCGCGATTCGTCGGCGGTCGCCTATCTGCGGCCCGAAACGGCGCAGGGCATGTTCGTCGACTTCCGTAATGTGACCGATACCGGCCGCGTGAAGCTGCCGTTCGGCATCGCGCAAATCGGAAAATCGTTCCGCAACGAAATCACGCCGCGCAACTTCATCTTCCGCTCGCGTGAATTCGAGCAGATGGAGATGGAATATTTCATCCATCCGGACGCCGACTGGCTGAAGTGCCACGAGGATTGGCTGCAATGGTGCCAAAACTGGCTCGTCTCGATCGGGCTGCCGCCAGCCTTGCTGTCGCTCCACGAGCATCCGAAGGAGAAGCTGGCGTTCTATTCGCGCCGCACGGTCGACATCATGTTCCAGTACCCCTTTGGCGTGCAGGAACTGTGGGGCATCGCGGCGCGCAGCGATTACGATCTGCAACAGCACCAGAAATTCAGCGGCGTGCCGCAGACGTACTTTGATGAAGCGACGAAGCAGAAAGTCGTCCCGCACGTGATCGAGCCTGCCGTCGGCGTGGACCGCATCGTGCTCGCGGTGCTCTGTGCCGGCTATGCCGAAGAAGACGTCAAGGACGAGAAGGGGAACGTCGAGAAACGCACCGTGCTCCGGCTCGCGCCGCGCATCGCGCCGATCAAGGTCGCGGTGCTTCCTCTGTTGAAGAACAAGGAAGCGCTCGTCGCTCGCGCGCAGGCGTTGTACGCGAAATTGAAACGCAAGTACGCCGTCTTCTACGACGAAGCCGGCGCGATCGGTCGCCGTTATCGTCGGCAGGATGAAATCGGCACGCCGTGGTGCGTCACGATCGATTTCGAAACGATCGAAAAGGACGGCACGTTCACGCTGCGCGAGCGCGACAGCATGCAACAACGCCGTATCACCGAGGCCGAGCTCTTCGCCTTGCTCGAAGAAAACGTGTACTGAACGTTCGCTGCGCCGCGGCCTAGCCCGGCTCAGCGATCGCATCCCGCGATCCGCCCTCGTGCGCTCGTACTTGCTTGGTACGCGGGCGGGCGCAATGTAAACGCTCCGCATGTCCCTGCTCGATCGCCTCGAACGTATTTTGGGCCGCCTCGCCGTGCCGAACATGTCGTTGTTCATCGTGATCGGCCAGGCGTTCGTCGTGCTGGCGACGATGCTGAAATTGCTCGATCCGGAGCGGTTGCTCTACGCGCCCGTCCTGTTCCTGCACGGCCAATGGTGGGGAATCGTCACCTTCTTGATTTACAAGGTGCCGCCGCAGGGCAGCGGGCTCGAGTTGGGCTACGTGTGGTTGGTCTTCGCTTGGTACCTTTTTTATCTCATGGGCAGTGCGCTGGAGGGATATTGGGGCGTATTTCGGTACAACGTGTTTTTGTTTCTGTCGTGGGCGCTGACGGTGGGGTTTGCGTTCGTGACGCCGGAGTACGCCGTCACCAATTTCTACATCATGACGTCGGTGTTCCTGGCGTTCGCGTATCTGAACCCTGATTTCGAACTGATCTTGTTCTTTGTTTTGCCGGTGAAGATCAAGTGGCTCGCAATGATCACTTGGCTCGTGTTCGCGTACAGCTTCGTGATCGGAGAAAACGCGCTTCGGCTGCAAATTGCCGCGCCTGTCATCACGTTTCTCGTGTTTTTTGGCGCGGACTTGCTGCGTTCGCGTCGTGCGGCTCGCCAAACCGCCAAGGCGCGGACCGCGCGCGTCCGCGAAGAAGCGGAGCCCCGGCATGTCTGCCACGTCTGCGGCAAGACGGACGTATCCAATCCGGAGCTCGACTTCCGCTACTGCTCGAAGTGCGCGGGCGACCAATGCTATTGCCCGGAGCACATTCACAACCACGCCCATGTCGTCGCGCCGGAAAACGGTCCCGGGCAATGACCCATTCGCCGCGAGCGCGCGGCTGACGACGCCGGGCGATTGGCTGACATTTGCGGAAGGGTTGTACCGCACGCACGATCTCGCGTTGGGGCAGGTGGCGACCAATGCGCATGACGAAGCGCTGTATTTGATTCTGCGCGCGTTGGAGCTGCCGCTCGATTCGGCGCCCACCGTGCTTACGCGAGTTCTCAACGCAGCGCAGCGGGCGAAACTGGAAAACGTGTTTCGGCGTCGCGTCCTCGAGCGTGTGCCCGCCGCTTATCTCACGCGCGAGGCGTGGCTCGGCGAGCATCGCTTCTATGTCGATGAGCGCGTGATCATCCCGCGGAGTTATTTTCTCGAGCTGATTCCCGATGCGCTCACCGCGCGATTGCCCGCGGGCGGCGCGAAGGTCACCCGCGTCATCGACGTGTGCACCGGCTCCGGCTGCCTCGCGATTCTCCTCGCGCACGCGTTTCCCGGCGCGACGGTCGACGCTTGCGACCTGTCCCCGGACGCGCTGGCGGTGGCCGAAATCAATGTGCGCGAACATCGGCTCGGCGCGCGCGTGAAGCTTTTCGCGAGCGATGTTCTCACGGCGGTGCCTCGGGCGAAATACGATATCGTCCTCAGCAACCCGCCGTACGAACCGAGTCGGATCGTCGATGGCCAAGCGCCGGAGTTTGCCGCGGAGCCTCGGCTAGCGCATGACGGCGGCGTCGATGGCCTCGATATCGTGCGCAAGCTCCTCCGTGAAGCGCCAGCGCGGCTGCAGCCGCACGGCATCGTCGTCATCGAGGTCGGCGGATTGCGCCCGGCGATCGATCGCGAGTTCGCGCGGTTGAAACCGGAGTGGCTGCCGACGCAGGACGGAACGAATTGCGTCGTGTCGTTTCACGCGAGAAATCTGCCTGGCCCGACGCAGCGATCGTAGCGATCGAGCAGCGCTTGAACGCGCATTGGTCTGGAGCGATTTACTATTCGGCCGCGCTCTATATTTCCCGCGGCATTTCTATAGAACCTAAAATCGGCTTGCTTTAAGCGCTTTCGCGCACCATCTCCATCCGACCGATGAACCTTTACGTCTACGTCTGCGCTTCCGCCTCCGTCGCTACGACGGCGGCTAAACGCGCACGCTGGCACGGGTCGGCTTGGCGACGAAGGTTCGCGCGAAAATAACGCGCCACGGCTGAAAGACGCCGCTGTTCCCTCGCCAAGCCCGACTCCTCCCGAGTCGGGCTTTTTGTTTTTCCCCCTCGCAACTTCCCATCACCGCTCGCCATGTCAGTCCTCACCGCTCCACCACCACCTATACGTCCCGCTCCATCACGGCCCGCGCCTTTCGGGCGCGCGCCGGCGATGGAGCTGCCCACTGTGTCGTTCTTCGGCCGCACGCTGGCCGAATATAATCAGTTTTTCGCCCTCGATTTGGATGCGCTGCGTGGCGCCGACGTCCTCGATGTGGGCGCTGGGCCCTCGTCTTTTACCGCCGAAGCTTGCGCGCGGCGCATCGATGCGGTCGCGGTCGATCCGTTCTACAGCAGTCCGGTCGACGACCTCGCCGGCCGGATCGCGTCCGATTACGAACGGATGTTCGCGCAGATGCGCGCGAAGCCTCGGCTCTTCCGGCTCAAGTCCTTTCCCTCGCTCGGCGCCGCCGAGACCGATCGGAAGCTCGCCGCGCAACGCTTTCTGGCCGACTACGCCGTCCACTTCGCCCACGGTCGGTACGTCAGCGGGGCGCTGCCGCGGCTGCCGTTCTTCGATCGTACGTTCGATTTGGTGCTGTGCGCGCACCTGCTTTTTCTCCATGCGGCGCGTTTCGATTTCGAATGGCATCTCGCGGCATGCCGCGAACTCGTGCGCGTCAGCGCGCGGGAAGTGCGCATTCATCCGCTCTGCGGACCCGACGGCAAACCGTACCCGAAGCTGCCGGCGCTGCGGCGTGAACTGCGCGCCGCCGGCATCGAGAGCGAAGTCGTGACCCTCGATTACGAGTTCTTCGTTGGCAGCAATTCGATGCTCGTGCTGCGGAGGAGCGAGCCATGAGCGCGGGCTCGCCGATCGCCGCCACGCCCAAGCCGCCGTACTACGCCGTAATTTTCACGTCGAAGCGGACCGAGGGCGATCATGGCTACGGCGCGATGGCGCAACGCATGGCCGATCTCGGCTCGCGTTACGACGGGTTCCTCGGCCTCGAAAGCGCACGCGACGCGAACGGCGTCGGCATCACCGTGAGCTATTGGCGCGATGAGGCCGCGATTCGCGCCTGGAAACGCGACACCGAGCACGAAAAAGCGCAGCGCACCGGCCAACGCGCTTGGTACAGCGAGTACCACGTTCGCATCGCCAAGGTCGAACGCGCCTACGGCTTCCCGAGCCAAGTGTCATCTAATGGATGACACTTCGCTCGCCCTTCAGCTTGGGTTCTTGCCGCTACGCCGCGCCTGGAACCAGGCGAGCAGCTGCAGCGTCCGCTCGGAATCCGTGCACGCGATGCGAGAAACCAGCAGCACATGCAGCCGCTGCCGCGAAACGCCGAGGATCCGGGCGAGCTTGGCCTTGTCCCCGTAGCGGTTGAGCTTTTCGGCGCACGCCTTCGCGAGCTCGTTCCACAGAGGGGTGTCGGCGCCGGCACGCAACACGCGGCCGCTGCGCCGCGGTCGGATCTCGCGATACTTTTGGCGCGCCGCCTTCGCGGTAAGCTCGGCAGAGGCGATTAATCCATCGGTTAGGGGCGCGATGCGGGCGAGTCGCGCGCCCAGCGAAGACAACGATTGGCTCATGCGGGCACCGTGCCGCGGTCAAACGAAGTGTCATTCATTAAATGACACTGGGGCCGCGGAATTAGGGATCGTTACGGCTAGCGTAAGCTTCGCGCGGCGAGGGTGGCCGAGGGAAGTGTCATCTAATGGATGACACTGGGTTGGGGAGGCCGAAGGTTTCACGCGACGAGGTGCGCGCGGAATTCAGTACGGCGTTGCGGAGCGCCGCGAGCGGGCGTTGAGTGCGGCTATGACGGCACCGGCGGTATTTCCGCAGCATGTGATCGCGAAGAAGAGGGACGGGCACGCGTTGTCGAAGGAGGAAATCGCGCTGTTTGTGCGCGGAGCGAGCGACGGCTCGTGGACGGATTACCAACTGGCCGCGATGTTGATGGCGATCGTCTGGCGCGGGATGAGCGCCGACGAGACGGCCCACTACACCGAAGCGATGATGCGATCCGGCGTGGTCGCGGATTTATCCGCGATCAAGCAGCCGAAAGCCGACAAGCACTCGACCGGTGGAGTGGGCGATAAAGTTTCGCTGCATCTTGCCCCCATGGTGGCGGCGTGCGGCGTCGTCGTGCCGATGATCAGCGGCCGCGGCTTGGGGCATACCGGTGGCACCCTCGACAAACTCGAGGCGGTCCCCGGCTTTCGAGTAAACGTCGCGCTCGCCGATTATCGCGCGCAACTCGGGCGCATCGGCCTTGCGCTCGTTGGCCAAACGGCAGACCTCGCGCCGGCGGACAAGAAGCTTTACGCCCTGCGCGATGTCACCGCGACCGTCGAAAGCATTCCGCTGATCTGCGGTAGCATACTTTCCAAAAAACTGGCCGAGGGCATCGACGTGCTGGTCCTCGACGTGAAGTTCGGACGCGGCGCGTTCATGAAGGACAAAGCGCGCGCCGTGGAACTCGCGGAAGCGCTCGTCTCGGTCGCAAAGGCGATGGGGAAACCGACGCGAGCGGTGCTGACAGCGATGGACCAGCCGCTCGGCCGCGCCGTCGGCAATGCGCTCGAAGTCATCGAGTCGATCGATTGCCTGCGCGGCCGCGGTCCGGCAGACACCATGGAGGTGACCTATATCCTCGGCGAACAGATGCTGTTGCTCGCTGGGGTGGCAAACACGGTAGCCGAAGCTCGGCAGCAACTCGAACGCAGCATCGTCTCTGGGGCCGCGTTGACGAAATTCCGCGAACTCATTGGGGCGCAGGGAGGCGACATCGACGTGGTCGACGATCCCTCGGGCCTGCCGCGGGCGAAATTTCGTCTTCCTTTGCCGGCGTCACGTAATGGATTTGTCACCGAGGTCGACGCGATGGGTGTGGCGTTGGCGGCGTTACGGCTGGGAGCGGGACGGGCAAAGGCGGAGGACGCGATCGATCACGCCGTCGGCATCAGCGAACTCGTCAAAATCGGCGACCGAGTGGAAGCCGGTGCGCCGCTCGCCGTCATTCACGCCAACGATCGCCCCAAGCTCGACGCCGCAGAGACTGTGTTGCGCGACGCGATCGTCATCGCGGATGCGCCGATCCCGGCGCCCGCGCTCATCGATCAGATTATCGGCTAGCGGAGCCTCTGCGCTCGCTCGCCCTCATGCCATTACGGCTTCGCGCCGTTCAGCATGTCTTCCATCAGCACGAGCGTCGTGGCTTCGGTAATATCACGCACGTCGAACCGCCGCATGACTTGCCCCGGTTGGACGCCTTTGCCGATGACATCGCTGGCGGCCGCTTGACCGAGGATGGCTGCGTCTTTCAGCCGAATGGCCGTGGCTTGGATATCGGGAACGGTATACGTCGCATCGCCTGCGACTTCGGGCACGGTCAAATTGCGGCTGGAGATGAGAATTTCGATCGCGATATCCGCGACATTCTTCAGCGCGTCGCGATCCTTCGCGGCTTGATCGCTTGCGAGATGAACGCCCGGCTGATCCGGCAACAACGCCGCCGCCGTCTTCTGGTCGACCAACTGAGCGCCGCCGTTGCGGAACACGCGTCCGACGAGCCGCTCGATCTCACGCACGGTTTGCTGATCGGCGAGCGTCGGCGCCGCGGCCGGTTCTTTCGCTTGATAGGTATTATCGCCGCTCGTCTTCGTCGTATTGCCGTCGTGTTCGAAGTGCTCGGTCCGGGCGGTGAGCTTCAGCCCCGACGCGGAATCGACGAGTGCACGATTAACGTACACGACGATACGCGACGCGTGTTCTCCCGAATAAGCTTTGCGGAAACGATCGACCACTGCGTCGGCCGTGGCGCGCGGGACCAATGTTTCCTGACGCGGTCCGTACACGTGCTGCTCCGGCGAGGGCGGCACGGGCGCGACCGCGGCAGGCATTGCCTGGCTAACCGGCGGCGGCGCCGACGGTGGCTCATTGCCAACTTGGGCGAGCAATACCGGCGTGGCCAGGAAGGGAACGAGCGCAAGAAGACGAGCGTTCATGGCAAAAAATAGACCTAACCGTGGGGGAAAGAAGTGGACGCAGGTTAAAAAGCGGCGGCATTAACGCGGCTGGCGCACTCGCACGGTGTATTTTTTCCCGGCCGTATTCATGGCGGTGAAGCGCACGGCTTCCGTCGCGTTTTCGGTCAGAATCACCGTTTGCCACGCGGTCTCGTCACCGGTGGAGAAGCCCTGGTCGTCTTTGAAAACGCAGTTCGTCTGAACCTCGATCCGGCGATTTTCGCGATTCTTGAGATTCGCCACCACTTCCATCCGACCGTCGGCCAGCGCACGTTCCTGCAAGCCGGTGCACGTCACCGAATGCTGCGCCGCTTTGTCAAGGAGGACGAATTTGTCCGTGTTCTCCAACGTATACTTCGTGGTGTCGAGCGGGCGATAAGGTCCGGGCTCCGAAGCGCAACCGAGTGTGAAAGCGAGCGCCGCGGCCGAGGTTGCCAGCGCGATATGTCGGCGGAGAATGGGAGCGAAGGCTTGGCGGCGGTGCGAGAGGCGGAGGGGGACCAAGCTCGCGGGAGTCGATTGGTTCATAGTTCGGTGGGCGTTGTCGTGCCGATGAGACTTCGGCTTAGCGCTTAAGTTCGGTCAAAAACACTACAGTATCGCGATCGGTGGAGGCGACGTTGATCTCGACGGGTTGAGTGTGGCGGCTCAGCACTTCGCCGTCTCGGTTCAGGAACTCAATCCGACCATGGTGCTCGCCCGGAGAAAGTTTAAAGGCCGAAAAACTAAGTCGTTGCGGCAGGTTGTCCCAGGCGCGGACGTCGGCGTGAGGTTTCGTTGCCGCGGAAGCCACTTTGCCGATCAAGCCGAGCACGCCGAGGCCGAGGGCGGTGACGTCCGCCGCGCGCGCATCTCGGCCTTCGCGCTTCCGACGCTGGCCTTCGTCGGCAGCCACCAGCGCACCGACGAGCGCGAGATCCGCGCCGGCGTCGGTCGCCGCTTTGAAGACCGCTTTGTTGCCAAGAATGTGATCCATGACGCGCCCGCCGCGGGTGGTCGCTTGGTAGTTGAGGTCGTCGTAGGCCGGCAATGCGACGATCACTTTGCCCTCGTCGAGCGTCAGGCGCGCCGCATGGGCCGCCGAATCGTTGGTATAGAATTTCAGCTGCTCGCCGTATTCGCCACCGGCATATTTTCGCGGTCCGGCACCGAATTCCGCAAAGACGACGACATTGGCTCCTGGATCGTAAGGGGGCAATTGCAGCCGATCGCCCGCGTGTTCCTGCGCACGGCGCAAGGCATCGGAGCCGTCCCCCTCGAGTTTCGTCGTCGCCAACCCATCGAGATAATCCAGCAGCACGTAATCGGCGTCGTAGTGTCCTTGCTCCGGATCGCTGTCGATCACGGCGCCGGAGCGAAAGCACGCCCGTGCATTATCCGGCTGGCCGTCGCGCCAATAGAGGATGCCGCGATAAAAATATGCCATCACGCGTTCGTACGGCTCGCCGATGAACGTTTTCGCGCTCTCGGCTGAGAACAAGCTGCGCGCGCGTTTCGCGTCGGCCGAGTTCGTCACGATTCCGCCGATCCGCATGATCGCGTCGTCGAGCTTCTCTTTCGCCTCGTCATCGCGCCCCTGGCGGAGCGCCGTAGCGGCCGCGTGATAATCGTACAGCACGCGATCCTTCTCAGGAACCGCCGGCGCGCGATGGTCCGTCACGTCCGTGCGAGCGCCGGATCCCCGGTCGGACCCGCTGACGCAGCCTGTGAATAACGCGCCGACGCCGCAGGCGCCGAGCGCGAAGACAACCGAGGTAAAGCGTTTCATTCTGAGCGTCGCAAATCCACCGCAATGGCGGATCGCCGACCCGGCCGCTCCCGGCTGGAGGACTCTGCGGTGCTCAGAACGGTACCGCAAAGGGGAGCGCGCCGCTGTCCGGCGAATTAACGATAGGCCGCGTCTTCGAGCCCTTGCTTTTTGATTTCGGCGGAGTCTTCCCAGACGATCTCGCTCGTGCGCGCATTGATCAGCTGGAAACTATAGAGGATGTAATCGCTCGTGCCCTGGGACGTGCGGGTCGTGAGACCGCCGAGCTTGCCGGTAAGAAAATAGTCCGCGCCGCGGAACTCGACCACGTTGGGATCGGCGCTCGCCGTGACTTGGCCGGATTGCTTCAGCTGGCGTTCGCGCTCGAGCGCTTGCATGCGATCGCGTGCGAGGAATTTCACGCGGCCGGTTGCCTTTGAGTTGAGCTGAATGCGAATCCGGTCGGTGAACAGATCCTTGTTAATCGGGAAACGCGTGTCGTTGCGCACGGGATCGATCACCACGTAGGGTGCGACGTGCGCCTGCGCGATCTCGGGAATGCCCAAGATGCTGCGGGCCATCTTGTCCGTCACCGACACGAGATCTTGCGACTCGATGCCGGTGCCTTGGACGGTGCCGCGTTCGTCGGGGCGCATTTCACGCACGGGCGCGCCAGCCGGATTCTGGACGCCAGACGTTGCGCAACCGACGAACAGCGTGCCGGTCGCCAGCAAGCCGGCGAAAATGAAGCGGGAGGGATTTTTCATGGGTGAGTTGAAAGTCGGATCGGAGAGGCGGTGGAGCGCAGGGGCTTTTCCTAGCGGCCGAACAGTGCGTTCGCCGAACTCATCGGCGAGGACGTGTTGCCATAGTAATTATTGATCACGGTGACCGGCTGCGGCGCAGGTGCAACTGGTGCAGGCGCGACGACCGCGGGTTGCTCATACACGACCGTCGGGCGATTGGCGTCGGCGATCGAGCCCAGCAGCCAGCCAACGCCTGCGCCCCACGCGGCGCCGCGCCAGCCGTTGTGACGAAATTCGCCACTATTGTGTCCAATGATGCCGCCGGCCAGCGCGCCCCACCACAGTCCATTGGTCGCGGCGCTACTGTAGTTGAAGCGCGAGGCGGGCGCATAATACCGTACCGAGTAGCTGGGCGCGTAACTAGAATAGCCGTCGTACCAGGCGTCGCGTCCATATCCGTGCCAGCGATTGTGGTTATATCCGATGTAAACCGACGCCGGTTGCCGGTAGATATAGGCGCCGCTTGCGCGCGGATCGCCATAGCTACCGCGGGCGTGGTCGTTCGCGTTGCCCACCGCTTGCCCGAGCAGCAGTCCCGCACCCGCACCGATGGCCGCGCCCTTCCAAGCATTGTGATTCAGACTGCCGCTATTGTTTCCGATCACGGCGCCAGCGACTCCACCGAGCACCGCTCCGTTGACGGCCTCCGACCGAAAGACCTGCGCCCGCGCCGAGGCGGCGGCGAGCAGGCCCAGACAAAAGACGATGCGGACGTTCATGGGTAAGGATCGTGTGCGACACGCCGAAGCTCGCAAGGTTTCACAAGGCTGCGGCCGCGAGCCGGTTGGTCGGACGCACTGCCATGCCTTCCTGCGCGCCGCGAGCGCGAGCGGACCGGCTTAGGTGGCGAGCGCGGCGCCCTCTCCGGTCTGGGCGTGCAGGATGTCGGGACGCGCGCCGTATTTCTTTTCGTACGCCGCGGCCACGATCTCCGCGTCGGTTTCGCCAAACTTGCCCGAGGTCAGCGCCATGACTGCGCCCCCGAAGCCGCCGCCGGTCAGCCGTGCGCCGTAGACGTTCGGCATGCTCACGAGTGTATCGACGAGGAAATCCAATTCCGCCGTGCTGTTTTCGAACAACGCCTGCGAGCTGCGGTGCGACGCCACGAGCAACTTCCCGACCGCGTTGAGATCGCCTTTGCGTAACGCCTCGATGGCGCCGCCGACCCGCGCAATTTCCTCCACGACATGCCGCGCGCGTTTGGCAGCCACAGCCGAAAGCTTGTTCGCGTTCGTGGCCAGCGATGCGGCAGAAACGTCCACCAACTGCGCGGCGCCCAGCGTGCGCGCGGCTTCCATGCATTCACGGTGACGCGCGGCGTACAAGCCGTCCACGAGGGCGTGCTTGGTATGGGTGTTGAAAATCCAGAAATGAGCCCCGGTCGGCAGCGGCACCGTATCGAAGCGCGGGCCGCGGCAGTCGATGAACACGAGATGATCCTTTTTTCCGAAGCCGGAGACGGCTTGGTCGAGAATGCCGCACGGGACGCCGACGAAATTGTTCTCCGCGTGCTTGCCAGCTTTGACGACGGTTTCGCGCGAGGCCGTTTGTTGGGTCGCGGCGAGGAAGGCGAGGGCGGAGGCGAGTTCGATTGCCGCGCTGCTGCTAAGCCCCGCGCCGACGGGGAGGTTCGAAATGGCGTAGTAGTCGAAACCTTGGGGCACGCGGAGACCGAAGGTGGGGAAGGCCGCGAGCACGCCGAGCGGATAATTCACCCAACTCGCGGCGCCCGACAGCTTCGTGAGCTGGTCCGCGCGCTCGCTTACGATGCCCTCGCGCTGATCGCTGGCGAATCGCCGCACGCCATCGCCGCGCGAGGCAAGCGCTACCCACACCCCGCGATCGATCGCCGCGCCCAGCACGGTGCCGCCATTATAGTCGGTGTGATTACCGATGAATTCGATGCGGCCCGGGGCGCGCGCAATGACTTCGGGCGGGCGACCAAATGTGATGCGAAATTTTTCCTCGAGCGCAGACTTCATGAGATGAGCGGGCCATAAAAGACGCGCCGACCGCAACGGGTCCAACCAGAATTGCAATTATGTCGCTCTGAGCGAGGTACCAGCCCGAAAAGAGGTGTGTCCGCCTTGAGTAAGTCGCCCCTTCGCGATCTCGCCGGAGCTCACGCTTTCCGCCCCGGCGACTGTGTTTCACGCGGTCTTAAGCGATCGCGCGCAACTCGGTGCCGGGTTTGAATCTCACCGTGCGCACCGCCGGAATCTTCATGGGCTGCTTCGTGTGCGGATTGAACCCGCGCCGGGCCGGTCGCGTGGCGCTCGCGAACGTGCCGAAGCCCACCAGCGTAACCTCTTTGTCGCGCCGCAATCCTCGCTTCACCGCAGTGAGAACCGCATCGATGGCGCGTTCGGTGGACGCTTTGGAAGCGCCGTCACCCAGGAGTTTCTGCACTTCTTTAACGAGCTCAGCTTTGTTCATTACGGGGCGAAGGGAGCCAAACGCAAAAAGGCTGCCATCTCGCGGTCAAACCCATTCACGTACGGATCCGAAGCATTTGCGCCTTTTGGGGCCTGAAGGTTGCCGAAAGGTTAAGCGTCGGGAGGGAGTGGTGGCGGCGCGACGAAATTTTTTGGGACTTCGCCGGAGCGGCCTTTGGTCACGAGTTCGAGCAAACGTTTGAGCTCGATTTCGCGGGAGGTGCCTCGCTCGGCGGCCAGTTGCTCGGCGCGCTTGAGAAGTTGCGCCGCCATGATGTCAGCTTGGGCCGGAGCCGCGCCTAACGTCACGCACAGCCGGGCAAGTTGCTCGAGTTCGTTCATGGAATGGCGATGAGGCGCAATTGGGTGGGGCCGTCCGCGGAAAAGGCCAATGACGTGCCGGCTTGCACATGAAGAAGCGATAACATGGCAAGACCGATCGTGGCGCCGGCCGCAGTCGTGACCGCCGTTCGCAGTTCGCCGACTTGGCGAGCGCCCGCGAAAAGCGGAGCGGGCAACGACGGCATGGTCGCAACCGGGCCTTCCACTCGCAGCAATCGGCGACGGACTTGCCCCATCGATTTGAGCCGCGCCATCACCTCCTGGCCGAGGTAACAGCCCTTCGTATACGAGATCGCGTCGGTCTCGAGTCCTGCTTCGTTGGGCAGATCGCCGGGTCCGATGTCTGCCGGCACCGACGGGATTGCCGCTTCGATGCGCAACTGATCGATCTCCGCTGCACGGAACCCGCGCGCGGCAGCGAACTGCGCCTGTGCTTCCGAGATTTTCGCCGCGTCGAAAACCCACTCGACGTGCGGTTCACGGCTGCGGCGGCCGCTGTACACAAACGATTTTGCCCCGGTCGCCGCTACGGCGCAGGAAACAAGTGCCTGTGCATCCGGCGCAAAGACGGCGAGCGCCGCCCAGCGCTCGGTTTGGTCCTCGATCGCGACATCGTCGGCGATGACGTGACTTTCCAGCCGCTCGCGTATCACGGCGGCAGTCGAATGATAGCTGCCGATCCAAAACTCTTCTTCGGTGGCGCCTCGCAGCACGAAACTATCGGCCAGGACTTTTCCCTTCAGGTTGAGCCAAAGCCCATAGACTGCGCCTGTGCGCGTCAGCGGTCGCAGATCGTTCGTGAACTGTCCTTGGAGGAAAGAAAACGCATCGGAGCCGCTCGCCCGCAGCCAGCACGCCGGTCGCCACCCAAAAACAACCGCGTGAGAAGAATCATTCATGAGTTTTAGATTACTATACTTCAGTTGGATGCAAAACTTTTGGTAGATTTTGAAAACTTGATATTGACCGCGCCCGGTAAAACCCTATTCGTCTTTCCATTCAGTTAACAATTTCTCCCGCCTAGCGGGAGTTTTGGGGTAACTAAGAAAGCAAAGGCCGGCCGCTTAGGGGTAAGCGGCCGGCCACTTTTTTTACCTCCGCGGATGAAGCAAGGCGAATCGGGCCTCCATTACGCGCCGCAACCGAACATCGGGAACGAAACGCATCCATTGCCGCGTTGCCGGGCACGAGGTTGAATTCGGCCGGAGCGACATTCGGTCCATTTCATTCCGCTTCGGTCGTACGGGTGCATCGAATCCGCGACGGCTTCGGTCGATCCGCCTAACGAGTTAGCACCGGATAGTGCACGACGGACTTGCCGCCGGCCCATTTTGCCAGACAAGCTCGTCGCTTTCATGCAGAAGACATCCGACATCAATGTCGTTGAGACGCGCCTCCTTCCTTCCCCTGCGGCGATGCTGCGCGAGGTGCCGAAGACGGAAGCGGAAGCCGAATTCGTGACCCGGTCTCGTCGGGACATTCACCGGCTGATCTTCACCGACGAGAAACGTTTTCTGCTGATCGTCGGCCCCTGCTCGATCCACGATCTCGCCGCCGGCCGCGATTACGCCGAGCGGCTGGCCCGGCTTGCCCGCGAAGTCAGCGACCGCGTGATGATCGTGATGCGCGTCTATTTCGAAAAGCCGCGGACGACCGTCGGTTGGAAAGGGCTGATCATGGACCCGAAGCTCGACGGGTCGCACGATATCGCCGCGGGACTGCGCGTCGCCCGTGAATTTCTCCGCGAAGTGTTAGCGCTCGGTTTGCCGACCGCGACCGAGTTGCTCGATCCGATTACCCCGCAATACATCGCCGATCTGATCTGTTGGTCGGCGATCGGCGCGCGGACGACGGAGTCGCAGACGCATCGCCAAATGGCCAGCGGCCTTTCGATGCCGTTGGGCTTCAAGAACGGGACCGACGGTTCGATTCAAACCGCGATCAACGCCATCAAATCGGCGGCGCAGCCGCACACATTCCTTGGGATCAATCTCGAGGGCGCCGCGTCGGCGATCGTCACGCGCGGCAATCCGGATTGTCACGTCGTCCTCCGCGGCGGCGCGCAAGGGCCGAATTATTCGCCGAAGGATATCGCGGCGACGGAAGCGATGCTCGCCAAGGCGGGTTTGCCGAAAGCGATTCTCGTCGATTGCTCGCACGACAACTCCGCGAAGCAGCCGCAGAAGCAGCCCGACGTCATGCGCGAGTTGCTTACGCAGATCCAAGCGGGCAACACGTCGATTATGGGCGCGATGATCGAGAGCAATATCGAGGCCGGCAATCAGCCCTTTCCGCAGCCGAAGGAGAAGCTGCGCTATGGCGTTTCGATCACCGACGGATGCATCGATTGGCCGACGACGGAAAAACTGGTGCGCGACATTCACGCCGCGCTCGCGCCGCGTTTCGCCTAACAAAAGGCGCGGAACACGCCGCGCCGTTTTCAGCGGCTACTCGTAATGGTGCTCGTGCTCTTGATCGTGATCGGTTCGCGCTCGGATCGAGTACGCGTATTCTCCTGATCGAGCGTACGAGCAGAAGCGCGATCACGATTACGATTACGAGGCGGCGGGCGCTCGCGAGAGGCCTCCCCCCGACTGTCCGACGGCCGCACGCCGCCGTGGCGCGAAAAATTCGCGTGATTCCAACGGCTCGGCCGTGCAACCTCATCCTTCCTATTTATGAAATCCCCTATTCGCGTCGCCGTTACCGGAGCCGCCGGCCAGATCGGTTACTCCCTCCTCTTCCGCATCGCGTCAGGCGCGATGTTCGGCCCGGATCAACCGGTCATCCTCCAGTTGATCGAAGCGCCGATCGAGAAGGCGATGAAGGCGCTCGAAGGCGTCTCCATGGAGCTCGATGACTGCGCCTTTCCGCTGCTGAAGGGCATGGTGCTCACCGACAATGCGCGCGTTGGCTTCAAGGACGCGAACTGGTGCCTGCTCATCGGTGCGAAACCGCGCGGTCCCGGCATGGAGCGGGCGGACCTGCTCAAGGACAACGGCAAGATCTTCATCGAACAGGGCAAGATCATCGACGAAGTTTCGGCGGACAACGCGCGCGTCGCGGTCGTCGGCAATCCGGCGAACACCAACTGCATGATCGCCGCGAGCCAGGCGAAGCGGCTCACGCCCGATCGTTTCACGGCCATGGTCCGCCTCGATCAGAACCGCGCGCAAACCCAGCTGGCGAAGAAAGCCGGCGTCGATCTCACGAAGGTCAAAGACATCTTCATCTACGGCAATCACAGCCCGACCATGTTCCCGGCCTTCGCGCATGCGAAGATCGACGGTCGCCCGGCGACGCAGGTCATCACCGATCAAGCCTGGCTGCAGGGTCCGTTCTGCGAAACCGTGGGCAAGCGCGGCGCCGCGATCATCGCCGCTCGCGGCGCATCTTCCGCCGCTTCGGCGGCGAATGCGCTCGTCGATCACGTCCATGATTTGATGACGACCGGCGCCATCCACTCCATCGCCGTCAAGTCGAACGGCGCCTATGGCTTCGATCCGAACGTCTGGGCCGGCATGCCGGTCCGTACGACCGGACCTGGCCACTACGAAGTCATCACGACGTACAAGATGGACGACTTCGCCAAGTCGAAGATCGCCGCGACGAACAAGGAGCTCGTCGAAGAGCGCGCGTTTGTGGCGGACATGATCAAGGGCTGAACCCGCGCGGACATCACTCGCTTTTCCGGCGCCCTTTTGCGGGGCGCCTCTTTTTTTGCCGCCGCCCAGCGCAGCGGACACACCGTGTGGCGTTTGCCGCTACCCGATCAGCCCGCTGAGCACCTTGCTGATTTGAAAGGCGGTGCGTACGTCCGCGAACGCGTCGATCAGCTCGGCCGGGGCGGCGTTGCGGGCGAAAATCACGTCGAGCGTGGCGCCGGTGCAACGCACTTGGGCGTCGACGCCTTCCACCCGGATGATGCAGTCGCGATAATCCGAAGGGTAGGTGACGGTCAGTCCGTTCTCCCCGTCGAGCGCTTCGATCGCGTCGATCACGGCTTCGACGCGCACGCCTTTTTGGAGTGCGAATTCGATCTCGGAAAAACGGGCCGCGAAAATTTGGCCGAAGGCCTCGGTGCGACTCAGCGCGACGTCGTGCAACTCGCGCAACGTGGTCGTCACGCGGTAACGCGCTGGATCCGACTCGTCGATCGCGTACGCCAGCTCCAACGAAAAATCGCGGGCCGCAAGCGTCGCGAGCGGGCTGGCGATGCTCAACGCGATATCCTTTCGCTTATAGCCCAGCCCCGTGCGGACGCTTTGAAACAACGCCTCCGCTTCTTCGCCGAGTTCGTTCGCGCAGATCTTCGCCAGGAACGCCGTGGTGGCCGCGTTTGCCGCGTCGGGCACCGAATGCTGCGGCTTCCGAAAACCGCTCAACGTCTTGATCGCGCCGCCGCTGCGACCGACGAAACTGATCGCGCTGACGACGTGAGACGGCAAGTCCGCGGGCATGAGGCGCCGAGAGAAACCGGCGTCCTCGCAGGCGCCAATCCGAAATCAACGCGTCAGGCGGTTCGTCTCGGGCCGCGGCACAGGGCGACGATACCGACAATTGCCAACACGGGAATCGCGAGCGGCAACAAGGCCACGATGAGACCGAGCGCGACCGCAACCGCCGCGACGGCGATGCCAAAAATGGACGCGCCGATGGCCGCCAGAGCGCCAAACAATGCTCCGCCGATGCCGAAGGCCAAACCCAACGCGCCGACGAAAAGCGGGAGGAACACGATGACGGCGAGCGCGAGCAGCAGTAAAAACAGCGCTTTCATGACGAGGAAGGATGCTTCACGAAGCGCCGAAATAAAGGGATGTCAACGGGAGGGGCGGCATGTTGCGGCCGACTCATATGCTGGCTCGCCGATTTTTCCGCACGAGTGCGATTACGCCGAACACCGCCAGCACGGGCAGCCAAACGGGAGCGAGCGCGGCCACCAGTCCCACGGCGAGCGCGAGCAGGACCAATATCGCCGAAGCGCCCAGACCAAGCGCGAGCATCAGCCCCGCCCCGAGCCCAAGGCCGATCGCGAGGGCGACGGGCGCGAGTTTTACCGCCACGAGAACGGCGATGAGAATCAGCAGGATTCTGAAAAACGTATTCACGTCCGAAGAACCCGGCGGTTCGCCGAAAGTTGCACGCAGGTGCAACGATCGGTTTCGCTTACACGTGTTCGTGCAGCGACCGCAGGTCGGCGCGAACGGTGGCGATGAAGCTCGTCATTTCGAATTCGACGGCTTCGACGTTTGGGCGGAAGCCGCACGTTTCCGCGATGACGTCCCACGCGGGAAGCTCGGTGAAATCGCCGTCGCGTTCGTCGAGCCGCGATCCGCTAAACCCAAGTCCGTGCGCTTTGCTGAGGTAATTCGCGATGGCCACGAGCGCTACTTCGAAGCGATAAGCGCCGGCCTCCTGAGGCCGATCGTGATGGGCGATCGCCTCGATGACGACCGGCGGCAGGCCATTGTGTCGGGCGAACATCACGCCGGCTTCGCGATGGTCGACCCCCAACCGTTCACGCTCGAGGTCCTCGAGCCGGCCGTTTTCGTTCCACGCGACGATCAGCACGTCGCGATACGCGTCGGGCGCGATCGTGGACAGCACGATCTTGCCGACGTCGTGGAGCAGCGCGGCGAGATGGACTTGCGAGTCGTCGACGGAGCGAAGTTGTTGCTCGAGTTCTTCGGCGATCGCGGCCGTGCCGAGCGCGTGAATCCAGAGATGCCGCCAGTCGAAGCCGTCGGCCACGCGATTCGCGTCGCGCAGCGTGAACAACGCCTGCGCCGCTTTCCGCACGCGCGCGACGCCGAGCATCTGCACCGCCGTCTCCAAATCTTCGATGCGGCGTTCGGGGCTCACGAGCACCGAGTTCGCCATCCGCAACACGCGCACGCAGAGCGCGGAATCTTTTTCGATCGTGGAAACGACTTCGGCAATGGAGACCTCCTGGCGATTCATCGCGCGAAGAAATCCTTGCGCCAACGATTGCAACGCCGGGATTTGTTTCAGGCTGTTGAGCTCCGTCAGGGTCCGTTCTCGCACCTGCGGATCGGCCGCGACGCTGCGCGGCACGGGCAGCGCTTCGACGCAGAGCACTTCGATGAGGGATCGTTCGGTGTCATGACGCTCGGGCGAGGCCTCGGCATTGTCCGGGGATTGCGTCGTGACCGGGCCGATTGCCGTCCGATGTTCGAGGATCGGCGTATCCGTGGGAGCGAACCGGTCTGCAGTCGCGGCCGGGGCGGAGCCCGCCGCGATGGTCGCGAGGGCGCTTCTCCGGCCGAAAAGCCGGTGCCACCAGCCGCCGAGAGTGGACCGTAACGTTCCGACCATGGGTGAAGGTGCGTTGATAATCGGCGCGCAGCGTGCCGCCTTGAGATCGCAACGAGTTGAGTCGTCGTCCGCGCGCGTGCTTCGTCCGCCCCTCCGCGGCGTGCGTGGAAGCCATGCCCAGGGTTTGATAAGTTTTTTGCGAACGCCAATACGCGACATCGCGATTGCGGCTGGAAACAGCTTGCGCGTCGGCGACCGTGGGGTCTCGTACTTGTCATCGTGCCCTCGTCCGCTCCCGTGCCTGTGGTTTGTGCCGTGCTCGAAGACAACGCCGGCCGCGTATTGGTCGCGCAGCGTCCCGCGCACAAACATCTCGGTTTCAAATGGGAATTCGCCGGCGGAAAGGTCGAGTCAGGCGAGCAGCCCGAACACGCGATCGTTCGAGAGATGAAGGAAGAGCTGAACTGCGATGTGGTCGTTCGCCGCCCTTTGCCACGTTTTGTCCACGATTATGGGTCGGTTGTCATCGACATGATCCCCTTTGTCTGCCGGCTGGCGTCCTCTAGCCAATTGCCTGATCCTCAGGAGCATGTGGCGATTCGCTGGGTGACCTTGGGGGAACTTGACGCCTTGGACTTGGCTCCGGCCGACCGGCCCGTTGTCCAGGCGTATCGAGTGGCGATGCGGCGGACCAAGGCATAACTTTTTGATTTTCAGAAACTAGTCTGCGGGATGGGTAGCCTCGTCCCGGGCTACGTAGGGCCCGCGGGTCGCCGGAGGGCGGGGTCGCTCAGCGAAGCGCCAAAAGAGCCGATATAGGGAAATAGCTCATTCATGATATCGGCCTTTCTACGCTCTCACGGTACGCTGGCCCGCCAGCGGCCACGATAAACGGCACGGCCGATCAGCAGCTTGTCTTCCATGCATCCGCGCCGCACTCGCGTTCGCAACGGCAGCGTTTCCCCTGCCGTCGCGATCGCGTTTTTGTTTTTCACCGTGGTCTCAATGGTGCGCGCTCAGCTGGTCGTCGTGCAGGAAACGTTTACCGGCACGACCATGGGCTCGGGTTGGGTGAGCTCATCGCTCAATGGAAACTATACGCCGACGCTGACGGCGGCCACGGGCATCGATGCGGTGGGCAGCGGCTGGTTGCGATTGACGGATACGGGCACTCAAGAAGCGACGGCCGTCCGCAACACGAACGCTTTCAACTCGGCGAATGCCACCATTGCGGTGAAGTTCAACTACGCCGCGTACGGCGGCACGGGAGCGGACGGCATCACGTTTTTCCTGGCCGATGCGAGCAAGACGTTTTCGACCGGCGCTTACGGCGGCAGCCTGGGCTACGCCAACATGAATGCGGGGACGACGGTCACGTCGGGCATGTCCGGCGGTTACATCGGACTCGGCCTCGACGAATACGGGAATTTCGCCGCCCCAAATGAAGGCAAGCACGGCGGCCTGGGCACCAGCACGACGCAGGGGGCGTATCCGAACGCGGTTTCCATCCGCGGCCCGGGCGATGGCCAAACGGGATACGACTATCTCGGCGGCACTTCGCCGTTCTCGCCGCCCTTTGCTTTTCCGAGCGACACGACGCGCCCCACCGGCGACGAAGCGCGCACGTTCGAGATCATCATCACCGCGACAAACCAACTCACGGTTTACATGAAAGCGGGCGACACCGCGAGCATGCTGCCCTTGTTCTCGGCCGACCTCTCCGGATATGCGCGACCCGACCAGTTGGTGCTGGGATTCACGGGCAGCTCCGGCGGCTTGACCGACATCCACGAGGTGCAGGGTTTGTATCTTAGCAGCTTGGCGGCGACGCTATGGACTAACGGGGGGGGCACGAGCACCTGGGCCAGCTCCGGCAACTGGAATGGTTACGGCGGCACCATCCCAGTTGCCGGAGCTGGCCCAGGTGCTCGACAACCACTACGTGAGCACGGCGCAGACGATCGCGGTCGGCGCGAATCGGAGCGTCCGTTCGCTGCAGATCGACGCGCCGTTTTCCTATACGCTCAACGGCGGCAGCCTTCAGTTCAACGACCAGGGCGTTCTCGGTCCGGTGGGCATCGTGGTTTCACAGGGACATGGCGCTGCGACGCACACGATCAATTCCGACCTGATCGCGGATCAGGATTTCGAAATCAAAAACCTGAGTTCGGGCGCGTTGAATTTCGGCGGCAACGTTTCGCTGGGCAGCCACACGCTCACGCTCGACGGCAGCGGCACCGGCGTCACGACGCTTTCGACCGGCACCATTTCCGGCACCGGCGGGATCGTGAAGAACGACGAAGGCAAGGTCGTGCTCGGCGCAGCCAACACGTATTCCGGCGGCACGACGCTGAACGGCGGCACGTTGACCGTGAGCAATAATCAAGCGCTGGGCACCGGCGGCGTCGTTTTGAACGGCGGCACCCTCGCATCCAATGCCAGTAATGCCGTCGGCAATATTCTCACCCTCCAGGGCAACGCGGGCCTGAGCAACATCACCACGAGCGGTACGCTGACCCAGACGGGCGGCAACTTCACGTTGACGATGGCCGGCGCGACGCAGAGCGGTAACGTCAATCTCTCGGACACCACGGCGGGTCACACGTTGACGGTCAATGTCGACTCCGGCACCTCGACGATCTCGGGATCGATTCGGGATGGTGCCGCGCCAGGAACCGCGGCAGGCAATTTGACGAAAACCGGCGCGGGCACGTTGGTGCTAAGCGGTGCGAGCACGTTCACGGGTAATACGACCGTCAACAACGGCTCGCTGCAATTGGGCGCGAGTAACGTCCTGGCGAACACGAGCAACATCATCATCGGCAGCTCGGGCTTGCTGGACCTTAACGGTTTTTCGCAACAGATCGCGACCCTGGGCGCGACCGGTGGAGCGACGATCAACTTCGGTTCGGCGGCGGGCGCGAACACGTTCGTATTCGGCAATTATACGGCGCCCACCAGCGGCGTATTAGTCATCAATAATTATCAGAATCCCGGAAGCACCGACATTTTCGCCACGAAAAATGGGAGCCAAAACGTCAGCACGATCTACATTTCCGGCCAGGGCACCGCGACGCTGGGGAACGTCACGAACACAATTTATGGCAATGCGACGCTGATCGTGCCCACCGCGGTCACCGCCATCGAGTGGGATGGCAGCAGCAGCACGAGTTGGGGCACGGCGGCAAACTGGACGCCCGCGAACGTCCCCACCTCGACGCAAATTGCGCTGTTCGATGACGCCGGTATCGCGCGCCCCAGCGTCGTCCTCAGCGCCGCGGCGTCGGTTGCCGGTTTGCGCTTTGGTAACTCGGCCCTCGCGACCGCGGCTTATAATATCAGCGGCGCGACAACCCTGACGCTTGCCGGCACCGTTCCCTATATCCAGCAGCAGAACAACGTTCAGAACCAGACGATCAGCGTCAACACGCTGGCGATCAGCAACACGACCGTCGTCGACATCACCGGCTCGAAGAATCTCACGATCAGCTCGGTCATTTCGCCGGTCGGGGGCAACACGACGTACGGACTCATCAAGGACGGCCTTGGCGCGGGCAAATTGATCCTCTCCGGCGCGAATACCTACGGCGGCGGCACATTTATCAACAATGGCATTCTGCAAGCGGCGAACGGAAGTGCGTTGGGCACGGGCAACGTGACGATTCTCAATGGCGCCACGCTAGAGCTTAGCGGCAGTATCACCGTTGCGAATGGCATCTCAGTTACCGGTTCTGGCGCCAGCAACGCGGGCGCGATCCACAACGTCGTCGGAACGAACACCCTTTCCGGCACGATCACCCAGACCGGCTCGTCGACGCTCACGACCGACACCGGAACGACGTTGACGCTGACCGGCAATCTGACCGGCACGAACGTCGACACAGTCTTCGGCGGCGCGGGCAACTTGAACGTCGCGCGCATTACCACGGGCACGGGCAATGTGACATTGGACGGCACCGGCACCGTGACGTTCAATGGCACGACCAACGCCAACACCTACACCGGTGTGACCAACGTAAACTCCGGCACGCTCGTGTTGAGCAAGACCGCGGGGACAAATGCCATCGCGGGCGATTTGACGATTGGCGACGGAATCGGCGGCGCCAGCACCGCCACGGTTCGCCTGGGCGCCGCGAACCAGATCAGTAATGTCTCCGCCGTCACGCTGAATTCCGACGGCAAGTTGGACGTCAACGGCGTCACGGAAACCGTCGGCAGCATTTCCGGCTCGGGTGTGATCGACAACGCCAGCGCGACCGCCACGACCCTGACGTTTGGCGATACGAGCGTGACGACGTTTTCCGGCACCATCACCGATACCGGTGCCGCGCTTTCCCTCGTGAAGCAGGGCTCGGGCAAGGTCACGCTTACGGGCAACAACAGCTACGCGGGGACGACCGCCGTCAATGCGGGCATCCTTGCGATCCAAAATAGCGCGACCGCGCTGGGCACCGGTGCGGTCACGGTCAACAGCGGTGGCAATCTCGAAGTCGCGAATGTCGTCGGCAACGTGACGAATGCGTTCACGCTCTTCGGCAACGGCACGCTGGCGAACGACGGCGCGATCCAAAGCACGGGCGGCAACAATACGCTGACCGGTGCGATCACGCTCGGTTCGTCCAGTCGCATCCAATCCGATGCGGGCAGCACCCTCACCGTGGCGGGAAATATCAGCGGCACCGGTTTCGGGCTCAACCTCGGCGGCGCCGGTAACATCACCGTGACCGGCAATCTCCTCACCAGCACCGGCGGCACGCTGACGAAAGATGGCAGTGGCTACGTGATCCTGAATCCGACGCTCAACACGAGTAATTTCACCGGCGCCACGACGATCAACGCCGGCACCTTGGAAATCCAGAAATCGAATGCGCTCGGCACGACGGCGGGCGGCGTGACGGTCGCGTCCGGCGGCACGCTGGCCGTGTCCGGCAGCATCACCGTTGCCGAAAGCCCCCTTACCTTGAACGGCGCGGGCGACAGCGGCACGGGCGCGCTGCGCAATGTCTCTGGCACGAACACCGTTTCCGGCGCGATCACGCTGAATTCCGCGACTTCGATCGGATCGGTCGCCGGCACGCTGACCGCGTCTGGCGTGATCACTGGCGCCGTGGGCAGCGATTTGAACAAAGTGGGCAACGGCACGGTGACGTTCTCGGGCGGCACCGCCAATGCCATCGCCGGCAATATCACCGTCGATGCCGGCACGCTCATCTTCAATAAAACGGCGGGCATTAGCGCCAACGGCACCGGCACGCTCACGATCAATAATTCCGGCACCGTCCAGCTGGGCGCAAATAATCAAATAACCGATACCTCGGCGGTGAAGATCGACACGGGCGGCACCCTGTGCGGCGCC
>CBINOT010000022.1:0-45434 GCA_966252355.1 uncultured Opitutus sp. | reverse complement strand
GCTTGTTCTTAACTGTGAGTTTCGAGGACATAAGCTTGTGCGGTTTGAGTGGCGAAAACCTTCTGGAAAAGCTCTTCGTAGCGCTCGCGGAGGAGTAGGGGCGTGCAGCCGGCGCGCCACGCGTCTTTGTCCAGCAAGCGCGGATTATCTTCCGCCGCGGCCGAACGAATGCGCATGCAGTCGGGGCTGATTTCGCCGAAGATAATTTTGCCGGTGCGATCGATGAAGAAACAAATATCGATCAAGGTCAGGCCTGCTGTGCGGAACAACGCTTCGAGCGCGACGAAAGCGGTGCGGGCCGTCCTTTTCGCCTTGGGGACGTCTTCGATCCAGCACGCGGCGTAATCGTCCGGCAGCGGTTCGTCGGCGAGTCGATTGCCGTCTTCGTCGTGCAAAGGATGACGCCAATCGAAGCAAACGACGGGAGCGGGAAAGCGGAACCACCGTGCGAGCGGCGGCCCAAACACTGAGTCGTGGTTCGCCGTGTATTTGTAGCGGTGCAGTGGCGATCCAATGTGATAGCGCTTCACTCTGACCTCGAGATTACACGGCTGGACGGCGCGTTGGATCGTGTGCGGCGTGCCGCCGATATCGATGAGCGCAACAAAGGCATTCTCCATGTCGGCGTGCGCACGGAGATGGCGAAAGGTCGCCGCGGAAAACTGCGCGCGAACGTCATCTGTGCCCTCGGCGATGCCATAACGATTCTGCGTGAACGAGTATACGGTCGGTTTGAATCGCTCCACGACCAGCGTGTCCGTCAGCCGGCGCACGATCTTGCTTTCGCCTTCGGCAAGCAGCGGCAACGGCTCGAAGTCGCAGGACCACCCTGCGAGCACGGCATCGACCGCGGCATCCACCGTGCCCTCGACATGGGTCACGGCCGGGCGTCCTTGGGCATTGAAGGTCCTGACTTCGTCGGCGGGCAGGCCGAGATCGACGTGCACGCGAACGTCGAAGCCGTAGTCGCGCAGACGGTCGAGGGTGGCGCGCACGAGGGGCCGAACCCGGTCGGCGATGTTGAGTTCAATGACGGGCTTGTTCATGAGCTGGATGGGCGGAGGAATTCAGGGAAAATGCCTGGAGGCGTTCGTTGAACTTCGTGAGCACGGCTTCAGTCGCCCAGGCCGCCGCCGCGATGCCAGCGGAGGGAGCCGAGCCGCGGCACGCAGCCGCTTCGGTGGCGACGTCGAAACCGATTTCGTCGCGACACCAAGCGGTTACCGCTTCTTTCGTGCCGGGCAGGCCGATGGAGCCCTGGATGCCGCGCACGACGTTGAGCGGGATTTTGACGAAGTACTGGAAAAGATTGTGCTTGTCGTCGGCCGGCGTGGCGATCGGTTGCTCGGCGGCGAACGCGGCCATCCCGATCAACTGTCGCAGCCGAAAATAGCCGAAGCTGAAATTGCGCGCCAGCAGGTCGCCCGCGGATTTCACGGGCACCGGGGCGCCGCCGTGAAGGCACAGCGCGTGCGTCGTGAGATTGTCGCCCGAAGCCAGTTGGTACGCTTGAAACTCCCGCTGATCGTAGACGCCGATGTTGAGTTCTTTTCCGGCATACGTGGGCGAGGTCCCCGCGAGCGCCATGAGCGCAGGTGTCGATTCGCGGACGACGAGCATCAGATCGTAGTCGTTGAACTGGTCGCTGTTGACGGAGGACCCGTAGACGAAGGCCGCGACGAGGTTCTCGCCCAAGCGATCCCGCAGCGACGGAACGAAGCCGAACCGCTTCGCTTGCTCGCCGCCGAGCGGCTGCGCCTGCATCGGGTGCATCGTGGCGGGCAAGTCGCCGACGACGCCCGAGAGGCAGCGTCCAAAGAGGCGTTTGAGCGCGACGAGCTTTTCGAGATCCGGCGCCGAACTCGTATTCAAGTTGAGCACTTCGCGCGTCAGTTCGCCGCTCTCGAAGGGTCGCTCGGGCAATTGACGCGCGATGTGCGCCGCCTGCCAGAGACGCGTCAGCTTGCTGGTGAGGGTTCCGGCAGAATACCGACGTTGGATGATCGCGGCGCTGAGCGTCACGCCGGACAGGAAGAGCAAGGTTTGCAGCCAATGCCTCACGCTCGGCACGACGACGGACGGCGAGGTGGCAATCTGCCAACTTGCGAGGGGTAGGGGCGGCTCGTCCTCCGACCGGCCGCGCCGAAAGGCGAAATAGAAAGTGGGCTGGAAGAGAGACGACAGGGCGAGCGTCGTCGGGGTGAGGACACGGGCGTTGGTCACACCGCCAGCGAAGAGATTTGCGTTCAGCGCGCGGTAGAGCCCCAGCTCCGGCGTGCCGCTCGTCCGCACGTAGTGAAGCAACGCGCGTTCTCCGGTGCGCCAATCGGGTGGCGCGAACCGCGGCACGATATGGAGATCGTTTTCCAGCAAGGCCGATATCACGAGCGAGCTTTGAGTGGTGCACATGCTATGTAGATAGCGGGTGCGATTGAGGCAGGTGGCGTGGTCACCCGAACTGCGCCGTTCGTGTGGGACAATACGAACGGGGCGGGTACAACGTCGGCTGACCTGAAGCTCGCGGCCGATGAGGTGGGAACACTCCGGAAGGACCGGAGCGCGGGCACACAATTCATTGATCTCTAAAAAGCAATGCGAAAACAGTCACCGCGATGCCGCACTGACTATAGCGAAGGATCGTTCGCTGCTAAGGAGCGCGTTGCACTTACCAATATGTTTAAATGGCCGAAGTATTGTCCGGCGGTTTGAGCCGGGCCGGGGTCACGGACCCCAGCTACAAGCAGAGTGATTCGTGGAGACACTGCTCCGCCGTCACTAGTCCCTCGCGCGATGCAGGAGTCTTGACGACTGGCGCCGATGCCGCGATCACCGCGGCCATGTCAATTTTCGCCGTTCGCCGGTTCGCCGACATGTTCATCCGCGGAACGGCGTGCCTTCTCCTGGCGAGCATCGTCTCAGCGGTTTTCAGCGTCGCCGCGCACGCTCACGAACCGTTCGATTTTTCGTCGCGCGCGGTCGTGGATAACGATCGGATCGAAATCACCTCGACGATGGGCAATGATGCGGCGCGACAATTCTTCACCGCTGCGGGTTATTCGCCCTCCCGGATCGCGGAGGTGTTGCGCGCGCTAGGCCCCGATACCGTCGTCGAGCATGACGCCGCTGTCGCCAACCACTTCTACGAGCTTCGTCATGATGGCCAACCCTTGCCCGCGCGGTCGGTCACCAGCCGGTCCGAGGGCATGGAGATTATCGTCGTGCTGACGTATCCGCGGCCCGCGGCCGGCGTGCTGGATCTCCGCGCCACCGGTTATGACGGCAACGCGAAGCTGCAGTCCGGATCGCTGCTGGTAACCACCGCCGACCGGAAGCCGCTCGGCTCGTGTCTGCTTTCTGCCGAACGCACCGCACTTCAAGTGCGCTTGCCGCCCGTGGACGCGACCGAGACGCCGCCCGTCGTTTCGGCGAAGGTCGAGGCAACGGCTCCCGTCACTCCCGCGTCCGCGGCGAGTCCCGCGCCCGCGGCTCCGGCCCGGCCGAGCTTCGGCGGCTTCTTCACGCTCGGTGTGGAGCACATCCTGCTGGGCATCGATCATCTGCTGTTTCTGGTCGCGCTGCTGATCGGCGTGAAACGCCTCGGCGACATGCTCGGCATCATCACGTGCTTTACGTTGGCGCACTCCGTGACGCTCGCGCTCGCGGCCACCAACGTCGTGGCCCTGTCTCCCCGGATCGTCGAACCGTTGATCGCGGCCTCGATCGCCATCGCCTGCATCGATAATCTCGCGCGGCAGGACGCGACCCGCGATCGCTGGTGGCTCGCGGGCGGCTTCGGGCTGATTCACGGCTTCGGCTTCGCCGGTGCGCTGCGCGCCACCGGATTGGGCGAGGCCGGCGCCGGCTTTGTGGTGCCGCTGCTCGCCTTCAATCTCGGCGTCGAAGCCGGCCAGATCGGCGTCGCGGCCGTCTTTCTGCCGGTGCTGTTTGCGTTGCGCCGCTGGAGCCGCTGGACGCGCCATGGCGTGGCGGTCGTGTCCACGCTCGTGATCGCCGTGAGCCTTTATTGGATTTGGGAACGGCTGACGTAGTTTTCGGCGGAGACAGCGATAGCTCGGATTTCACCGCAAAACCGATCCAAGCCATCGCCACAGAGATCACAGCCCTCCGACACAGAGGCACCAGGAGGCCCCAAGCCGGGTGTGGGCCGGTCCTCGTGGATTGGTCTCTGTGAACTCTGGGTCGGCTGACGACGGGCCGAACGGCCCGCCGCGGAGTACGGACCCTACCTCGATCCTCCAAGTAACGGCGCTAGGGACAGGCCGAAAATCGCGCGGGGCGGGGTGGCGCAGCGGCTTATCGCATACTAACCCTTTTAGGGGACTTACCGCTCTCGGCGCGATGGGATAAGATCGCAGCGCTTGGACAGTGCCGCCCAGGCCTTTCCCCTCCTGCTGACCATGTCCTACCTCCGCGCTGTTCGCGCCGGCTGCCGGCGTTTTTTTGTTCGTATCTTCGTCTTCGCCTTTGTCCTGGCGAGTCTCGGTACCTCCGCCTCCGCCCAGCGACGGATGGAGAACCTCGGGCGCGGCGTCGTCGCCGTTCGATCGTCGTCCACCGCCGTGTTCGTCAGCTGGCGTCTCCTCGGCTACGAGCCGCAGGATTTGCCCTTCAATCTCTATCGGTCGGCTAACGGCGGGGCGCCGCAGTTGCTCAATCCGACGCCGCTGACTGCCGGCACCAACTTCACCGACACCACGGCCAATGCCACCGTGTCCAATGCCTACTTCGTGCGTCCGGTGGTGAACGGCGTCGAGCTGGCCGCGAGCGCGAGCTACACGCTGCCCGCGAATGCGCCGGTGCGGCCGTATCTCTCCATGCCGCTGCGCTCGGTCGCGTGGAGCACCTATGTCCATCTGGTGTGGGTCGGCGACCTCGACGGCGACGGCGAATTCGACTTCGTCGTCAGCCGGATGCCGAACGAGGCGGGCCGCACGCAGCTGCTCGATGCGTACAAGCGCGACGGTACCTTCCTTTGGCGGGTCGATTTCGGCCCGAACTCCGTCGATCCCGACAACATCGAGCCGCCCGCGTCCGCCATCAACGCGGGCCACAACGACGGCGTCACCGTGTACGATCTCGATTGCGACGGCCGTGCCGAGGTCGTGATCAAGTCCGCCAACGGCGTCGTCTTCGGCAACGGCCAAACGCTCAACTACGGCGACAACGTCACGCAGTTCATCTCCGTGCTCGACGGGCTCACGGGCGCCGAGCGCGCCCGCTCGCTGGTGCCGACGGACTATCTTTCCGACGGCCCGGTGGCCGGCCATTTCGGCATCGCGTATCTCGACGGCGTGAAGCCGAGCTTCGTGTTCAAGGCGAAGAATCGCGTCGGCAACGGCGGGTTCAACTTGTTCATCGCCACGTGGGATTTCGACGGCACGAATCTGACGCCGCGCTGGAAATGGCTGCGCGGAAATCAGAATGCGCCGGACGATCACCAGATCCGGATCGTCGACGTGGACCGCGACGGCCGGGACGAGATTTGCGACGGCGGGTACGTCCTCGACGACAACGGCACGCTCTTGTACTCGCTCGGGCCGCAGGGCGTGATTCACGGCGATCGTTTTCATATCGGCGACCTCGATCCGGATCGGCCGGGCCTCGAAGGCTTCGGCATCCAGCAAAACAACAGCAGCGGGCTGCTCTATTTTGTCTACGACGCGGCGACCGGCGAAATCTACCACAAGTATTTCGGCGGCATCGAAGACACGGCGCGCGGCACCGCGGCCGATATCACGCCGGGCTACCGCGGCTACGAGTACTGGTCGTTCCACGGCATCCACGAGATCCAGGGCGGCACGGTCATTTCGCCCGATCCGAAACGCCCCTGGCCGAACTTCCGGATCTGGTGGGATGGCGACGTGCTCAGCGAAAACCTGAATCGCGAAATCGTGGAAAAATGGAATCCCGCGACGGGCGGCACGACGCGGCTGCTGACCGCGAGCGACGATGGCTCGGTCGATTCGTGGCGCGACGCCGCGCAATTCTACGGCGACATCTTGGGCGACTGGCGCGAAGAAGTCGTGTTCGAGAAATCGGACCACAGCGCGCTGCTGATCTACACCACGCCGATTCCGACCACGACGCGACTCTACACCTTGCCGCACAATCCCGAATACCGCGCGTGCTTCACGGTGAAGGGCTATCTGCAGTCGAACATGCTGGACTACTACCTCGGCGACGGCATGACGCCGCCGCCGGTGCCGAACATCACGCCCGTGTTGAGCATGCACTCGGCCGTGCCCGCGATCGTGTCCTTCGCGACCGATTCCGGCGCGTCGGCCGGCGACCGCATCACCGGCGACAATACGCCGACGCTGCAAGGCATCGCGACCCCGAACGCGCAGATCGTCGTTTCGCGCATCGGCACCGGCGTCGACGACGGCGTGACGACGGCGGACGCCTCGGGCGCGTGGAGCTTCGCGTACGGTTCGCCGCTCGCCGACGGCCAGCACTACTTCGTCGCGCGGCTCAATAACGGGCAAAACAATCTGTCGGCACCGTTCGCGATTCAGATCGATACCGCGGCACCGGCCGCGCCCGTCATCGAAGCGGTGTTGTCCGACGGCGCAGGCGGTTTGATCGCGTACGGCACCGCCGGCGCAGGACTGCAGGTGCAGGCCGCGATCGTCGGCACGGGCGCCAGTGGCTCCGCTGTCGCCGACGCGTCGGGACGTTGGACGATTGCGCTGACCGGCGCGTCGCTCTCGGCCACGAGCTACACGGTTTCCGCTCTCGCGATCGACGTGGCCGGCAACAACAGCGTCGCCGCGCAACGGGTCGTCGACTTGAGCTCGGCTGCGCCGGCGCTCGCCAGCGCGGTCGACGACACGGGGTTGTTGGGCAGCGACCGCATTACCTCCGACCGGAATCTCACGCTGACCGGCACCGCCGCTCCGGGCGCCACGGTCACCGTGTACCGCCTCGGCACCGGAGTGTTGGGAACCGCGACTGCGGACGGCAGCGGCGCGTGGTCTTTCGTTTACGCACCGACGCTGGCGGACGGCACCTACAAGTTCACCGCGTTCGCCGGCAACAGCGCCGGGGCGCCGGAGTTCGCGGTAGTCGTCGACGCTACCGTCCCGACCGCGACCGCAATCGATCGCGTTTCGCCGAATGCCGCCTCATCGAGTTCCGATACCGTGACGTTTCGAGTCACGTTCTCCGAGGAAGCGCTCGGCGTCGACGCCGCGGACTTCTCCTTGGTGTTCACCGGTTCGTTGACCGGCTCGATCGCGAGTGTCGTACCTTCCGGCGCATCGACCTACGACGTGACCGTCAGCCCGCTGTCGGGCGAAGGCACGGTGCGGCTCGACCTGCTTGCCACGGGGACGGGCATCGTGGATCGGGCGGGCAACGCGTTGAATGGCGGTTTCTCGGCCGGCTCCGTGTTCACGCGCGTGCTGTTTGGCGACGGCGTGTGGACGCGGACGACGAGCGACGGCTTGTGGAGCGATAACGCGAACTGGCTCGGCAGCATCGTTGCGCACGGCGTCGGCACCACCGCCGATTTCAGCACGATCGAGCTGCCGGCCGATGCGACGGTGCACCTCGATGCGCCGCGCACCGTCACGAATCTGGTCTTCGGCGACGATGACGAAACCTCGGCGGCGAGTTGGACGCTCGACGGCAACGGCAACGCGGCGAATGTCCTCACGCTCGCGACGGGCGCCTCCGCGCCGAGCATCACCGTGAACCCATTGGGTGCCGGCGCCGTCGCGACGATCGGCGCGCCGCTCGCCGGCACGGCGGGCTTCAGCAAAAACGGCACCGGCACGCTTGTCCTCACCGGGTCGAGCACGCTCACCGGCGGCGTCGGAGTCAACGCGGGCAATCTCCGCGTCGATGCCGGCGGGCGCCTCACGCCGGGATCAGTGACCGTCGCCTCGTCGCCCGCGCTCTTCATCGTCTCGGGCGGCACCGTCGACTCGACGGGCACGGCGTCGATCAACAACGGCGCGGATATCGTCGTCGATGCGGGCCTCGCCAAGTTCGGCTCGATCGCGGCGAACAACACCACGGGCACGAGCGTCGTCGTCAATGGCGGCACCTTGGTGGCGGGCAGCATCTCCTTTCAGCGCAGCACCGACACGAACCTGAACTACGCCACCGGCTTCGTCGTCAAAGGCGGCGAAGCGCAAGTCGGCGCCCTCAACCTCGGCACCAACAATTCCAACGCGATGATGTCGGTCGAAGGCGGCAGCGCGACGGTGACGGGTGCGCTGACGCTCGGCAACCAGAGCAGCGGCGGCCGCGGCGGTCACCTGCGCGTCACTGGCGGCGTATTCAACTCGACGGATACGTCCGCGACGGGCGGGCTCATCGTCACGCGGCGAAACGGCAACGCCTCGACCGCGAACTTCCTTGGCGGCACGAGCACGGTCGAGCGGGTGACGCTCGGCTTCGACAGCACGGTCGCGAGCGGCTCCGGCACGCTGAATCTCGCGGGTGGCACGCTTTACCTCGGCGCCGGCGGCATCGTGAAGAACGGCACCGGCACGTTTGCGGCGACGATCGCGCTCGCGTCCGGCACCCTCGGCGCGAAGGCCGCGTGGTCGACGGTCCTCCCCGTGACCTTGGCGAGCGGCGGCAATGTCGACCTCAAGGCCGCCGACGCGGCCGGCAATCCGTTCAACATCAGCCTCAATGGCGTCGTGAGCGGCGCGGGTGGGTTCACGAAAATCGGCAGCGGGACGTTGACGCTGGACGGCGGCAGCACGCACACGTACGCGGGGGCGACGACGATCAACGGCGGCGCGTTGCGGATCACGAGCGCGCTCGCGGCAGTGGCGAATGGCGTCGCGATCAACGGCACCGGCGTCCTCACGGGCAACGGCACGATTGCGCGGCCGATCGCGCTGAACAACGGCGGCACGCTCGCGCCCGACGGCGCCGCGGCGGTGGCGACGTTGAGCGGCACGACCTTGACCTGGAACGGCGGCGGCGCGATCGCGGCCGATCTCGGGGCGAACGGCAGCGCCGATCTCGTCGCGTTGACGGGCGCGCTCACCAAGGGCAGCGCGGGCGCGTATGGGTTCGCGTTCACGCCGGGCGGCGGTTTCGCGGCGGGCAATGTTTACACCCTCGCCACGTTCGCCGCGACGAACTTCGCCGCGAGCGACTTCAGTGCGACCGGGCTGCCGGCTGGCACCGGGGCATTGTTCATCGTGAAGGACACGAGCCTGCAAGTTCGCATCCAAGCGCGGCCGAACGTCACGAGCGCGCCCGCCGCCAGCGCGACCTACGGTGCGCCCTTCACCTACACGGCGACCGCGAGCGACACGCCCGCGACCTTTAGCGCGATGGGTTTGCCGCCGGGACTCTCGCTCGATCCGGTGAGTGGCGTCATCTCGGGCGCGCCCACCGTCGCCGGCAGTTTCAACGTGACGCTCGTCGCCACGAATGCCGCGGGGGCCGGCGACAGCGCGACGCTCGCGCTTGCGGTCGCTCCGGCCACGGCGACGGTTACGCTCGGCCAGCTCGCCGCGACTTATAATGGGGCACCGCATAGCGTCTCCGTCACGACGTCGCCGTTGGGCTTGCCCGTTGCGGTAACGTACGGCGGCAGCGCGACGGCGCCGGCGAATGCCGGCACCTATGCCGTGAGCGCAACCGTCATCGATCCGAATTACGTCGGCGGTGCTTCCGGGACCCTCGTCATCGCCAAGGCCGATCCCAGCCTGCACGTCACGGCCTACTCCGTGACTTATGACGGCGCTGCGCACACGGCGCTAGGCGCGGCGACCGGCGCGATGGGCGAGTCGTTGAGCGGACTCGACCTGAGCGGTACGACCCACACCGACGCCGGCTCGTACACCGATAGTTGGACGTTCACCGATGCGACCGGAAACTATAACACGGCGAGCGGCACGGTGACCGATGAGATCACGCCGGCGCAGGCGCCCATTGTGCTCTCGGGCTTGAGCCAGATGTACGACGGTACGCCCAAATTGGTGACGGCCACGACCGATCCTACCGGTCTCGCCGTGAACCTCAGCTATGCTGGCAGCAGTTCGGCACCCACGTTGCCGGGCTCGTATGCGGTCAGTGCGACGATCGACGAAGCGAATTATCAAGGCTCGGCGACGGGCACGCTGACGATTGGCGTCACGGCGCTCGTGCGCCACGCGCCGAGCTTGAACGGCGACATCGACGGCTCGATCCAGGTGCTTACGGGCGAAAGCCTCGCGTTCAATGGCGAGGCGGGCGTCTCCGGCGATCTGCTCGTCGCCGGCACGCCCGCCGTGCGACTCAACGGACACCCGACGTTTGGCGGCGTTCAGGATGCCGCGGGCGCCGAGGTGCCGTCGACGTATACGGTCACCTTGAATGGGAATGCGCTGCTGCGCTTTCTCGTTCGCCGCGTCGATCCGCTCGCGATGCCGACGATCGCCGCTCCGCAACCCTCGACGGGCACGCGCGACGTCACGCTGAATTCCGCCAGCGACTCCGTGGGCGATTTCGGCACGGTGCGCGACCTCACGCTCAACGGGAACGCCGGCTCGGTGGCGGTGCCGGCGGGAGCGTATCGTGTTCTCACCGCGAATAGCGGCACCGTGGTGCTGGGCGTGGCGGGATCGACCGAACCGGTTGTTTACGACGTGGAGCGGTTGAGCTTGAACGGCACGGCGGCGCTGCGAGTGGTCGGACCGGCGATTCTGCGACTCGGCACGACACTTTCGATCAACGGACGCGCCGGCGCAGAAACGAATCCGGCGTGGCTCAAGATCGAGTTGGCGACCGGGGGGGTGACGTTGAACGGCAACGCCGTCCTCGCCGGCTCGATCGTCGCGCCGAACGGCACGGTCACGATCAACGCCAATGCAACGCTGCGTGGCAGCCTGATCGCCGACCGCCTCACGATCCACGGCAACGGCGTCCTGACAACCGCCCCGTAACCGAAATCATCTCGCGGAAGCCAGCCACGCTTCCGCGAGCACCGCCCCGCAGATTTTCGCGCGCAATTGATGCAGGGCGGGGGCCCTGACCCTGCTGCCCGGATGCGGCCGTCGTCCCGACGGCCATCCGTCGAGCGCGGACGCCCCGGCATTAGGGTCTGGGATCTTGGGTCTGGTCCGCAAATTTCACACTCCAAACGATCATAAACCTGGGGTCACAGAGCACACGGAGACTAATCCACGAGCGCTGATTTTGCCCAAACGATCCATTCGCATCATAATCCGAAAACAGATTGTAGCCTCCTGCTGCCTTTGTGTTGGAGCTCCGTGACCTCCGTGGCGAGGGCTTGGATTCGTTTTGCGGTGAAATATCCGGTCTGGGATCTTGGGGCTAGCGTCTGGGGACAAAGCCGCAGAAGCACCCATCCGTGCAGGGCGGGCAACGGGTCGTCCAATCCGCCATCCGACTCGCGACTCCCAGATCCAACTCCGAGATCACAGCCCCTGAATTGCCGCGGTCATGATCTCGCATGCTTTCGCGATCGCCGGGCCCTCATGTGCGGTGCTGAGAAAGCCGGCTTCGTAGGCGCTCGGCGCGAGATACACGCCGCGCTCGAGACAAGCATGGAAGAAGCGAGCGAAGAGCTTGGCGTCGCCTTTAAGGGCCGTCGCGTAGTCCCGGACCGCCGTATCGGTGAAGAAAATACTGAACATCGACCCGCATTGCGGCACTTGCACGGCCACGCCTTTGCTGCGGCACGCTGCGAGGACGGCGTCGCGTAACTGCCGCCCGAGCGTGTCGAGTTTGGCGTATGGGTTGAGTTCTTCCAGCAGCTTCAAGCCCGCGATGCCTGCCGCCATCGCGAGCGGATTTCCGCTGAGCGTGCCCGCCTGGTACACGGGGCCCAGCGGCGCGAGATGGTCCATGATGTCGCTCCGGCCGCCGAAGGCGCCGACCGGGAGGCCGCCGCCGATGATTTTTCCAAGGCAAGTGAGGTCGGGCATGATCCGCTCTCGTTCCTGCACGCCGCCCTTGGCGATGCGGAACCCCGTCATGACCTCGTCGAAGATCAGCACCGTGTCGTGTCGCGCCGTAATCTCCCGGAGGAATTGCAGGTAGTCGCCATCGGGCATGATGAATCCGACGTTTCCGCAATACGGCTCGACGATGACGCAGGCGATCTGCCCGGGATTCGCCGCGAAGGCCGCTTCGAGCGCGGCACGATCGTTGTACGGAACCACGACCGTCTCCTGGGCGAACGCCGCCGGCACTCCCGCGCTATCCGGATTGCCGTGGGTGAGGGCGCCCGAGCCGGCTTTGATCAGGAGGGAATCGGAATGACCATGATAGCAGCCGGCGAACTTGACGATCTTGTCCCGGCCCGTGAAGCCGCGGGCGAGCCGAATGGCGGACATGGTCGCTTCGGTCCCGCTGTTGCACATGCGGACCTTTTTGATCGAAGGGACAAAGCGGACGATCAGCTCGGCCATTTCCACCTCGTACGGATTCGGCGTGCCGAACGACGTGCCGTGCTCCAATGCGGCGGCGATGGCGGCTTTGATCGCCGGGTGGTTATGGCCGTGGATCGCGGGGCCCCACGTGCAGACGAAGTCGATCAGTTCGCGGCCGTCGGCCGTCACGAGCGTGGCCCCATGCGCGGCCTTGACGAAGAACGGCGCGCCCCCGACGGAGCGAAACGCCCGCACCGGCGAATTTACGCCGCCCGGAATGAGTTGCTTGGCGCGAGTGAAAAGATCCTCGGAGACGGACATGGCCGGCTAAGATCGCGCAACGTTCGACCGACGTCCAACCCGGAATATACCGCGGGTTTGTGGCAGCTGGGCATCCTCGGCCTCCGCCGTGGACGATGCGATCGCGTTTTTGGCGGCCTCAAGGAGGCCACCTGCAGCGGAGAAGCCGCGCGCCGTCGGGACGCTATTTCAGATACTTGATCACCGCCTCGATCCGCGAGTGCACGTGCAGCTTGTGATAAATCCGCTTCAAGTGCGCGTTGACTGTGTCGGGCGTGATCGAGAGCCGCATGGCGATCTCCTTGGCCGGATAACCCTCCGCGAGCAGCTCCATGACTTCCTCCTCGCGGGCGGTGAGCGCCGTGGTGGCGTCGCCGACCGGGGTCGGCGTCTTGCGGTGGAAGCTCTCGATGACCTTGCGCGCGATTTCTCCGGTCATGGGCGCACCGCCGCCTTTCACTTCCCGCAGCGCCTGCAGCAGCGATTCGGGCTTCGTGCGTTTGAGCAGATAACCGCTGGCGCCGGCTTGGAGCGCCTTGAAGATTTGTTCGGTGTCGTCGTGGACCGTGAAGACCATGAACTGCGTATTCGGCAGTTCGCGTTTCAGCTTCGTGATGCATTCGATCCCGTTGCCGTCCGGCAGCTGAATATCCATGATGACCACGTCGGGCTGGCACTCCGGGATCTTGCGCAACGCAGTCGCCGTATTCCGGCAACTGCACACCAGGGCGAAGCCGGGGGCGCGTTTCACGACGTGTTCGATTTCTTCGCAGAGCTCGCTGCTGTCCTCGACCAGCGCGACGCGAATTGAAGGAGCGGGGGCGGCCATTTCAGTTGGGAGAAAAATTGGGACGGATCGGCACTTCGAGCGTGATGGCGCAGCCTTTGCCCGGGGCGCTGTCGATGCAGATGCGGCCGCCGATTTCGGCGATGCGGGTTTGCATATTGCTCAAGCCATTGCGCTCGGCGTGCTCGACCGCGGAGGGCCGGAACCCCACGCCGTTGTCGCGAATGGAAAGCGCAAACCACCCGTTCGCGTATTTGCATTCGACGATGACTTGGGTGGCCCGGGCGTGCTTGAGCGAGTTGTTGATCGCCTCTTTTGCGACCGCGAGCACGTGATGCTGCACGTCAGGCGCGATCGGGAGCGCGGGCACCTCGCGCTGGCCGCGCATCAGGCAGACGACGCCGCTGTCGCGGAAGAAATTTTGGGCGAACCGGCCGATGAAACCCGCGAGCCGATCGAGCGAATTGTTTTTGGGGCTCACCGTCCACACCACGCGTTCGAGGTCCGAAGCGAGTCGTTGCGTTCGCCCCGTTAGCTGGTCGACCGCCGGCTTGAATTCCTCGTGCGCCGATTCGCGGAGCCGGTTCACGACCATGCCAATGCCGGTGATGCTGGCGCCCAGTTCGTCGTGCAGATCGCGCGCGATGCGCGCGCGCTCCTTGTCCAGGGCATGCTCGCGCTCCAGCAGTTCGAGGCGCCGTCGCAGCCGCCGCTGCGTCCAAAACCGCACGCCGGCGACGACGGCGCCGGTGAACGCGGCGAAGCTTCCGGCCAAGAACCACTGCGTTTGCCACCAGGCGGGCCGCACCCGAAACGCGAACGTGGCGCCCGTTTCGTTCCAGATGCCGTCGTCGTTGCAGGCGATGACGCGCAGCCGGTAATGGCCGGGCGGCAAATTGGAATAACGCGCCGAGCGGGCTTCGGTCGTCTCGACCCAATGCGGGTCGACGCCTTCCATGCGGTGGCGCATCCGCACTTTCGTCGGCGCGGCGTAACTCAGGGCGGCAAAGGAAAACTCCAATTGATGAGGGCCCGGCGGAATTTCGATATCTCCGTGCGTGGCGAGAGGTTGGTCGTCGAGCAGCGCATGCTTGATCCAGACGGGCGGCGGCTTCGTATTCGGGACGACGGCGTCGGGGTCGAGCGCCAGGACGCCTTTGTAGGTCGTGAACCACAACCAGCCGCGACTATCGCGCCACGTGGCCGGTTGATAATCGGTCGTGGGGGACATGCCGGAGAGCCCTTCGTCTTTGCCGTGCGTGCCGGCGTGGACCTGCGTTGCCCGGCCAGCAGCGACGTCGAGCAGCTCCGACTTTACCACATGCATCAGCCCACCGGCGCCGCCGATCCAGAGCCGGCCATGCTTGTCCTCCTGGATTTGCAGCACCATGCCGTCGGGGAGGCCGTTGGCGCTGGTGAAGCGGTGCAAACCGTGTTCGTCCCGCAGGTACAAACCGCTCAGCGAGCCGATCCAGAGGGCGCCGGCTGGATCGGGATACAACGCGTGAATCGGACTCGGCGGAAGGCCGTCTTTCGCGTCGAAGCGCGTCATTCTGCCGTCGTGCCAGCGGTACAGCTCGCCGGTGGAGCAGCCCAACCACAGGTCGCCGAACTTGTCCTCGACGATCGTCGTGATGCCCTCGCCGAGAAAACCCTGTTCTTTCTTCACCTCGTTGAACACGCCGTCGCGGAAATAACCGAGCAATTCGCCCGCCGTGCCGGCCCACACGTCGCCGTTTTTGGCGCAGAAGAGCGCGCGCGGATTGCGCATGATCGTTTCGATCCGCTCGATCGTCGACGGGTCGCTCAACGCGATGCGATAGACGCCGATCGTCGCGCTAACCCAAAGGTGGCCGTGCCCGTCGGGATACGCGGCGCTGACGAACAACGGATTCTTCGCCGGGTCGAGATAAGGGAACGCTTGGATTTGTTCGCCGTGCTTGCGCACCAGGCCGCCGGCGCGATTCGTGAACCATACGTCGCCGTTTTCGTCTTCGCACACGCTCGTGCTCAAGCTCTCCGGCAAGCCCGCGTGATAATCGTAAATCTGAAACGCATTGGGGCGCAGCCGGCCAATGCCCGTGCCGTCGGTCGCCGCCCAGATATTGCCCTCGTGGTCCTCGAGGATCGATTGGATGCCTTGGTGCGGAAAATAGACTTCTTTGTCGAACTCCCCGCAGCGGTAGCAGAACAAGCCGTGCCGCGCCGTGCCGAACCACACGTTGCCCGACGCGTCTTCGAGAATGGTGCGGACCGACGATTTGCGCCCGAGCCACGGTGGCTCCGCCTGCACCATTTGCACGGCATGGTCGCGATACTTCGCGAGTTTTCCGTCGGCGATAATCCACAGGCCGCCGTCGCGAGCCGAGGCGACTTGTACCATCGCTCCGAGCGGTTCGGTGAACCGCACCAGGTTGCCGTTCGCATAATAGCCGAGAAAGGAGCCGGCGGAGATCCAGGTGTGCCCTTCGCTGTCGCGCGCGAAAAAGAACCCCAGGCCGCGGCGCGCGATTCCCGAGGCCGTCCCGAACGTCTCGACGCGTCCGTTTTGCCAGCGCGTGAGCACGCCGTCGTAAGTGCCGGCCCAGACCACGCCGTCGCGTTCCGCGTATATATCGGCGATTTTGCCCTGGACGTGGGCCGAGATCGGGTGGAGCGAAAACTGTCCGTCGCGAAATTGCAGCGGGCCGTCCAGGGGCGGCAGCGCCAGGATCGTCGTGCCGTCGACGACGACGAGATCGCGCAGGCTAAAGCCGCCGCGCGTGAATTCCGGCGGGATCGGAAACGTTTCGAACTCGAAGCCGTCGAAGCGCGACAATCCCGCCGCCGTGGCGAGCCAGAGGAACCCGTTCGCATCTTGGCGAATCCGGTTCACCACATTGTGCGGGAGTCCTTCGTCCGTCAGCCACGAGGCCGTGCTGTAATCGCGCGGGCATTCGGCGCCACGGATTTGCCCTATTCCGCAGGCGAGGAGGAGCCATGCTGTGGCCCAAAAACGACGCGGAATGCGTCGCCCTGGATCTCGGAGGACCGCGAGAAACGACAGAGCCATGAGCGGGGGGCAGGGGAGGGTGCCGTTTGATGAATCGGCCACTTAACCACAAACTTTCGTGCAGTTTACGGTCCGGCGAACCCGGCGCGCGGGATCAGCGAGATGCATCATCTGCCGCCGACGGCGCCTTCCCCAAGGCTTACGACGCGAATCTGCCTGGTCTCAGGACTTCGGCGACGGAGCCGCTGCCGCTGGCGCCGGTTTAGTCGGAAGATTCTCGATCGCGTACGCGACGAGCGAAGCGATCTGCTCGTCCGACAATGGGCCGCCGTTGCGCGCCGCGAAGCCGGGCATCAGCGTGCCGTCCTTGCCATCCGCGATCCATTTTTCCCAATAGGCCCGGTCGCGCGTTTCGCGCGCCACGGCCAAATCCGGCACCATGGCCGCGCGAGCTGGCGCGTTGTGGCAAATGCCGCAGGCGGCTTGAAACAGCTCGGCGCCTTTCTTCCCGGCAAGCGGGGCGACATGGCAGGCCGCGCACTCCTGGTGGAAAACGGCCTGGCGCTCCTGGAGCGCGATCTCCTGGTTGTGCACGCGCGCGGCCGCATCCATTTCGTCGGGAATATTGACCGTAAGCGTGAGGACCTGGCTTCCCTGCGTCGATTCGACGACGATCGTCTTCGATTGCACGCCATGCTTGCCTTCGAAATCCATCGTGGCCGTCAAGGTGTCGGACTGGCCGGGGCCGATGACCCAAGGTCGACGCGGCATCGGGGCGACGGTGCAGGCGCAGGCCGGCTGCACGCGCAGAATCTCGATTTCCTCCGCGGACGCATTCGTCACCGAAAAAACGAACGCCGCGCTGGTCTCGCCGGGCCGGGCGTCGTGACGGCGTTTTGTGCTGTCCCAGATGAGTGAATACGGCTTCGGCGCCACGGGCGGGGGAGGCGGCGGCGGGGCAGGGCGGGGCCGCGGCGACTGCGCGGGCAAGGCGGCGAGAAACATTCCAGCTGCCAGCGAGGAAACGAGAAGCGTTCGGATCATGACGACCGGAGGGGCGCTGTGTACGTACGGGCGGATTTCGACGAGTAAATACTATTCGCGTGCTCTGCGGAGCGGCATCGTCGATTCGTGGCCGCGCCTCGGGTGCGCCTTGCCTCTCCGGCGCGCCGGGGGCGAAGCAGCCGAAGGCCGCGGGATTCCCCACTACTTACCCAAACGAGGTAATAGCCAGGATCGCAAAATGCCGGTATGTTTCCGCGCCGCCGAGTTTCTCGGCCGCTCCCCTTCACCCTCCCCCTGGTTTGAGCTTGAGAGTACGCCCCTGTCTTTCCCCTGTCCGCATTGCGTCGCCGGTTTCCTCGCGTGCGCTTGTCCGCGCCTCTGGATTCTGGCGTGGACTTGGCCTATACGCGTCTTCCGCGATCTCCGCGGCCGACGGCGGTGCCGCGGAAAACCGGCTGAACGGTCAAGTGCGGCGAACCGTTGCCTCGTTCGAGCGTGCAAGCTCCTCTGGCGCGTTCCCGCGCGTCGGTACCCCCAATTTCTGCTGACGGCTGGAATACCAACCCCCTCTGCCGGGCGCAGAATCGGCATAAGACCCCAACACAAAAAAAGAAGCATGAATAACAACACCACACGGCTGCAAGGGCTCCTCGCCATGACCCTCGCCGCTTTCTCGATTATGGCTACGCCTTCCTTTGCGGCTCTCGGTCAAGTGACCGTTTCCGGCAGCACTTGGACGGGTAAAGTCGACGGTTCGACCAAGTACACGGGCAGCAGCATGGCCGGCGCGGAAAACGCCTGCAAGAATGCGATGAGCTCGGGCACGATTCAGCTCCTGAATTCGGGCGA
Source organism: uncultured Opitutus sp. (assembly GCA_966252355.1). Classification (GTDB taxonomy): domain Bacteria; phylum Verrucomicrobiota; class Verrucomicrobiia; order Opitutales; family Opitutaceae; genus ER46. Next base: position 27,130 of record CBINOT010000022.1, on the reverse strand, counting down.
CGGCAACGGCATGAGCACGAAGACCAATGTGATCGTGGACGGCACGGGCAAGACCATCAGCGGTGGCGGCACCCATGGCATCCTGTTCTGCCAAAACTCGAGCAACATCGGTGGCTGGAACTTCCACTACACCTCGTCGAACTGGTTCGGCCACTACTGGAAGACGGTCAACGGCCAGAACATGAACGGTTCGTCGGGCACGGCTAATCTGACCTACCGCATCGACGATTGCGCCGGCGGTCTGGGCTATGGCCTCTATGCCGGCAGCCCGAGCGACAGCGGTGCGTCCGGTTCCCGTGGCGACAACAACATGGAAACCTACGGTATCTCCGGCACCAATACGGTCGGCACGATCACCTCGAACGATCGTCCGAACGGCAACGGCTACCTGCTGAATTACTCCAGCAATTTTAACGGCAGCGCGAACAGCACTCGTTGCTGCTACGGCTGCGGTTACGCCGCGTTCCGTACGGCGAACACGAACGGCAAGACCAGCATCGGCTCCGTCACGGGCACGAGCTGCGGCCGTGGTTACTTCAGCGTGACCGCCAGCCGTGATTGCACGGTCAGCGGCATCCAAATCTACACCACCAGCAGTCATGGTGTGTGGCTCCAAACCGCCTACAACTCGCACGTTAATTCGGGCACCGTACGTCACGGTAATCCGTGCTCGTCAATCAGCGCCGGTTCGGGCAATTCGATTAGTGTCAGCTGCCAGTAAGCAGCTGATACTTGTTAGGTAGTTCAGCGTTAGTTTGCGATTCACAGCCGCGGTGGTGGTACGACCATCGCGGCTGTCTGCGTCTGCGGCCTGGAGCGGTGCCGATTTCGTTTAATTTAGGGCGAATCCAGACGAAATCAGGATGTCGTTGCGCCACGGGAGGGCCTGCCGTGTTTTTCCCGTTCGCGTCGAAGTTGGCCGCTCGGCTCAGATCGTTTCCCTTCCCGCTTCGCTCGCCCCCTCTTTGTCCCCTGGTTCGTTTTTACGTCGGTATTTCCCATGAAGAAGATCCCCTTCGTGTTGTTGGCGCTCTTGCTCGTGCTGGCGGTCGGTTTTGGGCTTGGCCGCGTGACGGCGCCTCGCGCGGCGCGCGTCGATGAAAACTGGTTCGGCCGCGGCGCAGTCGAAAAAATCGCGAAACGGCTCGACGAAGAGTGCAGCCGCGGCATCTGGCGGCAGACCAAGGAGTGGGAGATCATTTTGAACGCGCTCGATCGCGAGCAATTCCCCCGCTTGATGACGGCGGTGCGCCGCTTGGTCGTGAAGCCCGCGCAAGACGAACTCCGCCAATTCCTGTTCGCGCGCTGGGGTGAAATCGATCCCGTGGCCGCAATCACGTTCGCCCGCGGTTTGCCCAATCCCGTGATGCGCGACACGACGGTGACGGCCATCCTCAAGGCCTGGCTTGCCGTCGATCCCGATAAAGCGATCGCGTGGATCAAGCAGCTGCCGCCCGGCGCGTGGCGCAACGAGGCGATCAATCTCGCGCTGCCGTATCTGGCGGTGAACGATCCCAATGCCGCATTGGACCTGCTCGAAGGCTTGCCGGTGAACATGCGTTCGACCGGCTACGGTACGATTTTTGCCGCGTGGGCGGCCAGCGATCCCGTCGCCGCGTCGACCTTTGCCGCCAAGCTCAACTTGCATCCGGGCGAGCGCCAGGCGCTCTTCGAAGCGATCGCCACCACCTGGGCTTCGACCGACCCGCAATCGGCGTTGAAATGGGCCGCCACGATCGGCGAGGGCGCCTTGAAAATGCAGGTGCTCAGCAAGATTTTTTCCATTTGGGCCGCGGCCGATCCAAAAGCGGCCGGCGCTTACGCCATGGGAATGACGGCGGGCCCGGAGCGCATGGCAGCCATCACCATGGTCGCCCAGGCTTGGCCCCCGTCGGATCCGGAGGGCGCCATCCGCTTCGCCGAGAACCTGCCCGTCGGCTCCAATCGCAATATCGTCGTCCGCGATCTGGTCGGGAATTGGGCGACGATCGACCCCGTCGCCGCATTTGCATACGCGAAAGAGATGCCGGCTTCGGCCGTGAAAGCCGACGCCATGGAGCAACTTTTGCGTCGTTGGGCCATGGACGATCCGAAGCTCGCGCTCGACAACGCGCAAACCTTGCCCGAGGGAGCGATGCGCGCGCACGCGATCAAGTCCGTCATGATCGAACTCGCGAAAAAAGATCCGAAGGCCGCGCTCGATTACGTGAATAACGCCGCGCCGGGCAGCGACCGCGACGAACTCCTCGACACCGTGGCGATGCACTTGTCGGTCGCCGATCCGGTCCAGGCGATGAAGTTCGCCGATCTCATGCCGGCCGGCGACACCCAGACGAAAACCGTCGGCCATATCGTCGACGGTCTCCTGCAGGACGACCCGCAGAAGGCGTTGACCTGGGCGCAAACGCTGATCGACGGCCGCACGAAGCGCCTCGCGCTGGCGAAGGTCGGCGAAGAACTCGCGCGGACCGATCCGGTGGCGGCGATGTCGTGGGCGTCCAATCTCAGCGAGGAGGACGGCCACTCGCGCGTCTTCGAATCGACCATTTCGAAATGGGTCTTCGACGACCCCAACGCCGCGGTTGCCTGGGCGCAAAAACTGCCGGACGGCCCCGAAAAGCAGCGCGCGCTCGTTCTCGTTACGCAGCGTTTGAGCGTCCGCGACTCCGCCGCCGCGATCAACTTGGCGACGCAAATCCCGCTCGGCAACGAGCAGACCACGACCTTGCTCGCGATCGCTCAATCCTGGTCGCGGCAAGACCCCACGGCGGCGATGGCCTACGCGAAAAAGATGGAGGCCGGGCCGTTGCGGTCGGAATTCATCGGTCACTTGGTTTCCAACCTCGCGCAGGTTGCGCCTCGCGAAGCCGCGACCTTCGCCGCGAGCTTGCCGCCGGGTGATGTGCGAGAGTCCGCCGTCAACGACGCGGTCATTCACTGGTCGATCATGGATCCGCCTGCAACGGCGGCCTGGGTCTCGCAATTCGGCGCGGGCCCCTTGCGCGACATGGCCATTGGCCACGTCGTCGATCATTGGACCTCGCTCGAGCCGGCGAAAACCGGCGAATGGCTTTCGACGCTTCCGCCCGGGGCAGGCCGCGACGCGGGCTTCGCCAGCTACACGCGCCAGCTCGCGGAGGTTCGTCCCGATGTCGCATCGCGCTGGGTCGCCTCGATCAACGATCCCAACGTTCGCTACGATGCTATCTCCAACGTCGTCACGAACTGGGTGAAAACGGATCCCGACGCCGCGAAAGCGTGGCTCGCGACCACCGGCTTGACCGACGAGCAACGTCGGCGGCTGCTCAACCGGCCGTTGTCCGGGTGAGCGCAGCCTCGACCGCGGTGGTGATCGGCATGCCAGCATCGCCCGTCACGGTCGTGCGCGACGGAATTCACGCTGGAATTCCCGGCCGCCGCCGTAACGATCGTGCTCGCCGAACGAGGCTCCCAGGATGATCTGCTTCCCCGCGAGCGAGAACGAACCGGACGACGCGGATCCTCGTTTTCGACTCAAGGCATGCGTCATCGCCGCGGCGGTGCTGCTCGCGTTGGCGATCGCGGTGACGTGGTGGCTCCCACCGGACGTCGTGCTCGGCGCCCCTCACACGGACGTCATCAATCAGTTCGCGGCGTGGCGGGCGTTCGCCGCCGATCGGATCCGCGCCGGCGATTTTCCGCTCTGGAATCCGCACACCTATTCCGGCCAGCCATTTTTTGCCGGGTGGCAGTCGGGCTTGTTGTATCCGCTGAATCTCGGGTTCGTGTTTTTGCCGCTCAGCCGGGCGATTAATTTTTCGATCTTGCTGCATCTGCTCATTGCCGGCTCAGGCATGACGTATTGGACGTCGCGACGAGGCCTGCATCCGGCGGCGTGCGCCGCGGCCGGATGCGTGCTCGCGCTCAGCGGACCGGTTTTGCCCCACGTTTACGCGGGGCACTTGTCGAATCTCTGCACGATTGCTTGGATCCCCTGGGCGTTCGCGGGACTCGACGATTGGTGGCGCAACCGCGAGCGCCGCGGTGTACTCCTCGCATCCGCTGCCATCTGTTTTCAGATTCTTGGCGGGCAGGTGCAGTACGTGTTTTTTTTCGGCGTCGCCGCGGGGCTTTACGGAGCGGCCATTTCGATCGCGGAACCGGGGACGCGCCGCCGGGCGCTGCCATCGCTGATCGCTTGTTGCATCGTGGCCGCAGCGCTCGCGGCGGCGCAATTGATCCCGAGTTTTCTGGCGGCGGGCGAAACGGTGCGTTCCGGCAAGCTCGCGTTCGATTTCGCGGCGGTGTTCGCCTTCCCGCCGGAAAATCTGCTCACCGGTATCGCGCCGGCATTTTTCGGCGCGACCAACTCGAGCGATCCCTGGTATTGGGGCCGATGTTACCCCTGGGAAATGTCGCTTTTCGTCGGGATGAGCACGGTCCTCGCCGCTGCCATTGCGACACGAGATCCTTTGCAACGAAGTGCGGCCCGCTGGGAACTGCTCGTCGCGGGCTTGTTGCTGATTTTGGCGATGGGCCGGCATGTGCCGGTGTATCGAGTGCTTTACGACTTCGTGCCCGGCTTCGATCGCTTTCGCGGCATGTCGAAATTCACGCTGCCTGCGACGCTGTTCATCCTGCTCGCGGCGGCCCGTGGCATCGATGCCGTGTTGCGGCAACGCGTGGCAGTCCGCCGCGCCGGTCTTGCGACGCTCCTGGCCGGAGTGGCGATGGGCGTCGTGGGCCTTGCCGTCTATGCGCAACCGCAACTCCTGGCGGGCGCGTTCCGTTGGCTGCGTGCGCACCCGGAAAACGATTTCCCGGCGGCGTGGTACGCGGCGCCGAACGCCGTGGTGGATTCGGCCAGGAACGCGGCCATGAGCTTGATGCTGGCGGCGGGGATCGCCGTCGCGTTCGGCGTCGGTCTCATCCTCATCAAATGGCGAAGCCGCCTGCGGTGGTTCGTATTCGTACTGATTCCAGCCGAAGTCGTGGCCTGCGCGGGTCTGCAACTCGCCTCGAGTTCGCTGGTTCTCACCGTGCCGGCCGACGTCAAACGCTACATCACCGAGAACCCTGGAGATTATCGGGTGTTGAACCTCTTGCGGCCAAACAACGGCTACTTGCTGGGTGCGCCCGATATGTGGGGCAACGACCCGCTGGTCTTGAAGCGCTATGCCGAATTCGTGGCGTTCACCCAGAAAGAGCCCGCTGGGACGGCCCGGCAGGATTTGTTCTTCCGCCATCTGAGTCCTCTGCTCGGCCTCGTCCGGTGCCGGTACGTGTTCGATGTCTCCGCCACCGAAACGAAGGTGGCGGAAGTGCCGCAGGTCCTGCCGCGCGCCTTGCTGCTCACGGACTATCGCGTTCGGTCGAGCCGCGACGCGATTTTCGCGGAACTGGAGCAGCCGACCTTCGATCCGATGCGGACCGTCGTCCTCGAGCGTGAACCGTCGCCGCGTCCCGGGCCGTCGGCAACGGGAGGTACCGTCCGTGTGCTCGACGAATCCAGCGATACTTTGACCCTCGAGGTCGATACGCCCGCGCCCGCCATCCTGCTCGTGACCGATCTCTACAGCCGCGATTGGCGCGTGCGGTCGTTGGCCGGAGCGGCCGCCTCGTCGTACGCGATCGTGCCCGCGAATTACATCCTGCGCGCGGTCGCATTGCCGGCGGGGCATCATCGTCTGCAAATGGAATACACACCCTCGGGTTTATGGCTCGGTGCAGCTGTCTCGGGATGTGCTTGGCTCGCGGTCGGGATCGCCGCGCTGCGTTTTTCGCGCCGGCGCGCCGCCGAGCGCACCGTGCCTCGGCCGCGACCGCCGTCGCCTGTCGCAACTGACGCGCCGATGACTTCTCCTGCGCCCTCGCCATCGGACGCCGCGGACTCGAGCGTCGCGGTCGCCGACCACGTCAAGCCGTCCGCCACGGACCGTCGTTCGCTCGGGTGGGGATTGCTGCTCGTGGCGCTGACTTTCGTTGCGTATCAGCCGGTTTGGCACGCCGGCTACCTCTGGGACGATGATATTTTGCTGACAAACAACCACGCCGTGAAGGCGGCGGATGGGTTGAAGGCGATTTGGTTCAGCACCGAGTTGCCGGATTATTTCCCCGTCACGTCGACGGCCTTCTGGCTGCAGTGGCGGCTGTGGGGCGAGCAGCCGCTGGGCTATCATCTCGTCAACGTCTTGCTGCACGCCGTCGGCGCCGTGCTCTGCTGGCGCGTGCTGCGAAAGCTTGGGATGCCCGGCGCCTGGGTGGCAGCGGCGATTTTCGCGCTGCATCCCGTGAACGTCGAATCCGTCGCTTGGATTAGCGAACTGAAGAACACGCTGGCGATGTTCTTTTATGGGGTGACGTTGCTGGCGTACCTCGAATTCGAGGAAAACCCGCGTCCGCGCTGGTACGGCTTGGCCCTGGGCGCGTTCTCGCTGGCGATGTTGAGCAAAACGGCGATGGCGACATTTCCCGTCATCCTGCTCGGATTTGCGTGGTGGCGCCGTGGACGCATCGCGCGCCGCGATATCAGGCGGAGTCTTCCGTTTTTCGCGGTCGCGGGGCTTCTCGCGGTGCTGACGATTTGGTTTCAGTACAACCGGGCCATCGGCTCGACCGTTGTCCGGACGGATGGATTTTGGTCGCGACTTTGCGGTGCGGGTTGGGCCGTGTGGTTTTACCTGGGGAAAGCGCTGCTGCCGGTCCACCTCGCGATCGTTTACCCGCGTTGGCACATCGATGCGAGCAGCCCAGTCGCGTATGTGCCCGCCTTGTTCGCGGGCGTCGTGATCCTGCTCTGTTGGCATTATCGGCAGCGCCTCGGACGGGTCTGGCTCTTTGCCGCGTTGTACTTCATCGCGATGCTCCTGCCGATCCTCGGCTTCTTCAACGTCGGCGCCATGCGGTATTCGCTCGTGGCCGATCGCTGGCAGTACTTCGCCATCATCGTTCCCCTTGCCGGCGTCACGGCGCTCGTCGCGCGCTTCCTGGCGCGAAAGCCCGCGCCGCGCCGCGCACTCGTGCCGGTTGTCGTGGGCGCGATCTTGCTGGTGCTGGGAGTGGCGACGTGGCGCCAAGCCCGCGTCTATCGGGATCCGCTGACGCTGTGGCACGCGACGCTGGCGCGTAATCCGGAGTGCGCGATCGCGCATAACGAAATCGGCAACGATTTATTGGAAAAGCGGCAGCTCGACGAGGCGATCGTCCATTTCCGTCGCGCGTTCGAGGTGCTGCCAAATTACGAGGTCGCGCACTACAATTACGGCTGCGCCTTGCTCGAGCAGGGCGACATCGACGCCGCTTTGCGCGAGTTCCGAAAGGCCGTCCAAATCGAACCTGGTCTGGTCAACGCGCAGTACAATCTCGGCACGACGCTGTTGCAGCGCGGCGCCCTCGACGAGGCGCTCGTTCATTTGCGCCAGGCGGTCCAACTCGAGCCAAGCTGGGCGAAGTCGCATCACAATCTCGCCACGGCGCTGGTCCAAAAGAACCAGCTCGAAGAAGCCGCGCGCGAATACGAAATGGCGCTGACGATCGACCCCCTGCACGCCCGGGCACGCATGGGCTTGGGCGGCATTTTGCTTCGGCTCGGCCACGTTGACGAAGCGATCGTCGAACTGCAGAAGGCCGCGGCCAGCGCGCCGGACAATGCCTCGATCCACAATAATCTCGGTGAAGCGCTGCTCCGGCGCGATCGGGTGGCCGAGGCGCTCGTTCAATTTCAGCGAGCGCTCGAACTGCAGCCCGGTTACAACGATGCCGAACTCAACCTGGGACAGGCATTGCTGAGCGCCGGCCAAGTCGATGCAGCCATCGTCCGACTCCAGACCGCGCTGAAGGGTGTTCCCACGAATGCCGATGCCCACAACAACCTCGCCAACGCTTGGCTCCAAAAGGGCCAGCTCGACGCGGCGCAAAAGGAGTACGAGCAGGCCCTCGCCTTGCAGCCCGATCATGCGAAAGCGAATAACAATCTTGGGCTCGTGCTCTGTCAGACCGGAAATATCGACGGCGGCATCGCGCGTTTTCAGAAGGCACTGCTCGCCGATCCGAACTACGGCAACGCGCACCGGAATCTCGGCGATGCCTTGATGGAGAAGGGCAGGGTGGACGAGGCGCTCGGGCACTACGAACGCGCCGTTGTCCTCGAGCCGCGCGACACGTTGGCCCTGCTCGGGCTCGGCGGCGTGTTGCAACGCCGCGGACAATCGGCCGCGGCGGTCGATGCCTTGGAAAAGGCGTTGCAGTTGCAGCCGGAGAATCCGGATGCGCTGTGCCGGCTCGCGTGGATTTTGGCCACCTCTCCGAGCGCCGGTGTGCGCAATGGCGAAAAGGCGGTGGCGCTGGCCCGCCGCGCGCAACGCGTCGCTCCAGCCGACAACGCGGTCGTTCTGCGCGCGCTCGCCGCCGCCACCGCGGAAACGGGAAACTTCAACGAAGCGGCGTCGCTGGCCCGCCGCGCGCTCCAATCGGATTCGGCGTCAGCGAACGCTGAGCTCGTGGAGTCGTTGCGCGGCGAACTCAAACTTTACGAGGCAGGTAAACCGTGCCGCGACTAGCACCAGTGCTGCCCGAACCGCTCTCCGGCGCCGCCGCACCGCGGCGGCCGGGGAATGCCATTTTGGCGGGGAGCATCGCTCTGCTCGTCGCCTTTACGGCGTGGGTGTATTCGCCCGTGTCCGGCCACGCTTTTGTCGCCTACGACGATGGCGAGTACGTCACCAACAATGCGAAAGTCCAAGCCGGCCTGACTAGGTCGGGCGTGAAGTGGGCGTTCACGACCGGGCACGCGAGCAATTGGCATCCGCTCACGTGGCTGTCGCATATGCTGGACGTGCAGCTGTTCGGTCACGGTCCGCTGGGGCCACATGTCGTCAGTGTGGGGTTCCACTTCGTGAACGCCCTCTTGGTTTGGGCCGTTTTCCATCAGCTGACCGGTTCGCGATGGCGGAGCCTCGTGGTCGCCGCGCTCTTTGCGGTGCACCCGGCGCATGTGGAGTCGGTTGCTTGGGTGGCCGAGCGCAAAGATGTCCTGAGCGGGTTTTTCTTTCTGCTCACAGTCTGGGCGTACGGTCGGTATGCGGCGGCGAAGGAGGGGGGCCGAAGCCACGAAGTCGAGCAAGGCGCCATCGGCTGGTATGTCACGACCCTCCTGTTCTTCGCCTGCGGGCTGATGAGCAAACCGATGATCGTGACCCTGCCGTGCGTGTTGCTGTTGCTCGATGTGTGGCCTTTGCGGCGGTTCAACGCGCCGCGCCGCGCGGGAGCGACGATCGCGGAGAAGCTGCCGTTCTTCTTTCTGAGTGCGGTTTCATCCGTCGTCACCTTTGCGGTGCAGCAGCGCGGTGGAACAGTTCGTTCCCTGGAAACGTTGTCGTTCGTTCAACGCACGGAAAACGCCGTCGTCTCCTACGGCCGTTATCTTGGAAAATTGTTTTGGCCGACGGACCTCGCCTTCTTCTATCCGCATTCCGGCCATTGGCCCGCGTGGCAAATAGCGTCGTCGCTCGCTATCCTGCTCGTCATTACCGCGGGCGCGTTCGCGCTGCGGCGGCGAGTGCCGGCGCTGCCGGTCGGTTGGCTCTGGTTCGGTGGCATGCTCGTGCCGGTGATCGGTCTCGTCCAGGTGGGGGATCAATCGATCGCCGACCGCTACACCTATCTGCCATCGCTCGGCCTTTTTTTCGCCGTGACGTGGGGCGCCGCCGCGCTCGCGGCGGCGCGTCCGAGACTGCACCTGCCCTTTACGGCGCTGGCGGTGGTCGCCGTCGCGGGTTGTGGCATCGTGGCGCGCGCCCAGGTGCAGACCTGGCGCAACACGCCAACGTTGTGTGCCCACGCGCTCGCTGTGACCGGGGAGAACTTCGTCGCCTACAATAGTCTGGCGAGCGAAGCGTTCGCCGAGGGTCGGCTCGACGACGCGGTCCGGTCCTATGCGCACGCGCTGCAGATCAGACCCGACTTCGCGGTGGGGCATCACAATCTGGCGATGGCCTTGTGGCGCCAAAACCGACTGGGCGACGCCGTGACGCATTTACGGCAAGTCGTGGCGCTCGAACCGGCAAACGCGGTGGGCTGGAACAATCTCGGTTGGATGTTGCGCATCGATGAGCGTTATCCTGAAGCCATCGCCGCTTTGCAGCGTGCGCTCGAGTTGCGCCCGGATTTTGGGGAAGCGCACAACAACCTCGGCAAGGCGCTTGCAGCGCAAGGTGAGGTCAGGGCCGCGCTCAGTCACTACGAGTCGGCCTTGGCGTCACAGCCGGAAAATTCTCGCGCTCTGCTCAATCTGGCCTGGCTGCGCGCAACCGCTTCCGACGCGGCATTGCGCAATGGCCCGGACGCCGTCGTCTTGGCGGAGCGGGCTCTGGCGCTTTCCGACCGCGACGACGTCGACGTGCTGGAGGCCTTGGCCGCCGCGTATGCGGAGGCGCAGCGTTTCAGCGATGCGATCGCCACGGCCGAGCGCGCATGCCGCTCCGCGGCGATGCCCACGGAGACGAAGCCTGACGCAGTCAAACGACTCGAGGCAGAGCTCGCGCGGTATCGCAATCACGCCGCCTGGCGCGATGTAAACGTTCCGGGGGGGCGCCCATGAGTTCGCCATCCCTGGTGTCCTGTGACCCGCTCGTGCGCATCCCGGATGCGCGCGCGGGCTGGGTGCGTCGTTGCACCGGCCCGTTGGCGGCCGCGCTCGTCCTCGCGATGTTCTGGGCGTTGATGGCGGCAAGTGTGAGCGAGAAAAGTCTCACCGCAGACGAAACCGCTCACGCCGCGGCCGGTTACTCCTATTGGAAGCGTCACGACTTCCGTTTGAATCCGGAGAACGGAAATCTTCCCCAGCGCGTGATGGCGATTCCGTTCTTATTCGGCGGCTCCGCGTTTCCCGCGGCGAACAGCGAGCTGTGGGAGTCGTCCGATGCGGGTCTCGTGGGCGATGCGTGGTTTCACGCCTCGGGTAATGACACGCAGGCCATGATTCGTCGCGGGCGCGGGGCGATCGCGCTGGTGGCCGTGGTCCTTGGCTGCTTGGTATGGGGATGGGCTCGCCAGTTGTTCGGTCCGCTCGGCGGCATGCTGGCGTTGCTCGTGTATGTCACGAGTCCGACCATTCTCGCCAATGGACCGTTGATGGTGTCCGACACGACGAGCGCCTTGCTTTTCCTCGCGGCGGCGTGGGCGCTTTGGTCGGTGCTGCACCGCCTCACGTTCGGCCGTGTCGTGTTGAGCGGCGCCGTCCTCGGCGCCTTGTTCGTTTCGAAGCTCTCCGCCGTGGCGATCATTCCGATCGGACTCACCCTGGCGGTGCTGCGCGTGATCGTCGGCCGGCCGTGGTGGCTCGGGTTCGGCTGGAATCGAGAACTCACTCGCCGTGCGCACCAGGGTATAGCGGTGGTCGGCGCAACGCTCGCGCATGCCTTGATCGCCGCGCTGGTGGTTTGGGCGTTCTATGGCTTTCGCTACTCGGCCTTCGCTCCCGGAGGCAAATCGAACGCGGCGTTCCGGCTCTCGTGGGAATTCGTCCTCGATAAGCCGAGCCCGCTGGCGCAACTCGAGGCCATCGATCTCAGCCCCGAGCAAAAAACGCGCGCGAACGAAATCCTCGAGCGCTACGACTGGAATCGCGATGCCCTGGCGGCGACCCGCGAGGTCAGTGCCGCGCTACTTACCCCTGCCCAACGTCAAAAGCTCGAAGAATTGCTGGCAACTCCCGCGGCGGCTCCGGCGGCCCGGGTCGTCGACTACTTTCGGCAACACCGATTGTTGCCGGAAGCTTTTCTCTACGGCGCGGCGCATACGTGGCGGTTCTCGCGAATGCGCGCGGCTTTCTTCAACGGCGAGTATGGTGCGACGGGATGGAAAACATTCTTTCCTTACACGGTGCTGGTCAAAACGCCGCTCGCGATGTTCGGCCTGCTCTTGCTTGCCGCCCTCGCGATCATTGCGCGGTCGCAGGCTGAGTTCGTCGGCGGCGCACGGCAATGGACGTTCGCGGGCCCTCTGCTGTATGCGACGGCCCCTTTGTGGTGCCTCCTGGCCTTTTACTGGGCGGCCGTGATTCCGAGCCATCTCAACATCGGCCATCGCTATGTGATTCCGACCTATCCGCCCGTCTTCATTCTGGGTGGCGCAGCGGCGTGGTGGCTGGAGGCCGCGTGGTTGAAGCGGACTGCGTGTAAGGCCGGGTTGCTTGACCGCGGCCTGTCGAATGGTCCTGGCACGGCCATCGCGCACAATCGGGACGAGTTGTCCGAGTTTGGATCTGATGTCTCGCCGGCGAAGACTCTTCCGGCGGGGTTCGGAGCCCCCGCCCTACATCCGCGCAAGACCGGCGCAAACATTGCGGCGCTCGCTCTTGGCGGGTTGGTCGTCGGCCTCGTCGTCGAGGTCGGATTTCGCTATCCCAACTACCTCGCTTATTTCAACGGCATCGTGACGCCCGCCCAAGCGTACCATCACCTGGTCGACAGCTCGCTGGATTGGGGCCAGGACCTGCCCGGGGTGAAGCGGTACATCGACGCGCATCCGCAGCGTGGCCCATTCTGTCTCTCGTATTTCGGCGCGGGCCGACCCGAAACATATGGCATCGCGGCGAATCTGCTCATCTGTGGTGCGGGCATCGATCGGCCGCGTACGCCGTTTCGCGAGTTGCACGCGCCGGCGAATCAACTCGCGGGCGCGGTGGGAAAAGCGAAGCGCGATTGGCCGGGCAGCGAAGTCGTCTCGCAAACGACCGGGCCGAACGGCGACGTCCAACTCGTGTTCCTATGCGTTCCGGCGGTGCCCGAGTTCCGTGCCGGCACGTATTTGATCAGCGCATCGATGCTGCCGACCGTTTGGGCCGCGATCGACGGGCCGCTCGGGCCTTGGAACGCGCGATTCGAAGCGACCTATCAGGAACTTCGTCGAACGGTCACTCCCTTGCTCGCTCCCGCCGCGGCCGACCGCGCCCGTGCGTTTGCGGCCATGCCGCTCGAACGCTGGAACGAGGTTTTCGAATCGTATGCGCAATTTCGCTTCGCGCGACTCACGGCGTATCTCCGCCAGCGTGAACCCAACGACACGATCGGTTATTCGATTTTGGCGTACACTTTGATGGAATCCGATCTGGATCGCGCCTTGAACGGACCGCCGCCTGAGCTTGGGATCGATTTCCCCAATCGGCTCGTGGCACAACTCGAGCCGTCGGCAAGCCCGGCTTCGACTCGGTAACGTGGGCACCGCGTGACTTCCGCCGTATGAATGCCAAGCTCGAGTCCTCCGCAGCCACGACCGCGGCGTTGCCGATTTGCACGCCAGCGGAGCGTTGGCGGAATCGACTCACCGGGCCGGTCGCCGCCGCCGTCGTGCTGGCCTTGTTTTGGGCGTTCATGATGTCGAGCGTGCGCGAGAAGAGTTTGACTTCGGACGAGATCGTCCACGCGGCCGCCGGTTACACCTATTGGAAATACCGCGACTATCGGTTGAATCCGGAAAACGGCATTCTGCCGCAACGCGTGATGGCGATTCCGCTCGTGCTCGGAAATTACCGGCCGCCGCCGCGGGACAACGAGGCGTGGCGCAACTCCGATGAATGGACGATCGGCGATATCTGGTTTCACCAACTCGGGAACGATCTGCCGGGCATGCTCCGTCGGGGCCGGGGCGCGATCGGTCTGCTCACGGTCGCGCTCGGCGCGTTGGTGTGGTGGTGGGCGCGACGGCTTTTCGGTCCAATCGGCGGCATGCTTTCGCTGCTCGTGTTCGTGACGAGCCCGATCGTGCTGGCGAACGGCGCGCTAATGACGTCGGACGCAACTTGCTCGTTGTTCTTTCTCGCCGCGGTGACGGCGGTGTGGGCCACGCTGCACCGGCTCACGTTGGCGCGCGTGATCCTCGGCGGCTTGGTGATCGGCGGACTCTTCGTCTCGAAAATGTCGGCGGTGCTCATTCTGCCGATTGGACTGATATTGCTCGTCGTCCGCGTCGCGAGTGGCCGCCCCCTCTGGATTGGCGCCGGGCTCAATCGCGAGCTCACGACCCGACGCGCGCAACTCGCCGCCTTCGCGATCGCCGGGGTCGGCCAAGCGATGCTCGTGCTTCTGGTGATTTGGGGCTGCTATGGATTCCGTTACCGTACGTTCGCGCCGCCGATCGCCGCGCAGGATCGGTTTCCGCATCCGTGGGATTACGTGCTCGAAAAGCCGGAGCCGCTCTCTCTGCTTGCGTCGTTAAAACTGACGGACGCGCAGACCGCGCGCGCGAACGAGATCCTCGCCCGGGCCGACATGCAGGCCGACAGCACGGCCGCGTTGAACGCCTTGCGCGAAACCACCCTCACGCCGGAGCAAGGGCAGCAACTCGATCGTTTGCTCGCGGCGCCGCCCCAAGCGACCGCCGCCCAAGTCTTCGAATTTATTCGCGCTCACGAATGGCTGCCGGAGGGATATATCTACGGCTACGCGCACGCCTGGCGATTCGCGCGTCGACGCTCGGCGTTTTTCAACGGCGAGTACGGCATCTCCGGGTGGAAGACGTTTTTCCCGTATGCCTTCGCCGTCAAAACGCCGTTGCCGCTCTTCGGCATCATGGCCTTCGCGCTCGCCGCGGGGATTGGTCGGCGCCGCAGCGAGATTCGCCGCCGTGGCATGTCGTTTTGGCGGGCGACCGGTCCCGCTTTGTATGCGACGCTGCCGCTCTGGACGCTGTTTTTCGTTTACTGGGCGGCCGTCATTCCGAGCCGGCTTAATATCGGTCATCGGCATATCATGGCGACATATGCCCCGCTGTTCGTTCTCTGCGGCGCGGCCGCTTACTGGCTGGAAGTCGGATGGCTGAAGCGTCGCCGGCTGTCCGGCGCCCAGTCTCCGGCACGGATCGAGACCGCGGCGTCGTCGGAAGCGGAGCGCTTCGACAAGCACCAGCCGGGCTATCCGGTGCTGCAACCGAACAAGCCGCGACGGAAGCTGGCGGGTGCGGCGGTTGCAGCGCTGCTCGTCGCGCTGCTCGCCGAGACCCTGTATCGCTATCCGCATTATCTCGCGTACTTCAATGGCCTCGTGACACCGCGGCACGCGTACCGTCACCTCGTCGATAGCTCGCTCGATTGGGGACAGGATCTGCCGGGATTGAAGCGCTATCTCGACGCCCATCCGTCGTCCGGTCCCGTTTACCTCTCGTATTTCGGCACCGCGAGTCCGCGGTACTACGGAATCTCGGCCCACTATCTGTTTTGCGCGGCGGGACTGGATCGACCGCGCACGCCGGTTCGCGAACTGCATACGACCACCGCGAAATTCGATGTGGATCTGGCGGAGGCGAAGCGCGCTTGGCCCGACTGCCAGCCGATGCGGAAGACCATCTCCGACGACGGCAACGTGACGGTCTACTTTTTGCAGCAGCCGCCCCTGGCGCGACTCGCCGCCGGCACGTATTGCATCAGCGCGACGATGCTGCCGGCGATCTGGTTTGGCGTCGATGGGCCGCTCGGGCCCTGGAACGAACGCTTCGAGGCCAAATATCGCGAGCTCGAGCGCACGATCCGACCGCTGCTCGTTTCGAATCTGCACGAGCAGGCGGAGGCGTTCGGCGCGTTGTCGGGCGAGCAATGGACCGAGGTCTTTTCCGCGTTCGCGGAATATCGCTTCGCGCGCTTGACGGCCTATCTGCGCCAGCGCGAGCCGGACGACGAGATCGGTTATTCGATCTTGGTGTTCAAATTAACCGACGCCGATATCGCGCAAGCCCTCGACGGCCCCCCGGCCGAGCACGGCATCGATTTGCCGACGGTGTTGATCCAACGAGGCGAACTATGAGCACGGTCGTGCATTCGGCCATCCGCGGCCATAAAGTGGCACGGGCGTCCCGCCCGTGGACGGCGCTCCGCGCCGCAGACATGGGCAAGATGCCCATGCTACGACACGGCCAAGATGCGCCTGCACCGTGGCACGGGCGCTGCGTCGGTGCGCCGGCCAGGTCGCGGCGCGAAACCCATTCCTGAAATCACGCTCATGAGCTCCGAACCCGCCGTGTCATTTTCGATGGTCGTGCCGTTCTTCAACGAGGAGGACGTAGCGTATCGGATCGTCGACGAGCTCTGCGGTGAGCTGGCACGACTCGATGGCGCATGGGAAGCGATCTTGGTGAACGATGGCAGCAAAGATCGCACGGCGGCGGAGCTCGAGCGCGCCCGCGCCAAATGGCCCCGGTGTCGGGTGCTTCACTTGTCGCGCAATCGCGGGCAGGGCGCCGCATTGTTGCATGGGATCAATGCGGCCCGCGCGCCGATCGTCGGCATGATGGACGGCGATGGCCAAAACGTGCCTGCCGACGTTCACCGGCTCCTGCCGCTGCTCGCCAAGGCCGATCTCGTGAACGGCATCCGTGCGGATCGACACGATTCCACGTTGCGGCATGTCATGTCGCGCGTCGCGAACGGCGTGCGCGGACGACTGCTGCGTGACGGCGTCACCGATGCCGGCTGCGCCTTGAAGGTGTTTCGTCGCGAGGTGATCGCCAGCTTCCTCCCCGTGCACATGTTGAATCCCTTCATGCCGGCCTTTGCGGTTTCCGGCGGGTTTCGGGTCGTCGAGTTGCCGGTCGCGCACCGGCACCGGCAGGGCGGCG
The DNA here is from genome assembly GCA_966252355.1 of uncultured Opitutus sp. Taxonomy (GTDB): domain Bacteria; phylum Verrucomicrobiota; class Verrucomicrobiia; order Opitutales; family Opitutaceae; genus ER46. Next base: position 10,546 of record CBINOT010000022.1, on the reverse strand, counting down.
TGAGCAAGTACGGCTTCCGGGTGCTGCTCTGGCGGCCGATGCTGGATATGCTAGCGATCGCGTGGATTCTGCGGCGCCGGATTCCGGTGCGCTTGGATTGAGCCTCGTCACGCATCCGTACGACATGCTCGCTTCCGCTCCCAGTCACGTCGTCGCCGCCGGCCGCGCTCCATCGCCTCCGACTGCGCGCCGCGCTTGGTTGTGGGGGCTGCTCCTCGTCGCGGGGGTGATCCTGGCGTATCAACCAGCCTGGCGCGCCGGCTTCATTTGGGACGACGACGATTACGTCACCGAGAATCCCTTGCTGACCGCGCCGGACGGCCTCCGCCGGATCTGGTTTTCGACCGACGCGCCGTCGCAATATTTTCCGCTCGTCTACACCACGCTCCGGCTCGAGCACGCGTTATGGGGGCTGAACCCGCTCGGTTATCACGGGGTCAATATTATGCTGCACGCCGCGAATGCCCTGATCGTGTGGCAACTACTGCAGCGTTTGCGCGCACCCGGGGCGTGGTTGGCCGCCGCAATTTTCGCACTGCATCCCGTCCAAGTGGAATCCGTCGCCTGGGTGACTGAACTCAAGAATGTGCAGTCGTTGTTTTTCTTTCTCTTGGCGTTGCTCGCCTGGATGCAATTCGTCGCTGCGACCGAGAGCCGCCCCCGTGCCGATTTCAAAAGTGACGACGCAGAACCCCGAATCCGAAGCGCAAAGCGGTTCCCTCGCTGGACGTGGTATGTGCTCGCGCTGGCGTTTCATGCGTTGGCGCTCTTCAGCAAGACGACGGCATGCACGTTGCCCGCGGCGTTGCTGCTCGTGCTGTGGTGGCAGCACCGGACCATCACCCGGCGGCGCATGTTGGAGATCGTGCCTTTCGTGCTGCTTGGAATCGCCATGGGTTTGGTTTCGATGTGGTGGGAGCGCAATCGGCAGGGCACCGTCGGCCAGGCCTTCGCTCTGGGGTTTTGGGAGCGCGGGTTGATCGCCGGCCGCGCGGTCTGGTTCTATCTCGGCAAGCTCGTGTGGCCCGCGAACCTCACCTTCAGCTATCCGCGCTGGAGCATCGATCCCTCCGATCCGCTGGCGTACCTGTGGCTCGCCGCCAGTGCCGCCGTCGCCGCGCTAATCGTTTTCGTGCGCCGTCATGTCGGCCGCGGCGTCGAGGTCGCCGCCTTGTTTTTCGTCGCCACGCTCAGTCCGGTGCTCGGCTTCATCATGCTGTACACGTTCCTCTACACCTTCGTGGCGGATCACTACCAGTACAGCGCGATGGTCGGGCCGGTTGCGCTGGCCGCCGCGGGCCTGACTTGGGGGACCCGCAAGCTCGCTCTGGCCGACGCCGACGGTGGCCGGCGCGTACGTTGGGCCGCCGTCGCGTTGGGAGCGATGCTGCTGGTCGGCCTGGCAACGCTTACCTGGCGCCAAGCGCGGATGTATCGGGATGTGGAAACGCTCTGGCAGACGACCATCGAACGAAATCCGCGTTCGTTCATGGCCTATAACAATCTTGGCCTGCTGCGGTTGAATCGCGGGGAACGCGAGCAAGCCGTCGGGCTGTTCGAGCGCGCGCTCGAGGTCGAGCCGAACTTCGCTCTGGGGCACTGCAATCTCGGCTGGGCTTTGTTTCAGCTCGATCGCCTCGATGAAGCGACGACCCATTTCGAAAAGGCGCTCGCGTTGTGGCCGAAGTTTCCGAGCGCGCTCAACGATCTCGGTTTGGTGGCGTTGAAAAAGGGCCGGCCGGACGAGGCGCTCCGCTTGTTCAGGGATGCGCTCGCCGTGCAACCCAAGCTCACGAGTGCGGAGTTCAATCTTGGCCACGTTTTGCTCGGCCGCGGCGCGATCGACGAAGCCGCGGTCCATTTGGCACGGGCGGCGGCGGCGCATCCGAAGGACGGTGCCATCCTCGCGGACCTCGGCTTGGCGCGGCTGCAGCAGGGAAAGTTGCCGGAGGCGATTGCCGATCTGGAGCAAGCCTTGGCGGGGCGTTCGAACCATGCCGATGTTCACGCCAATCTCGGTTACGCCTTGCTGCAGCAAGCCCGGATCGACGAGGCGATCGGCCATTTCGAGCGAAGCCTCGCCGAGAAGGACGACGCCGAAACACGGGTCAATTTGGGCAATGCCCTGCTGCAAAAAGGGCGAGTCGCGGACGCCATCGCAGAATATCGACGCGCGGTCGCCGGCCAGCCGGAACTCGCCATGGCCCACAATAATCTCGGCTGGGCTTTGCTGCAGAGTGGCGACGTGAATGCCGCGATTCGCAGCCTCGAGCGGGCGCTGGCATTGCAACCGGGCTACGCGAGCGCCCAGCACAATTTAGACCTCGCACTCGGTCAGAAACGAAACCTGACGGAATCGGCCTCATCGGGGCCGGAGCACCAAGCGTCGGCTTCCACCGCTTCCGAAACCAAACTATGAGCGATCATCCGAATCGAACCGCGCCGCGCTGGGCCTCGGGCTGGCTATGGGCTGGTCTGTTAGTGGTCGCCGTCATCGCGGCGTATCAGCCGGCGTGGCGCGCGGGGTTCATTTGGGACGACGACAACTACGTCACCCATAACCCGCTGCTCACGGCGTCGGATGGTCTGCGCCGCATTTGGTTTTCGACCGATTCACCCTCGCAATATTTTCCGCTCGTTTACACGACGTTCCGTTTCGAGCGGTCGCTTTGGGGCCTGAACGCTTCGGGTTTCCATTGGGTAAACATCCTGCTGCACGCCGGAAACGCGGTGCTCGTTTGGCAATTGTTGCGCCGTCTGCGGGTGCCGGGCGCGTGGCTCGGCGCCGCGATCTTTGCCTTGCATCCCGTGCAAGTGGAGTCGGTCGCATGGATCACCGAGCTGAAGAATGTGCAGTCGTTGTTTTTCTTCCTGCTCGCGCTGCTCGCGTGGACGCACTTCACCGCAACACCGAGCCCCCGGACGCCAGACGCCAGCCCCCAGACGCGACTTCTCCCTTGGGCTTGGTACGCGCTTGCCCTCGTCTGCCATGCCTTGGCGTTGTTCAGCAAAACGACGGCTTGCACGCTGCCCGCCGCGCTTCTGCTGATGTCCTGGCTCAAGCATGAGCCGATTCGTCTGCGCCGATTGATCGAGATCGCGCCCTTCGTCGTGCTCGGGCTTGCGATGGGCATGCTGTCGATCTGGTGGGAGCATCACCACCAAGGCACGGTCGGCGACAACTATACGATCGGGCACCTCGAGCGTCTCATTGTCGCGAGCCATGCCGCCTGGTTTTATCTCGGAAAGCTCCTCTGGCCGTGGCCGCTGATTTTCAGCTACGAGCACTGGAAGATCGTGCCCTCGAATCCGCTCGCGTACGGCTGGCTGCTCGCGGGTGTCGCGCTGGGCGTGGCGATTTATTTCGCCCGGCGCCGGCTTGGCCGCGGCGTCGAAGTCGCCGCGTTGTTCTTCGTCGCCACCCTTGCGCCGATGCTCGGCTTTTTCATGATGTATACGTTCCGGTATACGTTCGTCGCCGACCATTATCAGTACGTGGCGATGATCGGCCCGGCTGCGCTCTTCGCCGCCGGTGTCTGTGCGATCAGTACTCGCGTGCGCCAGCTCGCGCCCCTCCTCGGTCCGGTGATCGTGGTCGTTCTTGGCGTGTTGACCTGGCGCCAGGCGCATATGTACCGCGATCTCGAGACGCTCTGGCGGACGACGATCGCGCGCAATCCGGACTCTTACATGGGCCACAACAATCTCGGTGTGCTGCTGCTTGGGCGCGGCGAGACGGAGGCCGCGATTCGCTCCTTGCAGCGCGCGTTGGAAATCTTGCCGGACCACGGCAACGCCCACGGCAATCTCGCGAATGCGCTCTGGCGCGCGGGCAAGACCGACGAAGCGCTGGCGCATTTTCGCCGCGCGATCGAGGTCGAGCCCGGCAGCGCGAAGGCGCACAGCGATCTCGCCTTCGTGCTATTGCAGCGCGGCGCCGTCGCCGAAGCGACGCGTTACGCGGAGCGCGCCGTGCAGCTCGAACCGCGCGCCGGGGAGGCGCACAATGTGCTCGCCGTCGTCTACCTGCGGCAAGGCCGCGTCGACGACGCCGTCGTCAGTGCCGGCAAAGCGACGCGATTGAACCCGGCCGACGCCGACGCCCACAACAATCTGGCCGCGGCTGCGCTGCAGAAAGGCGAATTGGATTTGGCCGCGAAAGAGGCGCAACAGGCCCTCGAACTGCGTCCCAATTTCGCCGATGCCCATCTCAACCTCGGCGTCGCGCTCGCGAATCAGGGCCAGGTCGAAGCCGCTGTCGCGCAGCTCCGGCGTTGCCTCGAGTTGCAGCCCAATTCGCTTCAAGCCCGCGTCAACCTGGGCAATCTGCTCGCGCAAAATGGCCTCGCCGCCGAAGCGGTCGCGCAGTTCGAGGCCGTGCTCAAGCTTGCTCCCGACCATGTGGAGGCGCGGCTTTATCTCGCCCGTACTTTGTTGCAGATGGGACAGGCGGAGCCGGCGCTCGAGCATTTGCGCGGGTTGCTGCAGCGCCAGCCGGACCTTGCCGAAGCTCACTTCCATTGCGCCGTCGCGCTGCTCCAGTTGCACCGCCTCGACGAAGCGCGGGCCAGTTTGGACAAAGTTGCCGCGCTGCAGCCAAATGATGCGGACGTGCAGAACACGCTCGGTACGGCGCTGCTGCAGGCGAAGCTCCCGGACGAAGCCATCCCGCACTTCGAATCAGCGCTGAAACTCCAGCCTGGCTTTAGCGCCGTGCACGTGAATCTCGCCATGGCCCGGGCGCAGAAGGGCGACGGCGCGGCGGCGATTTCGGAGTACAACGCGTTTCTCGCGCAACAGCCCGACCATCCCTATGCGCTCGCCGATCTGGCCTGGCTTCTCGCGACCTGGCGCGAGGACGGGCTGCGCAACGGAACGAAGGCCTTGGAACTCGCCGAGCGAGCCAATCGGCTCTCCGGCGACGGCGATCCGAACGTATTGCGCGTTCTCGCTGCCGCGTATGCTGAAACGGCGAAATATTCCGACGCGGTAAAAACGGCGCAGCGGGCCGCGCAACTGGCCGAATCGGGCGGCAATCGCGAACTGGCCGAGGCGATTCGCGGCCAGCTGAAATCCTACGAAGCCGGCGCGCCCTTTCGCGACGCCGGAACCTAGCACGATGCCGATGTCATCTCATCGACCCGTCGGCGCCGCGTGTGGCACCGCGCGCGCCACGTTAGTTCCGTTTCTTGCGCCTGAACCGATTCAGCACCTTGAAAAGGAAGTCGTCCGAAATCCCGAGGGCCTTTTTCACTTTCGAGTACGCATGCACGGCTTTCTTGTCGGCCCAGATGAGAAAGGCGGACCGGCGACTTTGCCCCGGACGCGCTTGGTAATTCGTCGATTTGGCGACGTAAGATGCGTCGGTTTCCACCGTGTAGTAATACAGCGCGAGACTCTTGCGCGTGATACCTTCGGGAAAGCGAATTGGATCCGGGTAGCCGTGAAACGACGTGTCGTCGGTGTTGAACACGGCGATGCTGTTGATGACCGGCGGCAGCTTCACGGCGCAGCGTTTCATCTGGCGATCCCACAGCTGGAGCTCGCCGCCCCAGCTGCTTTCCCAGCCGTCGTTGAGATACAAAATGAGATTCACGCGGCGCCGCCACTGTTTCTGGTGATGGTGCATCGTGAAGTCCGCATGCACGTTCAGAAAACCGCCGCGTTCGGTCTGGTGCATTCCGCCGCCCTCGAGACTCGGGTCCGCGAGCAGATGGGGGATGCCCGTGAGCCGCGACATGAACTCGGTGAATTCGGGCTGATTGAATTCGTCGACCATCCGTCCGATCAACGGCGGAAATTCCGCGCGGTTCGTTTTTCCCAGCTTGTTCGAGTTATAATGCTTGTAGCGGATCCACGACAGATCGCCCGGCTTCGGAAACTCCGCCGCGAGCGCCCGGGCGGTCTCGTCCGCCAGAAAGTTGTCGATGCGGATATGCGGGAACGGATCCGCCGAGCGATATTGCGTCGAAAGCTCCGCGAGCTGCGGCTCCCAGCGGTCGAAGGGAATCAAACCGGCTCGTGCCGCGCGGGCGTGGCCAAGCCGAGGATCAAGTACGGCAGTCATGGGGGATGGGGTTGGGGTTCGTGCAAACGCGCCAGGGCAGGGGAGGCACCGCGCGGTCGCCGGATCGCAGTCGCAGCGACGAGAAAAGTGGAGCGTCGCGGCAGAACGATTGCAACGGCCAAGTCGGCAAACTTTCCTCTCCACCGCAGGCATCGCTAAGCAATTTGCCGGCGGCCACGCGCTCCGGCGTTCAATCCCCTCGATGGCCCAAACTTCACCCTTTCGCTCCGACCCGCCCCACTTGTCTCATGTCTGGGTCGTGCTCGCGAGTGTGGCGCTGGCGACGGCCACCATAGGGGTTTACTGGCCGACGCATACGCACGACTTCGTGCTCTTCGACGACCCGGAGTACTACACCGAGAACCCCTGGGTGCAGCAGGGGTTGACGTGGGCGGGCATCAAGTGGGCCTTCACGACGGGCTATTTCAGTTACTGGCACCCGCTCACGTGGTTGTCGCATATGCTCGACGTGCGGCTCTTCGGTGCGTCACCAGCCGGTCCGCATCTCGTGAATTTGGCTTTTCACGTCGTGAACGCGCTCTTGTTGCTCACGTTTTTGCGGCGATTCACCGGTGCGTTTTGGCGCAGTTTCGTCGTGGCGGGGTTGTTTGCCTTGCACCCGTTGCATGTGGAATCGGTGGCGTGGGTGTCCGAGCGGAAAGATGTGCTGAGCGCATTCTTCTTTCTGCTCACGCTCCGGGCGTACGGCCGGTATGTGGAGGCAAAGGACGGGATCCGAAGTCCGGGGGCTGAGCGACATGCCAGCCGCTGGTACTGCGCGGCGCTGTTGTTGTTCGCCTGTGGGCTCATGAGCAAGCCGATGGTCGTCACGCTCCCGTGCGTGTTGTTGCTGCTCGATGCCTGGCCGTTTAGTCGCGTGGACCGCGCCACGTTTCGACGCCGGCTATGGCCTTTGCTGCGCGAAAAAATTCCGTTCTTCGCGCTGACCGTCGCGGCGAGCGTGGTCACCGTCATCGCGCAGCGGCACAACGACGCGTTGCAGGGCCTCGATGGGTTTTCGCTCGTGGGCCGCGTCGGAAACGCGGTCGTCGCGTACGAGCGATACCAGGTGAAATTCTTCTGGCCGAGGGGCATGGCTTTTTTCTACCCGCATCCAGGCGCTTGGCCGACGAGTACGGTGCTGCTGGCGGCGGTCATTTTAGCGGCCGTCACCGCCGTCGTGCTGGGGTTATTACGACGGGAGCCGGCCGCGGCCGTGGGATGGTTTCTCTTCCTCGGCATGCTCGTGCCGACGATCGGCGTGATTCAAGTCGGCGGCCAAGCCATGGCGGACCGGTATACCTATCTGCCGTCGATCGGTCTCTTCGTGACACTGGCGTGGCTCGGCGCCGCGCTGACGACGCGCGGCCGCGGAGCGCGCGTGGTCGTGGGCGCGGCGGCGCTCGTCGCTCTCGTCGCGTGTGGCGTGCGCACGCGCGAACAGCTGGGGCATTGGCGCAACAGCGAGGCGCTGTTCCGGCACGCCCTGGCCGTGACCGAAAATAATTTCATGGCGCATAACAACCTGGGCAACGCGCTCATGCACGATGGCAAAGTCGACGAGGCGATGGCGCAGTACGAGCGTGCGCTGGCTATCCAACCGCGCAGCGTCAATGCGCTGCATAATCTCGCGACCGCGTTGCTACGGAAGGGCCGGACGGAGCAGGCGATCGCGCGTTTTCAACAAGCGCTCGCGGTGCAGCCGGGGCTGGTGGCCGCCCGCAATGCCTTATGCGCCGCCTTGCTGCAAAGCGGCCGGGCCAAAGAGGCGATTCCGCACCTCAATCGCATTCTCGCGGCAGATCCTCAAAATGCCCACGCGCAAGCCGACCTCGGCTTTGCTCTCGTGCACGAAGGCGAGGCGAGCGCGGCGGTCCCTCATTTCGAAAAGGCGCTCGCCGGCGGTGTGGACGACGCGGATCTCCGCCGCATCCTCGGCCACGCGCTGCTCCAACTCGGCCGGCCGGAGGACGCGATACCCCATCTCGAACGCGCGGCTCAGCTTCAGCCTCGCGCGGCGGACGTGCATTACGACTTGGCGATCGCTGAATTCCAAACCGGTCATCCGGATGCGGCCGTGCCGCATTTCGCGATCGTCGCGGAGGTTCAGCCGCGAAACGCCGAAGCATTGAACAACTTTGGCTCGACGCTGCTCGCGCTCGGCCGCTTCGACGACGCGATCGCGCGTTTCGAAGCCGCGCTGGCGATCGAGCCCGACGCTGCGACCGCGCACACCAACATCGCGCTCGCGCGGATCCGGCAGGGCCGCGTCCGCGAAGCGATCGCCCGCTATGAGTTGTTGCTCGCGCGGCAGCCGGATTATGCGCCCGCGCTCGCCGGTCTCGCGTGGCTGCTCGCGACCTGGCCCGAGGCGTCGGTGCGCGACGGTGCCCGTGCCGTGACGCTCGCCACGCGGGCGAATCGGTTGTCGAACGCGCAAGATCCCACGAATTTGCGCGCGCTCGCCGCCGCTCAGGCGGAGACCGGCGAATTCCGCGTCGCGCTCGCGACCGCCGAACGCGCCAAGCAACTCGCGGAGACGAACGGCGACCGTGAACTGGTCGCTGCGGTGCAGGCGCAAATGCAGGCTTACGCGGCGGGCAGGCCTTTTCGCGAACCCGCGGTTCCGGCCGAGGCGCCGGCAGTGGATCGTCCATCGCCATGAAACGCCGTGTCTTGAACCGCAGCGGCGGCGCCTCAAATCGCCGCTCTTCTTGGGCGCGCTGCGACCGATTAACGAACGTGCCGAGCGGTGAGCGCCGTACAGTCCTTTCGCCTTGAAACATGGTTTTCGCACGAGCAATTTCACGCCCCGCTTCATCCCTCCCCAACCCCCTGGATTGAGCATGAAAAAGTCGCTGTTGTTTGTTGGCGCCCTGATTCTGACCTTGGGCGCCGGTTTTTGGCTTGGTCGCACGACCGTGTCCACGTCTCGCGATGTGCAGGCCCCCGAACTCGCCGACGCCAAATCGCGGGCGAGCGCCGCCCGCAAAATCGTCACGGCCAAGCTGAGGGTCGAAGACATCGCCGCCCGGCTCGAATCCGAATGCCGCCGCGGCATTTGGCATCGCACGAAGGAGTGGGACGCCATTTTCAACGCGCTTTCGAGCCGCGAGCTCAAGCAGCTGATGGCGCTCCTGCGTCCGATTCTGCTGATGCCCGCGCAAGCGGAACTTCGCCGCACGCTCTTCGCCCGCTGGGGCGAAGTGGACCCGAACGCCGCGATCGCGTTCGCCGACGCTCTGCCGCCGTCCGCGCAACACGACGCGATGCTGATCGATACGCTGCAAGGCTGGCTCAAGACCGATCTCAACTCCGCGCTCGGCTGGATCCGCGGCTTGCCGCCTGGGGCGACGAAGAATTCCGCGATCCAAGCCGCTATTCCGTTTCTGGCCGCGAAAGACCCGAAGGCGGCGCTGGGCCTCGCCAAGCTCTTGCCGCCTTCGATGCGCGAGTCGGCGTTTGCAATCGTGTTCGCTTCGTGGGCCGCCTCCGATCCCGCTGCGGCCGCGGCGCACGTGTCCGAAATGGATCTGCGCATGGAAGAGCGCCGCGCGATCTTCGGCGAAATCGCGCGGGCGTGGGGCGCGAGCGATCCGAAGTCCGCGTTGAAATGGGTCGAGACGATCGGGATCGGCGTCGAACGCAGCTCCGCCTTCGAAATCGTTTTGCTGAACTGGGCCGCGGCCAATCCGACGGCCGCCGCCGAATTCGCCTTGGAACTGCCGCGCGGGCCGAAGCGCGACGCCGCGTTGCGCATGACCGCGCACGCTTGGCCGACGAGCGATCCGGAGGGCGCGCTCGCTTTCGCCGCGAAAATCAAAGACGGCGGCACCAAGGACGCCGTGCTCGATCACATTCTCGGCAACTGGGCGGGGGTCGAACCCGACAAGGCGGTCGAGTACACGAAATCGCTTCCGCCGACCGCCGAGCGGAACCGGATTCTCGGCAGTCTCTTGCTGAGCTGGAGCAGTGCCGATCCGAAAAAGGCCTTGGCGGCCGCGACGCAGCTCGCGCCCGGCGAATATCGCACGCAGGCCCTGGGCAACGTCGTTGGCCACATCGCGGAGCACGATCCCGATGCGGCCATGCAGTACATCATGACGGTCCCCGCCGGCACCGAGCGCACCGAATTGCTCAAGCTCGTCACGATGTGCGTCACCGAGGTGGATCCGCAACTCGCGACCGCTTTCGCTTCGTCGCTGCCCGCGGGTTCGGAGCGCGACGTGCTGTGGATGGTGATGAGCCGTTTCGCGCAGCGCGACGACAAGGAAGCGCTGGCGTGGGTCAACACCTTGCCCGAAGGTTCGCTCCGCAATTCCGCGTTGGAGCAATTCGCCTACGAACGCGCGAAGCTCAATCCGCAGGAGGCCATCAAATGGGCCACGCAGTTGGTTTCACCGGAAGAGCGCAAGCACGCCGTATCGCGCGCGACGGAACAATGGGCGGCCGACGATCCTCAAGCCGCCATCGCGTGGG
>CBINOT010000021.1:0-45490 GCA_966252355.1 uncultured Opitutus sp. | reverse complement strand
GGGTGTGCGGGTGTTGCGTATGTCCGGCCTGCAGAAAAAGTTTGACCCAACGAGCGGTCACGGGCGCCGTAGGGGGCGTAATTTTGAGAGGTCGTAAGGCCAAAACAAAATTCCTCATAAATCACTTTGTCAGGGGTTGGTGTTACAGCCGCCGCGGATCGCAGCCCGCGGCGGCATTTTTTTACTTTGCGAGAAGTGTCGGCTCCTTTGCCGGGTGCGGGCAATTTCATGGAACACGTGACCGAAAATCCCGCGCCAGGGAGACGCCTAACGTTTAGCAGGTCGAGCCTCGCGTCGTTCACGCCCGTTGAACGTGACGAACAAACGCGGTCGACTCGGCCCTGACGGCACGCACGCTCCCGCCCATGTCGGCGAAAACGCGCGTTGTCGTGATCGGGGGCGGAGCTGCCGGTTTTTTCGGGGCGATTACCGCCGCGGAAAAGCTCGCGGGCGCGGGAGACGTCACGCTTTACGAAGCGACGGCTCATCCCCTCGCCAAAGTACGCGTGTCCGGTGGCGGCCGCTGTAACGTGACGCATCACTGCTTCGAGCCGCGCGAGTTGGTGAAACGTTATCCACGTGGAGGACGCGAATTGCTCGGAGCTTTCCATCGTTGGCAACCGCGCGACATGATCGCCTGGCTCGCGGCTCGCGGCGTCGAAACCAAAGTCGAAGAGGACGGCCGGATGTTTCCGATCACGGACGACTCGGCGACCATCGTGGCGTGTCTGATGCGCGCGGCCGAGACGGCGGGCGTTCGCTTGGTGACGAGCTTGGGCGTCCGCCAAGTCGAACGGGCAGGAAAGGGACCGGAGGGCGATTTTTGGGTGACGCTGACGGACGGCACCGGGGTGCGTTGCGAGCGATTGCTCGTCGCGACCGGCGGCAACCGGTCGTCCATCGGATTCACGATCGCGGAAAAATTAGGGCATACGATCGAGCCGCTCGTCCCGTCGTTGTTTACGTTTCACATCGACGATCGGCGACTCATTGGACTCTCGGGAGTGTCAGTCGACGCCGCCGTCGCGTCGGTTCCCGGCACAAAGTTGCGCGAATCCGGCCCGATGCTGATCACGCATTGGGGGCTCAGCGGCCCCGCGATTTTGAAGCTGTCGGCTTGGGGCGCGCGCGAACTTGCCGCAAAAAATTACGAGTTCACCGTCGCGATCAATTTTTCGCCGAAGCACACGCGCGAGACGCTGTTGCACGAGCTGACGGCGATCCGAGAGCGAAACCCGCGCAAACAGATCGCCACGTGGAGTCCAATCGCCGTCCCGCAGCGTCTTTGGGAACGCCTGGTCGATGCCGCGGGAATCTCGCCCACCACGCCCTGGACCGGAATCGGCAATGCGGCACTCGGCGCGTTGGTCGGCCAAATTACCGCCGCGGAATTCAAGGTCGTCGGCAAGAGCCTCTTCAAAGACGAGTTTGTGACGTGCGGCGGCGTGAAATTAACGGAAGTGGATTTTCGCACCATGGAGAGCCGCGTGTGTCCCGGCCTGCATTTCGCCGGCGAGGTACTCGACATCGACGGCGTGACGGGCGGCTTTAACTTTCAGGCGGCCTGGACAACGAGCTGGATCGCCGGCCACGCGATGGCTGGCGGGGCGGCCTAGCGGCGTGGTCATGCCGACGTATTGGGAACTCTCGTTGCTGGTCATGCCGGTGTTCGCGTTGATCGCCATCGGCGTCGGCGTGCGGCGGCTCGGTTGGATGCAGGATGATGCCGAAACCGGATTGATCCGGCTCGTGGTAAATCTGTGTTACCCGTGCCTCATCTTCGAGTCGGTCTCAGGCAATGCAGCGCTCCGTGAGTCGGCGAATCTGCTGTGGCCACCGCTCGTGGGCTTCGGTGTGACCCTCGCCAGCATTCGGGTCGCGTTGTGGGTCGCACGCGGGATCGGGCTTCATGCCGGGACCGGTATGCGTACGTTCGCCTTGTCGGCCGGAACCGCGAATTACGGCTATCTGCCGCTGCCGATCATCGCTGGGATTTGGGGCGCCGACAGCACCGGGGTCTTGCTCGTGCACAACGTCGGGGTCGAAGCCGGCCTATGGACGATCGGACTGCTCGTGTTGAGCGGGACATCCCTCCGCGCCGGTTGGCGGCGACTGATGAGCCCGATCATCCTTTCGCTGATCTTCGGCGTGGCTGCGAATCTCACCGACGCGGCGTCGCATCTGCCGCATCTCGCGAGGGCGACGATCCACAGCCTTGCGGTGTGTGCGATTCCGTTGGGACTCGTGATGACCGGAGTAAACCTCGCGAACTATCTCCACAATCCGCGCGAGCTGTTCACACCGCGCGTTACGATCGCCGCGAATGTGCTGCGGCTGCTCGTGTTGCCGCTGGCGATGCTGACGCTCGCGCGCTTCCTCCCCTGCTCCGTCGAACTAAAACGCGTCCTGGTCGTACAAGCCGCCATGCCGGCCGCGGTGATCCCGATCTTGATGGCGAAACTTTACGGCGGCCACCCGCGTACGGCGGTGCAAATCGTGCTCACGACGACCGCTCTTGGCATCTTGGTCATTCCGCTGTGGCTCAAGGTCGGTCTGGCTTGGATCGGGGCGTGAACCGTTACGAGGACCGATCGATTAATTCAAAAGGGTCTTTATCTTCGCCTCGTAAACGTCACGTGGCTCGGCGCCGACTTTCTTATCGCGGATGTTTCCGTCGCGATCGATGAGGAAGGTCGTGGGAATGACGTCCATTCCCCCGAAGGCCGCGACGACGTTTTCGTCGCCCATCACGACCGGATAGTTGATATCGAATTTCTTCGCAAAGTCGGCGACCACGTTTGCGCCCGCTTCATCGAGCGACACACCGACGATCGCGAGCCGGTCCTTGCCGTATTTCTTGTAGAGCTCGACGTAACCGGGAATTTCCGCGCGGCACGGCCCGCACCAGGTGGCCCAAAAGTCGACCACGATCACCTTGCCTTTGAACTGATCGGAAGTGACGACGTTTCCATTCACGTCCTTCAGCTTCCAAGCCGGTGCCGGCCCGATCGTCGGCAGCGCTTGCGTCCCAGATCCGCTCGTCGGCGCGGTCGCACCGACGGCAGCTCCAGTCGGGGTCGTCGGAGGCACCGCTTCGTTGGCCGCGGCAATGGCGGCGCTCGCTCCGCTGTCGACCGTTGGCTTGGGTGTCTTCTTTGGCGCGCAACCCGCGACTCCGGCGGCGCAACCCATCAGGGCGAAGAGGAAGGACAATGATTTCATAACGCGGCGTGGTTCACGCTACGCGTAAGAGACATCCCGGCAAATTTCCTTCCCGGATTTCGGACGCAGCGCGTCCGCCGTCGCTCAGCTCTCGCGCATTTCGGGCAAATCGAGGCCAAGCGTCTCGATGAACTTCTTCATCGCCGGGGTCAGCACCCGACCTTTGCGGTGCAAGATCGCGAGAGGCCGGGTGAATTGCTTATCCTTGAAAGGCAGAACGGCGAGCGTGCCTTGCTTCGCTTCCTGCAGCACCGTCGCCTGTGGGACGATGGCGATACCATGATCGATTTCCACCGCCCGCTTCACGGTCTCGATATTGTCGAACTCCATCACGGGCTCCACCTCGAGCTTATGCTCCCGGAAAATCTGATCGATCGCCTTGCGCGTCGGGATGTCGGGATCGAAGCCGATGAACTTCTGGGTCGCGAGGTCCTTGACCTCGACTTCGCTGCGCCGTGCGAGCCCGTGTTGCGGGTGCGTGATCAACACCAGGTGATCGTTGCGAAACGGCAGGACCTCGATCTGCCGCTGCTTCACGGGAAATGCCACCAGCCCAAAATCGACGGAGTTGTGCAGGATATCTTCGTACACGAGATTCGAGCGGCGGTACTCCACCCGCACATTCACCGAAGGGAAATCGTGGAGGAATTTTTTGATGAAGGGCGGCAACTCATGCAGGCCGATCGAGTAGATCGTCGAGATCCGAATCGTGCCGCTGATCACCTTCTTCATCTCCTGTAATTCGGAGAGCAGTTTTTCGTACGTGTGGAGCATCTCCTTCGCCGCGTCGTACACGCGTTGTCCCTCACGCGTGAGCTGAAATTGCTTTTGGCTGCGATCGATGAGCAAGGTCTTGAAATGGCGCTCCATTGCCCTCGCCTGCTGGCTCACTGCAGACTGCGTGATGCCGTTCAATTTCGCCGATTTTGAGAAGCTCTTCGTCTCGACGAGATCAGCGAAGATTTTGAAGTTTTCGATCTGCATGATTAGCTGGCGTTGTATTCTTCAACCTAGAAGCCTGGCCCGAGGCGTAAACGCTTAAGTAGAATTCCTAACCGTGTCTGCCGCTACAGCCCTGCTGATTGACTTCGATGAGTTTGCCCGACGGGCCGACAAAGTCCGTGCCGCGATTGCGAAAGCTTGCGCAGAAATTGGTCGAATACCCTCAGAAGTACAGCTGCTTGCCGTTACGAAGACCCATCCGCCCGCCGCAGCGGAATTCGCCGCGCGCTACGGACTGCGCGCGGTCGGAGAAAATCGCGTTCAGGAAGGCGCGGAAAAACGCGCCCAGACAACGCGGCCCATTGCGTGGGAATTGATCGGGCACCTGCAGTCGAACAAAGCGCGACTGGCCGCGCAGCACTTCGATCGTATCCAAAGCGTCGACAGCGAAAAACTGTTGAACCACCTCGATCGGGCCGCGAGCGAGCTCGGCAAAGTCTTGCCGGTGCTGTTGCAGATCAACGCCGGGAACGATCCGGCCAAGTTCGGCGCCGATCTCGCGGCCGCCCCGCGCTTGTTGGAAACCGCACTCGCAAAAAAAAATCTTCGCGTCGACGGCCTCATGACCATCGCGCCGCTCGGAGGAAATCCGGCAGAAACGGCGGAGCACGCGAAGCGGACCTTTTCGAATTTGCGCACGCTGCGCGACGAGTTGGCGACGCGGTTCGGCACGCCGTTACGCGAACTGTCGATGGGCATGACGGGTGACCTCGACCTCGCCGTCGCGGCTGGCAGCACGATAGTTCGCGTCGGTACGGCACTTTTCGGAGCACGCGACGCTGCCGCGACTGCACCCCAAGGGTGACCGCTGAGCACAACTAAAGCACCTTCCTCGGGCAGATCGCGCGTCATCGAAGCTTGTGCTCGACGCCTCCCGCGCCAGTCTTGCGGAGCATTGTGACGCTACCCCGGCTTTTGTGGCTCGTCGTCAGTTTGCTTATCACGTCGCAGGTGTTCGCTGAAATTGGCGTCGGCGATTCGCGCAATGAGGTCATCCGGCAAGCGGGACAGCCGACATCGCGCGCCAAGCGCGGCGACCGTGAAATACTCCTCTATCCGCACGGTGGACGCGTTGAATTGATCGACGGCAAAGTCGCCGAGGTGAAGGGCCCGCTCCCAAACCTCGCGGCGGACGCAGCACCTGTGACCATGGCGAACGACGATCAGGCCGGCGCGACGACCGCATCTGCGCCAGCCACGCCGCCGACGCCAACGACGACGGGGACGAAATCGACTCTGCCCCCGACGCCGAAAGCGTCGCCGCAGACGAACGCACCGATCGAGGAAGATGGTCAATCGGCAGCCGCGGATAGACTGGCGAAACACGTCGAGAAGATGGACACGGCCTGGGGTGAGCGGCCCCAGCTGCCTGACGATTCGACGCGCTTCGCCTGGCCCAAACTCCTCGTGAGCCTCGGGCTGCATTTCGGCATCACGCTGCTTGCGCTGCGAATCGCATTTAAAATCGAAGAGATGGATGCGTTATGGACGGGAACGCTCGCCATCGCCGGCATCGACGCGGCGATTTATGGCACGCTCGAGGCGCTTGGGCCGTTGACGAACGGCTTGTCGTCGATGGGCGCGCTCGAAAGCGGCATCGGCGCGCTCGCGATGATCTACACGATCCAAAAATTCTGTATCAACAAACGACTACAGAATGCCGTGATCACTGCGATGTCGGTTAAGCTTATCGTGCGGCTATGTCACATGTTCCTCTTTGTGCTCGTGCTGAATGCGCTGTTCGGATGAACGACGATCATACGTAATCTCGCCCGCCGTTTGTCCTAAATATGCCGAAATTATGTCCGATTTCGTCCTACGACCGCGCACGGTGTTCCCCTCGTAGATCAAACAAAAATTCTCCCACTTGCGCGGGTTTCCCAGTTGCGCCGTACACGAAATAATTCTCCTCTCCACGCCGTGGAAACAGAAACCCTCAGCGCGACGGAGCAAGATGCTCTCCTGAGCTTGCTCGACGATACCAGCGCGACGGTCAGGCGCGCATTATTGGCCCGTTTTACGAAACTCGGCTCATCCGCGGCGCCCTTTTTGCAGACGATTGCTCAAGGTTCGAATCGCATCCTTGCCCGTCATGCGGCGTGGTTTTTGGAGGAGCTGAAATTTACCGATCCCGTGGCGGAGTTTAGCGGGTTTATTCGGTCGCAGAATTACGAACTCGAAACCGGCGTACTGCTCCTCGCGCGCACCGTCGAACCGCGGCTGGATGTCGGCGAATGTTGCGCCGAACTCGATGCGATCGCGGACCGCTGCCGCGAGTTGATCGTCGAACCGTCGTCGATGCGCGAGCGTTGCCGCGTGATGAATCGCGTGCTCTTCCACGAGTGGGGTTTTCACGGGAACGTCGAGCACTACACCGACCCGCGCAACAGCTTCATCGATCAAGTCTTGAAGCGCCGGACCGGTATTCCGATTTCTCTCAGCGTGGTGTACCTGCTCGTTGCGGAACGCCTCGGCGTCGAGCTCGAGCCGGTCGGCCTCCCTGGCCATTTCATCGTTGGCTGTTTTGCCGACGATCTGCCGTTCTTCATCGACGCGTTCGATCGCGGCGTCTTTCGCGATGCCGACGAAATCTTCGAACTCCTGCGCGCCAACAACATCGTTCCCAAGGCCAGCGATCTCGCCCCGACGCCAATCCGGGAAGTACTTTGTCGCAGCTGCCGCAATCTCGTGAATCATTACACGGCAGCGGGTAAACCGGAACGCGCCAAAATGTTCGCGCACTTCGTCGAGGAATTCGAAGCCACCTACGAGCGCAGCGCGCGTTCGTAAACGATTACTCGTTCGATTTCGAAGCCCAGGCCTTCTCGCCTGGGCTTTTTTATGGACGGGCGTCCGCTCCGTATTCCAAGCCCGCCAAGAGGCTTGAGCCGCCACAAGCCGGGAATGGCTAACACCCACTCCGTCATCGCCAAGCGCCGTATCATTGCCTTGGTTTACACACTCATGGAGACGGAAAACCCCGATGTCCTCACGCTGACCGGTCTCGAATCGTGGTCCCGACCCGGGACGTCGCTCGCCGTACTCGGGCACCCGATCAAGCACTCCGTAAGTCCGGCGATGCACAATGCAGCGCTCGCAGAAGCCGCGGCAAAAGACCGATCATTCGCCGAATGGAAATACTTTCGGTTCGACGTTCCACCCGAAGATCTCCCGCGCGCCCTTGACCTGCTTCACGCCAAAAGATTCCGCGGCATCAATCTTACCGTTCCCCATAAGGTGATCGCATTCGACCGGGTCGCCACTATCGACGCTGCGGCCAAACCCGTTGGAGCGATCAATACCTTGCGGTGGAGCGAGTCGGGATGGGAGGGCTTCAACACGGATGGATACGGCATGGCCGCGGCGATCCGCGAAACGCTCAAACGCGAGGTCGCAGGATCGCACATCGTCCTCATCGGCGCCGGGGGAGCGGCGCGGGGAGCGGCGGTCGAGTGCTTGCAGCAGCGTTGCGCGTCGTTGTGGGTGGTGAATCGAACGCGCGAGAATCTCCAACTCCTTTTCGATGCCTTATCTCCGCTCGCGCAGGGCGTCCCGTTTCACGGTTTCGTCCCAACGTCTCCACCGCACGATCTGCCGAGCGGCGCCATCGTGATCAATGCGACCAGCGCGGGGCTGCACGAGAGCGATCCGGCACCGATCGATCTTGCAACCTTGCCGCGGCCTGCCGCGGTTTTCGACATGATCTATAATCCCCCCGAAACTCGCCTGCTTCGCCAAGCGGCATTTCTCGGGCTGCCGCATGCGAACGGACTCAGCATGCTCGTACACCAGGGAGCGAAAGCGCTTGAAATTTGGACCGGCATTCCGGCCGCGCGCACCGCATCCACCATGGCGGAAGCAGCCCGTGCGGCGATGGGACGATAGGTCATGAGGTCGGCGACGGCTTTAACTCGCCTGCCACTTTCGTCGTGAGCTTTGCCCGGCGCATGTTCAAATCGGGCAATGGCTTTCGACTACGCCCAGTTAAGCGCGGCGTTCCCTTGGTTCCTTCCGCTGGCCGCGTTTCTCTTCGGCGCGTGTATCGGCAGTTTTCTAAACGTCGTCATTTATCGCGTGCCCAAGGGAGAATCGATCGTCTCGCCGGGCTCGCACTGCGCGTGCGGACAACCCGTGAAGTGGCATGACAACATTCCGATCCTTTCATGGCTGTTCCTCGGCGGCCGCGCACGGTGTTGCGGTCGACGGTTTTCCATTCGTTACCCCTTCGTCGAACTGCTGACGGCGCTGCTTTTCGTCGCCTGCGTTAAGCTCTTTCCGCCCCTCGTGGCCGTGTGCGGCGCGCTGTTTTTGAGTTGTTTGATCGCGGCGACTTTCATCGACCTCGATCACATGATCATTCCGGAGGTCTTTACCATCGGGCTCGCGGTCGTGGGCGTGCTCGTATCGATCTGGGTGCCGGCACTCCATGGAGAACACAGCGGCTACTTCGTGATCGATGCAATGCGTTCGGGCCTGAAGTCGGCAATCGGCGTCTTCATCGGGTCCGGACTCGTTCTCTGGATCGCGCTGCTCGCGGAAACGGTGCTGCGAAAAGAAGCGATGGGGTTCGGCGACGTGAAGTTCCTTGGGGCAATCGGCGCTTTTTGCGGCTGGCAGGGCGCGGTCTTCGCGATCTTCGGCGGCGCGATTGTCGGCACCGTGTGGTTTGCCGTCGCCTGGCTGATCCAAAAAATGACCGGCCGCCGCGCGGCGGTCGCGCCGCCGACGGAAACGCCGGAAGGCGAACCGACCGATCTGGCGTTCGGCGCCCACGTCCCCTTCGGCCCCATGCTCGCCATCGCCGCCGCCCTTTACTTTCTCGTGTGTCACCGGTGGATCGATCCGTGGTTCGCCGAGGCGTCTGTGCTCTTTTCGCAAAACCCCGCCGCATGAACTCCGCTCCGCTGTTTCGATTTTTCGCCGGCCTCTGCCTCGTCGCGCCGCTCGTCCACGCCCAACAAGCGCTGTACGCCGAGCACAACGGCAAGTTTCACCTCGTCCGCCAAGTCGTGCGCAGCGATCCCTACGTCGATGACGGCAGTGGGAAACTCGTGCCGGCGTCGGGAACGAAATTCGGCCTCAGCTCGGCGCCGGAATTCGCACCTTACTACGTTTCGGTGCGGCGTCTGAAAGTGGAAACGCGCGGCCTGGAGCTGATCGGCTCCGGGGCCGAGATCAATCGCGAGTTCAGCTTCCGAGCCGATTTCGAGAGCGGATTTCGGCTGAAGAACGTCTTCGTCGTGCTCGACATGAACAGCGAGGATGCGGGCAAAACGATGTTCGTGCGCGAAGTCGGCGATCTCGAGCCGCGCGAACTCAAAGCCGTGCAGATCACCGTTCGGCTCAACCAACGCATGGGTGCCGGGCGATATCGGCTGCATGTGTTCTCCGATGGCATGGAAGTTTTTCACTCGGAGATGCCGCTGACCTTCATCGAATCGAAGCTCGATCAGATCGTCCGACGACAAGTCAAAGACGCGCCCGACGGCCCGCCGAAACCGTTGGTCGGCCCGGTGCCGGAATATCCCGACAAAGAACGGCGCGGAAAGATCAGCGGAGCCGCGAAAGTGCGCTTTACGATCAGCCAGAACGGGCGCGTCCGGGATTTGGAAATGGTCAGTGCCACCCTTCCCGCATTCGGCGAAGCCGCATTGGCGGCGGCACGACTTTGGCGCTTCCTCCCGAAGATCAAAGATGGCCAGCCGGTCACGTCGATCGCGGAGCTGCCGTTTACCTTTGGCCTGCCGCAAACGCCAAAGTAGCGCCGTAAGAAAATCTCGGTTAAGGTCGAGCCATGCCTCGTCGTTTCGTTCTCGCGCTGGATCAAGGAACGACGTCGTCCCGTGCGATCGTTTTCGATCGCCGAGGCCGGTCCCGCGGCGCGGCGCAGCAAGAGTTTCCGCAATCGTTTCCGAAGCCGGGTTGGGTCGAGCACGATCCCGAGGCGCTTTGGGAGAGCACGCGCCGGGTCGCGCTCGCCGCCGTGGCGGAGGCGAATCTCACGGGAAACGATCTCGCCGCGATCGGCCTGACGAATCAGCGCGAAACCACGTTGCTGTGGGAACGCCGCACAGGCCGCCCGCTCGCTCCGGCGATCGTATGGCAGGATCGGCGCACCGCCGATCGGTGCGCGCAGCTGAAACAGCGGGGACTCGAACGGTTGTTTCGCACGCGTACCGGCCTCGTGCTCGATCCGTATTTCTCCGGCACGAAACTCGCCTGGTTGCTCGATCATATCCCAGGCGCGCGGCGTCGCGCCACTCGCGGCGAGCTGGCCTTCGGCACCGTCGACACCTGGCTCATCTGGCGGCTTACGGGCGGCCGGGTGCATGCCACGGACGTATCGAACGCGTCACGCACGTTGCTGCTCAATCTCCGGACGGGCGATTGGGACGACGCGTTGTTGCGTGCGCTGCGTATTCCGCGGGCCGTGCTGCCCGGGGTCCGATCAAGCAGCGAAATCTACGGCGAGGTCGAAACAATTCCGGCGTTGCGCGGGGTGCCGATCAGCGGCGTCGCGGGCGATCAACAAGCGGCTTTGTTTGGCCAAGCCTGCTTCGGCCCCGGGCTCGCGAAGAATACCTACGGCACCGGCTGCTTCTTGCTGTTGCACACCGGCACGAAACCGGTGGCGTCGCGCCATCAGCTGCTCACCACGATAGCCTGGCGACTCGGCCCCCATGCGCCGCTCGAGTACGCGCTCGAGGGCAGCGTCTTCATCGCGGGCGCCGCGATTCAATGGTTGCGCGACGGGCTGGGATTAATCGAACGCTCCGCGGATGTCGAAGCATTGGCAGCCCGCGCGAAGGATAACGGCGGCGTGTACCTCGTCCCGGCGTTTGCCGGGCTGGGCGCGCCGCATTGGGACGCCGCCGCGCGCGGCACGATCGTCGGCCTGACCCGCGGGACCACGGCGGCTCACCTCGCCCATGCCGCATTGGAGAGTATCGCGTACCAATCGGCGGACCTGATTTCCGCGATGCAAGCCGATGCACGCCTGACGTTGCGGGAATTGCGCGTGGATGGTGGTGCCACGGTCAACGAGGGCTTGCTGCAGTTTCAAAGTGATTTGCTGCGCGTCCCCGTCATTCGTCCGCGCGTCACCGAGACAACCGCGCTCGGCGCGGCTTATTTGGCCGGGCTGGCAGTCGGGGTTTGGAAAGATCGTCGCGAAATTGCGAAGCTGTGGCGGGGCGCGAAAACGTTCCGGCCGGGGGCGAATGCGCCCGCCATGCGCCTCCTGCACGCGGATTGGATCCGTGCCGTCGATCGCGCGAAGGCCTGGGCGCAGGGCTAGCACGCGCGAGCGGACGCGTTTCACAGGTTTTTCATCTGCCTTCACGAGGGAGACCTGGCGGTCGGGGTCGTGCCGCTCAGCTTGGGCCGATTCGCGGATTGAGTTGCGCGGTCGCACGTTCACGCTGTCGCGTCCCCAGCATGAGACCCGCTCGCCACTCCGTCTTCACGCTTGCTGCACTCGCTCTCGCTGCAACGGCGACTGCGCGCATCGATCCCGAGCCGGCCGAAATTGCCGCGCTGCGCACGAAGGCCGAACACGGCAACGCAATTGCCCAATACAATCTCGGTCTCGCGTATGCCCAAGGCCGCGCGGTACCGATCGACTTGCCGGAAGCTTATGTGTGGCTCTCGCTCGCCTCCGACACAGGCGGCGCTTCGCGCGCGCTCGATGCCATGGTGCAATCGATGTCCGCCGAGCAACTCGCCGAGGCGCGTCGCCGGCTCGACGCTTTCCGCGCCGCCAATCCGACTCCCACACCGCGCCCGACGGCTTCGAATAGCACCGCGCCCAAACGCAGTCCGAAGATCGTGCTGGATGCCGATGTCGCGGCGGACGAGCCCGGAAACCTCTCTGCCGCGTCCGCGACGCCGACCACGGCGCCAACCGCTGTCACCGCGGCAAACGATCCCGAAACCCAGCTGAAGGAGCTGCAAGCAACGCTCGCCGCGCAGTCGGCCGAGCTCGCGGCCACACGCGCCGCTGCGGAAAAAAACCGGCTGGCGCTTGCGGCGGCCGAACAAAAATTGGCGGAAACGACGGCGGAGCGGACCCGACTCTCGACCCAACTCGCCGCGAACAGCCTGCGGCGCGACGATCCCGAAGCGCGCGCCGCGGTCGAGCAACAGCGAGCTCAACTGGCCGAAATGCAGACATCGCTCGCGGCCAACACGTCCAAGCTGGAAGACACCCAGCGAGAGCTGGCAGCCGTCCGCGAGCGACTCGCCCACGAACAACAAACGCAAACGTCGCTTGCGTCGGAGCTGGCAAAACTCAAATCCGAACGCGACGCCCTCGCCGCGACGGTCGCCCAACGCGAAGCGGACGCAACGCGCCAAGCGCAAGCGGTGGCCGCCACGCAAGCGGATGCGGAGCAACTTCGCCAGCGCGCGGAGGAAACCGCGCGCGAGCGTTCGAACGCCCAGCAGCAAATCGCGTCCCTCACCGCCGAACTAACCGCAACTAAATCCCAAACGCAGGGCGCAAACCGCGCGACGAACGAAGAAGCCGCGACGCTAAGACGCCAGCTAGCTGAGCTTCAGAGCGTGGGCCAGGAGCTAACAACCGCCCGACAACAATTGACCGAGGCAACGCGAGCACGGGAGAGCCTCGAGCAAAAGCTAGCTACGTTGGAGACAGCCGCCGTAACCGCGACGCAGGAGCAACGCGCACTTACCGCGGAGAAGCAGCGCACGGACGCCGCACTTGCGCATGCCGTCGCCGATTTAAAGGCGGCTCGCGAAGCGGCTGAAATGGCACGCGCCCAATTGGCAAACATCCAAGCCAACGCATCGAGCGGGACGGACGAAATCGCGCGGCTCAAAGAACAACTCATCGCCGCCGAAAAAAGCAGCGCCGCAGCGCAGGCTGCGGCGACTAACGCACAGAGTGCGCAAACGACCTCGACGTCCGCGGAGCTGGACAATTTGCGTCATACTGCGGCCGAATCCGCCGCGAAGATCGCCAGTCTGTCGGCCGAGGTGCAGTCCGCCTGGCGTGACCTGAGCGCGGCTCAGGCACAAGCGTTGGAACTGAAAACGAATCGAGACGAACTGCAGGCGAAAGTGGCGGCGTTACAGCAGTCGGCCGCGACCGCGACGCAAGAACGCGATGCGGCTGTCGCGGCCCATGCTCAGCTGTCCGATCGACTCGCCAAACTAACGGCCGAACGCGACGAAGCCTGGCAACGGCTGGCGGCTGCCGAGAAGACTTTGGCCGCCAGCGATTCGGCCAACGCCGCCGCGAAATCGGCGTTAGCAGAGCTTACCCAAGCTCGCGAAGCCGCTGTGGCAGCCAATGAGAAGCTCAAGGCATCGGAAAGCGCGGCGAGTACCGCGAACAACGAGATTGCTCGCGCGAATGCCGCGCGAGCCGCTGTCGAGCGGCAACTGAGCGATCTGCAGCGCCAGCTCGCCGCGCTCAGCCAGGAACATGACGCACTAGCCCAGCGTGCAAACGAGGCGACGGCGAATGCCGCCGCCGCATCGGCGGCAAAGGCGCAGTTGGAAGCGACGAGCGCCGAGCGCTCGCGACTCGAATCCGAGCTACGCCAAACGCAAGAGGCTGCTCTCGCCACGGCGGCAGAACGCGACACGTTACGCCAACAGCTAGCGGCGGCGGAGAAGAATTTCGTGGCCAGCGACGCCGCCACCACCGCAGCGAAATCTGCGCTGGCAGAAACCGCGCAGGCGCGCGAGGTGGCCGCGGCCGCAAATGAAAAATTGCGGGCTGCCGAAGCGCATCAAACGGAACTTCAGCAAACCGTCGCGCGTTTCCAACAGCAGCTGCCAAACCTCGTCCGCGAGCGCGACGCCCTCGCTCAACGCGTCAACGACGCCACCGCCAAGCTGGAAGCGGCGACCGCGGCCAACGCTCAGCTGCAGTCTGCCGCGGACGCTCGCGCGCGACTGGAGGCAGAATTGCGCAAGGCGCAGGACGTCATTGCCGCGACTGCCGCCGAACGCGATACGCTGCAGCAAAAGCTCAATGCGGCAGAAAACTTGGCCTCCGGCCAAACGGCGCAATCGGACGCGGCGCGCTCCGAAATGGAGCAAAAGCTCAGCGCGCTGCAGCAGCAGCTCGCGAACGCAGTCGAGGAGCGGAACGCTCTTGCCCAACGTGCCAAGGCCGCAGCCGCGGAAGCCGCCGATGCGGCGGGAATGAAGAACCAGCTCGAGACGGCGATGTCGGACCGAACGAAACTGGATGCGGAGCTGGCAAAGGCTCGCGAAGCGATCGCTGCCGTCGTCGCGGAACGGGACAAGACCCAGCAGCAGCTCGCCGCCGCCCAGCAAGATTTCGCCGCAAACGCTTCCGCCAATGCCGCCGCCAAGTCGACGAACGACGAATTGGTGCAAACACGCGCCGCGCTGGCGGCAGCCAACGAAAAATTGACCATGGCCGAAACGGCAATGAAAGCAGCCCAAGCCGAGGTCACACGGGCCAAGACCGGCCGCGACACCGCGGATCGCGCATTCAGTGAACTGCAGGGCCAAGTCGCCACGCTGAAAGAGGAGCGCGACGCCTTCGCGCAGCGCGCGAATGAAGCCACAGCCAAAGCCGATTCTGCGGCCCAGGCGACGGCGCAATCAGAAGCGGCGGTCAGAGACCGCGCCCGCATTGAGGCCGAGCTCGAAAAGTCGCGCGGCGCCATCGCGAGTTTGACCGCGGAACGAGATGCCCTGCGAGACCAAGTCGTCAGGGCGAACGCCGTCGTCGACGATGCCGCCAGCAAAGCCGCAAATGCCAGTGCGACGGAGCTCGCTCAAGCGCGAGTGGCGTTGGCGCGGGTCAATAGCCAACTCGCGGCCACCGACACCGCAGCGCGCACCGCGGCGGAAGAAGCCTCGCGCGCGAAAGCGGCCAACGCCGAACTGGAACAGAAGATGGGAGAGATGCAGCATCAACTCGCCGCTTTGGCACAAGAACGCGACACACTCGCGCAGCGCCCCAACGACGCGGCCACGCGATCGAGCGCGAACGCTTCCGCTGCAGAACTGCAATCCACGGCCGCCGAACGCACGCGGCTGGAAAGCGAGCTCGCCGCCGCACGCCAGGCGCTGGCGTCGGCAAACGAAAGACTTGGCACGACCGAAAGCAGCGCCAAATCCGCAGCCGAAGAAGCGGCGCGCAGCCGTTCAGCCCAGACCGAAATCGAGCAGAAGCTCGTCGATGCCCAGCGGCAGCTTGCCGCCGTCACCCAGGAACGCGACACGTACGCGCAACGGGCGAACGACGCGACCGCCAGAAGCGAGGCCGCAAGCGCGTCGACCGCGACGCTACAAGCCGCGGCCGACGAGCGCAATCGGCTCGAAACCGAGCTAACGAAAGCCCAGGCGGCTATTGCATCGCTGACTTCGGAGCGCGACGCAGCCCGCGAATCCGTTGCCGCGGCGGATGCGAAAATTCGCACGACCGCGGAAGCCGCGAGTGCGAGCGAAAGCGCCCTCGCGGAGCGCGACCGTTTGCAGCGCGACCTCCAGACGGCGAACGATTCGATCGCCGCTCTCAAACGAGACCTCGAAACGACGAAGGCCCAGCTCGTGAGCGCTCGCGTGCCGCCGTCGCAAACGCCGACCCCAGCGATTGTCGCCGCCACGACACCGGCGGTCAGTGCCGAACGGCGCGCTCCTCCGTCCCTCGCAGCCGGGCCGGCGGCGCCGCTTGTATCCAGCTCCAGCGCTCGGGGGACAGAACCGGCGGTTGCTCCTGCGACGCGTACGGTGTCAACGCTCGCGCCAACTCCCGTCGTTCACAATGTGCCTTTGCCGGGCAGCCGGCCCACGCCGACCCGTCCGGGCGCCGTCGCACCGGTGGCACCCAAGCCGGTCGCGCCGCCGCCGGCTCCACCGCGGCAGCACGTTATCGTGGCGGGCGACACCCTTTCGAAGATCGCACTTCGCTACTACGGCAGCGCGACGCGTTGGCCCGAAATTCTGGCGGCGAACCACGACGTATTGCGCGACGAACGGACGCTGACGGTGGGCCGCACACTGCGAATTCCCTGAAGCAACGCGGCGAAAGAATTGCGTGCAGGGCGTGACCCGAATTCAGTGGGGCATGCGGCTTTCGCGCGTCCTCGCCCTTTCCCTTCCGCTGCTGACACTCAGCGGATGCGGTTACGTTCATTTCGGCCGGTTGCCGAAGGCGAGCGTATCTGACGCGACGCTGCAGCGCGCTTACACCGACCTCACCGTCGAGCAGAAGGTGCTGAAGCAAGAACTCATCCTCGCGCATAAAGAAACCGACGCCTTGCGCGCCGCTTTGGAACGCGCCGGCTCCTCGCCGCAAACGGCGACGCCGGAAATTGCCCGGCAGCTCGAAGAGACGACCCGCGAGCTGGCGACCTTGCGCGCAAGCTACGCGAAGTTGAGGGCCGAGCGCACCGGGCCCGCCGCGCCGGCGACGTCGGTGGCCGACGCCAAGCTTGCGGAAACGGAGCAGCAGCTCGCGGCGGTGAAGCAGGACTACGAGCAATTGCAAAACGAGACGGCGAAGCTGCGGCGCGAGCTAAGTTCGGCGCGGGAAGACAATGCCGCACTTGCCCGCCAGCTGACGAATAGCGTTGCGGAAGCCCAGGAGGCACAAGCCACCGTCGGCCAATTGAACACCGAGCTCGCCTCGCAAAAGCGTGCTCGCGAACGCGCCGAGCAGGCGACGATCGCACTTCGCGCGCAACTCGAAGCCGTCATGGCCCGGGCCGAGCGGGCCGAATCCGCTCGCACCGCGGCGCCTACGCTCGCACCAACCGAAGCAGCGGCGGCGCCCGAGATCACGGGGTCGACGACACCGGCGGCTCAACCGAGCGGTGGGTCGGCACTCACGGCGTTGCAGGGGGCGAAAGCTCCGGCGAGTGGCGCCGTGCCGACCGTCGAGCTGCGAACGAGCGCCGAACGGATTCGCGCTGCGGCCGCGGCCGCGGGGTCGACGACGCCAATCACAATCGAATCGATGCCGACGGGGACGAGTTCCACCACCACTGAGCCAGCGTCGGCGGAGGGGCCGAAAACCACGAATGCGACAGACGCGGCCACCATCCACACTACGCCTACGACGACCGCAAATCTCTCTGCTTCGCCTGAACCGTCCGCCGCGCCGGTAGCGCGCACCTATACGGTGCAACGCGGCGACACGCTCGAGAAAATCGCCACCCGCTTTTACGGTGCCGCGGATCAATGGAATAAAATCTACGCGGCGAACGCCGAGGCGCTCGCCACCAGCCAGGGTTTGAAGCCCGGCATGGAGCTCCAAATTCCCG
This sequence comes from uncultured Opitutus sp., assembly GCA_966252355.1. Classification (GTDB taxonomy): domain Bacteria; phylum Verrucomicrobiota; class Verrucomicrobiia; order Opitutales; family Opitutaceae; genus ER46. The sequence continues at coordinate 27,992 of CBINOT010000021.1, read as the reverse complement.
AGAAATAGACCGTGCCGGTCGTTCGGCGCGCGACGTCGACTGTCACGCGGCAATCGCAGAACGTCCACGAGACGCCAGGATTCGCGCGTGCACATGGGGATCGATGTTGCGGCCACAGACGGGCAGTAACACGGAGTCGCTCCTAACTTTGCCGGCGAGCACAGCCGCGAGCGCCGTCGCACCGGCCCCTTCGGCAATTGCGCCGCAATCTTGGGCGAGCGCCGCGATCGCCGTCGCGATTTCGGATTCGGCCACCGTGACGATTTCGTCGACCAGCGGTGCGGCGAGCGCAAACGTCGTGTGCCCAACCTCGGCGACAGCGAGTCCGTCCGCGAGTGTCGGCAGCAGCGCCGCGCGCGTTGGCCGCCCGTAGCGCCCGGCGGCGAGGAACGCGGCTGCGTTCTCCGGCTCGACCGCGATCACGCGCATCGTCGGCCGCAAGGCTTTCACCACGGTCGCGATGCCGGCCAAAAGGCCGCCGCCTCCCACGGGAACGACGAACGTGTCGGCGTCGGGCGCTTGTTCCAGCGCTTCGAGCGCCAGCGTGCCTTGGCCTGCGATCACACGGAGATCGTCAAACGGATGGATCACGGCGGCGCCGTTCTCGTCCGCGAGTTTCAAGGCATGGAGCTGCGCTTGGTCGAAGTTTTGCCCTTCCAGCACGACGCGAGCCCCTAAGGCACGGCAGCGCTCGATCTTAACTTTTGGCGCGGTAACGGGCATCACCACGGTCACGGCGATCCCCAATTGGGCGCCATGATACGCTAAACCGAGCGCATGATTACCGGCCGACGCCGCAATCACGCCGCAATTCCGCTCGGCGGGTGACAAGCATAGTAGGGCATTTCGAGCACCCCGTTCTTTGAACGACCCAGTGCGCTGCAGATCGTCGCGTTTGAGCACAATCCGAATCCCGGCGATCTCCGAAAGCGTCGACGCGTGCAGGCACGGCGTCAGACGCAGCCCCGTCGCGATGCGACGTCGGGCGGCTTCGATCTCCGCGAGGCGGAGGGCCGGAGTAGACTGGGTGTTCATGGCGGAAAAACAAAAAGCCCTGAGCGTTTGGCTCAGGGCTTCGGAAAGAGATGACTGTTATTTTCGGATTATACAGCCACACGCCGCCGCCCTGATTCGCGAGGAATCGGATTCATAATGGCGGCGATAATGTTGGCGCTGTGGCGCATGCGGAGGGCGATCACCATGTCGATCCCGTCCCGTTTGTCCAGCGTCCGTCGCTCACGACCAACCTCTGCTCCTCAACCGCCGCGCTTGCGCATCCCGCGAACCCGATAACAGTTGGAGGCCCGGCGCGAAACACGCGCAAGTTACCCCGACAACGTTTCCCTCTTATGAAATCCTCGATGCGTGGTTTGATCCTGCTCCTCGTGCTCACGGTCAGTCGGATCAACGCTGCACCCTTCGATGTGAGGTCTTTCGGTGCCGTCGGCGACGGCAAGACGCTCGATACCGCTGCGATCAACAAAGCGATCGACGCGGCAGCGGCGGCCGGTGGCGGCACGGTCGTGTTTCCGGCGGGCAATTACTTAAGCTACACGATCCATCTCAAGAGCCACGTCACGTTGCACCTTGACGCCGGTTCGGTCTTGGTCGCCGCCGAGCCGTCCGCCGACCTCACCGTCGGTTACGAGGCGCCGGAGCCGAATCCCATCACGGAGTACTACGAGGATTTCGGCCACTCGCATTGGCATAACAGCTTCATTTGGGGAGAGGACCTCGAGGATATCGGCATCACCGGCCGGGGAATGATTTATGGCAAGGGCCTCAGCCGCGGCGCGCCAAATCTCCGCCGCGATTCGTTGCCGGAGGAGCGGCGTTCGGGCCAGATGCCCGAGCGGGCGCTACCGCAGGCCGCACTCGACGCAATCGCGGCGCAAAAACCGGGACCGTTTACGTTTCCCGGTCGCGACACGTTGCCGGCCGGCGTAGGCAACAAAGCGATTGCGCTGAAGAACTGCCGCAACGTCATCTTCCGCGATTTTACCGTCTATCACGGCGGCCACTTCGCGATTCTCGCGACGGGCGTCGATAACTGGACCTGCGATAATCTCAAAATCGACACCAACCGCGACGGCATCGATTTCGACTGCTGCCAAAACGTCCGCGTGTCGAATTGCACCGTGAATTCGCCGAATGACGACGGCATCTGTCCGAAAAGTAGCTACGGATTGGGCAAGGCGCGGATGACGGAGAATATCACCATCACGAACTGCCAGGTCAGCGGGTTCGACGAAGGAACGCTCCTCGACGGCACTCGCGTGCGCGGGAAAGAGCATGTTTTCGGCAGCGGCCCGACGGGCCGAATCAAATGCGGCACCGAATCGAACGGTGGGTTTCGCAATATCACGATTTCCAACTGCGTCTTCGAATACTGCCGCGGACTGGCGCTGGAGAGCGTCGACGGCGCGCTGATGGAAGACATCGTGGTATCGAACATCACGATGCGCGATATCGTGAACGCGCCGATCTTCATCCGACTCGGCGCTCGGCTCCGCGGACCTGAAGGCACAAAGGTCGGCACTGCGGCGCGCATCAAAATCGACAACCTCGTCGCCCACAATGTCGCGGCTCAAAGCGGAATCCTCATCAGCGGACTCTCGACCAATGCGATCGAAGACCTCTCGCTCAGCAATATCTTCATCGATTACGTCGGAGGAGGCACGAAGGAACAGGGCGAACGCGTCGTCCCCGAGTTCGAGAAAGATTATCCGGAGCCGCGCAATTTCGGCGTCATTCCCGCGTGGGGCATGTGGGCCCGCCATGTGAAAAATCTCACCGTGCACCACGTCGAGTTCCGCGTCGCCGCCGAGGATCTGCGGCCAACGGTCATTCTCGACGACGTCACCGACGCCACGATCGACCATGCGAAACTTCCGCATGCGCCCGGCGCCGCGGCGATCGGGCTGAAAAACGTCTCTGGCCTCATCGTGCAATCGAGCCCGGGCATCGGCGACACGACGCGAACGGAGAAGATCGCCGACGAAAAACTGTGAGGTGCGCGCCGTATTTCGGCCGCCGTCGGGCTGATCTCCAATACGCCGCCGCGCCGCGCCGAAGCGCTCACCTCGACCTGGACCAAGTCGCCTTCCGGTGCCACGTTTGAAGATGGCTCGTTCGAATGCAGCCGCTCGGCGCGTGCACCTCTTGGCGACCGGCGGCACGATCGCTGGCGCGCAAGCAAATGGAAAAGGTCGCGGCTATAAGGCGGGAGCATTTTCCGTCGAAGCGTTGATTGCGGCGGTGCCGCAGCTGGCGGAATTGGCCGAGCTTGACGTCGAACAAGTGGCCGCGATCGGCAGCCAGGATATGGACGACGCCACCTGGCAGAAGCTCGCCAGGCGTACCCAAGCGGCCCTCGGCCGCACAGACGTGGTTGGGGCCGTGATCACGCACGGCACCGACACCATGGAGGAAACTGCGTTTTTCCTGAATCTCGTGATTCGTTCTGAAAAGCCGGTGGTGCTGGTGGGCGCGATGCGTCCAGCCACGGCCATCAGTGCAGATGGCCCGATGAACCTCTACAATGCGGTTGCGGTTGCCGCGCACCCCGACGCGACCCGGCGCGGTGTGCTCGTCGTCGCAAACGACGAGGTGCATTTCGCGCGGGAGGTCGCAAAAACAAACACGACGCAAGTGGGCACCTTTCGGTCGACGCATCGCGGGCTTGCCGGCTTGGTGAACTCGGGCCGATTACATTTGTATGCTCCGCCCGTGCGGCGGCACACGTTTACCAGCGAGTTTGATGTGGAGGCTGTGAAAACGCTACCTCGAGTCGAAATTGTGTACGCTCATGCGGGAATGAGCGGGGCGTCCATCGACGCGGCGGTCGGCGCCGGGGCCAACGGCATCGTCATCGCCGGCGTCGGCGACGGAAATGTGGCGGCGCCCGCGCTGGCAGCGGCGGCGAATGCCGCCCGCCATGGCATCGCCGTCGTGCGCAGTTCACGCACCGGCGGCGGTGTCGTGGAGCGTAACATTGAAATCGACGACGATCGGCTCGGTCTGATCGCCGCTGACGAACTCAACCCACAAAAAGCCCGCGTCCTGTTGATGCTCGGCCTCACCCGTACCCGAGAACCCGCGGCCTTGCAGGAAATGTTTTACGCGTACTGAGAGCGCGTCCGGTTTGGCCAATCGCGACGGGCGTAGCGGCAATCACCGATACTCCGCCTTCTCACTATAATTTTCAATTGGCGCGCGGCCGCTTAGCGCTTCTCGAAGATCCATCCGATGTCTTAGGCGTGCTTAGTGCCTCGACCATGACGGCTTATGAAACCGTCCGAACCGGCTTGGGAAGCCAGTTGCGGGACAGGTTCCGGATTTTTTCCGATGGCAGTTTCAGGGGGCCTGGCATGCCCCGGACCTTGATTTTGCCACCTAACTTCTTCCATGCTCGTCGACGCAGAAGCTCCCACGGCATGCGATTTGAGTACTGGAAATCCGACGACAGCAATTGGACTTGGCGTTTGAAAACAACGGTTGGCGATGTCCTCGCCACGGGTTGTGCCTTTCCCTCACGCGAAAACTGTCTCGCATCGATCAAGCTGGTCAAACTAGCCGCCAGCGCCCCGCTGCGAGACATTTCTGCTAGCAACCGTGCGACATCGGCGGAGGCAGCTCTGATGTGCCCCCGACACGTTTTAGTTAGTTAGCCGACTTCGGCTGCCGGCCGCAGAACCCCGGCGGTGATCCCTACCCCTCACCGTCCTACGGCCGGCAGCTCGAATTCGGTAATTAATTTCGGAAAGACGCGGGTCGGGCTGTGCGTTCGCCCGGCATTGATGCGCTGATCGGCGTAACTTTTCCGATCTGGGTGGGTTGTGTAGGCACGCTTTCGCGCAAAACCACCCACTCGCATGAAATTCGCCGTCGTCGCCGCAATTGCCCTGACCTTGGCCGCCACTTCTTTTGCACACGCCGCTGCCGTCAAAGAATCGTTTTCCAAAGTTGGAAAGTTTGCCGCCACCGGCCGGCTCACCCTTGAAAACGTGAACGGCGACGTGACAATCCGGACTTGGGATCGCCCTGAAATCCAAATCGACGGCGAAAAAAGCGCCAAGACGGCGGAAGATCTAAAGGCAATCGAGCTGACCATCGACCTGACCGACAACCATGCTGGAATTCGCGTGCGGCTTCCGAAACGGCGCGGGTGGTTTGGCCAGCCGATCGACGGTCGCGTAACATTTACTATCACTCTTCCCGCCACAGCGTCCGTTGACGGCGTGAAAACGGTAAATTCATCGGTATTCGCCGACGGCCTTCGCGGAACAGCGCACATTGAAACGGTAAACGGACGCATCCACGCCGAACACCTCGCCGGACCGGCAGTGTTTCGCACCGTGAATGGCGGGCTTAAGGCACAGTTTGATGTCGTGGCCGACCAATCAATCGCGCTGCACAGCGTAAATGGGTCGGTCGAGGTGGCGATCCCAGCCGATGCAAACGCGAAGCTCAGCGCGTCGGTCGTCAATGGCGGCATCAATTGCGACTTTCCGACTGAAGTGAAAGGCCGTTTCGTCGCAAAAAGCCTGCGCGGTCAGATCGGGACGGGCGCAGCATCACTGAATGCAGAAACCGTCAACGGCAGCGTTCGAATTCGAAAGCTTTAAGCTCCTTTGGGCGATAGCGGCTCTGGGAACGAGCCGTAACTCTGGCCAGGTAGGCGGCTCAAACTACGTTTTGGCGTGGTTTGGGCCGCCTTTGATTTTAGCCTATTAAAAATTGCGCGTCACCTTTTCGCACCCGCATCGTCCGGCGCGAGATGCGGTAAACCCCTTTTTCGTGGTCTTCGTACGGAATTACGCGTAAAAATCCGGCTTGCCGCCCTCATTTGAGTCAGGCCAACAATACAAATGCCGGCCGAACTGTTAGATAACGTTGGTCACTAGGGGTTTTACCTGCGGTTTTGTTTTTGACAAACTCAATTTTACTTTTTCGTTCATCATATGCCTCAAGGTTCACGTAAATCAGCGGATTCTACACCCAAGCTTGCCCCGATCCTGTACGCCAAGCAGGAGATTAGTGGAATCATGGTACGCCCAGACTCGCGCGCAGTGATGCGCAAAGCGGTCGAGGGGCACCCCATCGAAGTCACTTCGGGCAATGACTACATCAACCTGTACCACGTCTTTGAACGCATGGTGGCAGGCGACAAGCAGCTGAGCAAAATGAAGATTGTCCGGAAGCAAATCGGGCATTCGCGTTGGTTCATTTTTGTTTCGCCCGAAGGCGCCGACGTTCCGGATGTTCCTTTGCTCGAAGGCTACGATCCAAAGCGCGGCCGCTACAAGCGTTACGCCGAGCAACTCGCCAATGGCGATGCCGTTCAGCTCCCGAGCAAGGCGGAAGCCGTAAAAGCCCGTCGCGCCTGGCAGCTCTACGTTCCGGCCGAAAAACGGCGCCATCTTCGCTCGAGCATCCGCAAGGTCGCCCGGACGGGGAAATTCCTGGTGATGGTGCTAGATCGCGATAAGTAGTCAAATTCGGTTGACGCGATAAAACGCGTTTTGTTGGATGCTGGGCCATGCCGGATTTGGCCCAGCTCGAATCCTTTCTCAACCTTCGCCTGCTCGGTCAACGGGAGGCGATCGCTGAGTTTAGTTCGGCAGTCGTTCGCGCCGAAAATGGGCCGAGGCGGGCAGCGCGCACCAAAGCTTTCATGCTGCTGTTGGGACCGACCGGCACGGGAAAGACCGAAATGGTCAATCTCACGGCGCAATTTCTTTACGGCTCCGATGCCGCCGCTCGCCTGGAGCGTTTCGATATGGGCGAGTACCAGCACCCCGATTCCGTGAAACGGCTGCTGGGGGCGCCCGATCAACCGCCTCTCTTGGGGCAGGCAATTGATCGGTTAAATGCGCGCGATGGCGGGATCCTGCTGCTGGATGAGATCGAAAAGGCATTCGCCGACCTGTTAACTGCACTGCTCTCGTTCGACTCCGCACGATCGACGATGTTCGACGGCACAACCCGCGATCTAACGCGGTTGATCGTTGTGCTTACGTCGAACCTTGGCGCCGCCGAGGCAGCGCGGATGGAAAATAGCGGATACAGCGCGATCAGCCGGAAACTTCGGCATGCCGCGGAGGAGCGGTTCCGCAAAGAAGGCGTCGCGCGGTTTACCTCCGTCAACTGCATGAACGTGCTCTCGTACGCGGTGCAGGAGCAAATCACCCGAAACTTGGTGATGCATGAGCTCCGCCTGCAAAGTCGTCATCTCCGGCGATTGATCGAGGCCGGCCCCGAGGTCGTCACGTTCCTGATCGGCAAAGGATTCTCGCCCGATCTGGGTGCGCGTAACATCCGTAACTGCGTCGAACGATACATCGGCGAAGCATTAAAGCCTTACCTGCTTCGCCAGCTCCCGGAGGTCGCGAAGTCCGATCGCGGTCTCTGCACCATTGGAGACCGGTGGTCCGATGCACTGCGGATCGTCGTCGACGGCGATGCCTTGGTCGCGTGCGGCATCAATCGCAGCGCGGGCTGGAATACCTTGCGCGCGCCGCAAACTGCCGCGGCCGCCCCTTCCCTTCCACCTATCAACGCCAACCTCGATCCGCTCGCACTATGTCTAACCCGCTGAACTCATCCGCTCCTCGCGAAAAATCGCTTATCGACGTCGAAGTACTCGATTTCGGTCCGCTATACCAACAAGCGGTCGAGCATTATATCAGCTTGAGTCCGGAACGAAGCGCATGGTCGGCCGAGAAACGCTCTCGGCTCGTCATCCGGACGGAATGCCGGTGGGGACGCATCAATCTCGAGAATCACGCCGTATATCTGCTCAACGAGAAGGGCGAAGGTCCGCGCGAGCCTCTTTCGGGGGCGACCAAAGCCTACGTAGCGCTCTATGCCGAGCTGCGCCCGGCCGACGGTGATTCCGGCTTTTTCGAAGCAGAACCGTTCTGCAAAGTCCCGATCGACCTCGATCTCGCGAAAACGCTTCGTTCGGTCGGGATTATTGCGCTCGAAGACTTCATTCGAACCAAGATTCCGGAGATGGAAGCCGCCTATCACGAATGGCGGGCAACCCTGCAGGCCGCCCGCGCTCGCATTCTTGCCGCGCGAGCGAAACGTGCTGATTTGGCAAAAACCGAGGGCTCGCAAAGCGCGCCGAAGATTCGCGCATAGCCCGGCCATCGGTGGCGCAGGCTCCCGCCGGCTAACGAGCTAACGAAGCCCATCACGGTAAGCGGGGCATCAGGTTCCCGGGTGCCCTCAGCAGACAGACGAACCAGCAACGGCGCGCACGCCTGAAGCGGCAGCGATCGATTGCAATGCGGACACGGCCGCACCGAGTCATCCTGCACCATCCACGGCGGCAACCACGCGCGACGACGACACGGACATTATCATGAAAATCCGCTCGAAATAGGTAAAATAGATTTGACGAATATTACTTATTTACTTGTTCTGTTCCTATGCCAGCCGAGACAGATCATGGTGTGCAGGTGACGGAAGAGACTAGCGCCATCCGTACCACTCCGCGACAAGGCGATTATCGTCAGGCTCCGTCGCGGCATACGCCAAGCGTGCTGGCCATATCCGAGCGCAACCGCGCCGATCGCTGGAAGAATTGCGCGATTGCCGTCTGCCTTGCGTCGCTAACCCTTGCCTTTCTTACGATCCGAGCCGGGCGCTCCACCGAACTGATTCATGTCATGGATCCGCTCGGCAACATGTATGCCGGTCCGCTCGAGCCCCTCTCAAATTCGAAGAAGTTTTTTAATGTCACGGCAATTTATGCGACGAATGCCGCTCTGCAGCGCTCGCCAGCCGGCTTCGATCTTTTCGAGGTTTTGAAGCTGTACTATTCGCCACGGGCCGCGGCGAAGCTCCAGGAGGACCACAAACAGCGGCAAGAGGACATTCGGCGCCGGAATCTGCAATGGAAACCGATCATCGATGCCATCAGCGATCCCGTTACGGCCGGCACGACGCGGATCATCGAGGTGCGTGGCCGCCTCGTCATGGCGGGCGCCTATGCGAATCGCTCGTTTTACGACGAGCCGCCATTTGTCCTCGTCCTTACACTCGGTCGCAACCCGGACGTGGGTAAAGCGGGCGCATACCCGTGGTATTGTACCGACGTGGATCTTAAAATTGGCGCACCGGAACGTAGTTCCCGATGAGATCCCTGCGCCTGATTGCGTTTGTAAGCGTGTTTGCTTGCCGATTCGTTCGAGCGGAGCTGCCGGAAGCCTCTTCGGTGATCCAAGTGGCAGAACTCAATTCGTCGCGGCCCTATTTCATCCCGACGCATCCGAGGGTTACGACAACGATTCGTTTTCCGAAAGAAATTGGCGCGCCGGATGGGGCCGTAGCGGTTTTCACCGAGGACGCCGCCAAACAAGCCGGCGAATATCTGGTCACGTGGCAGCAGGGAGATTCGTACTTTACCATCACCCCGCTCAAGGAGGCCCGGATGGCTAATCTCAACGTGCCATACCAGGGCGAAACGTTCGTCTTGTACTTTTATCAAGCGGCAGAGCCGCTGAAGGCCGTTGCGAGTGTCAATCTGGTTAACTCGGTCGCCAAAGATGGCATCAACCGCGCCCAAGGGACGGCGAATGCGGCGGAGGCCCCGGTCTCGGAAGGTACAATCGACGTAGCACGTCAGACGACGTCACCGGAAGATCGCTTTCTTCCTGCGACGACTGCACGTCTCGTGGGCTTTTTGGATCGGCTGAAACTCATTCACGCGACACCGCCAGGCAGCAGCTTGGCGGGGCTGGTCAAAACGATGAATGTCGAAGTCGCCATTGCCCACGAAGAGTTGGCCAGCGGCAAAAAGGACCTTCAAGGCCTCCCCGTGATGGACGGCGTCGCAGGGGAAATTCCCAGCGGCTTCAACGACGCCGGTTTATTCCAGATCGTGCTGCTTCGTGCCGTACGCGAGCGCCGGATCAATTGCGTCGGGTTCATCTGTCTTATTCGTAACACCTCGAAGCAGGTGCTTGCGTTCGACGTCAAGAGCTTCGGCGCTCGCGCCGGAGCGGTGTATCTCTCACAGCGGATCAGCGATGCGATGCCGATCCTGAAGCCCGGCGAACAAGCGCCGGCGTATTTCATCGTACACCCAGACCGTAATGCGCCGCTCCTCGCCGCGAACGATTGGCGGATCAGTGTCGATCTCGTCAGCCCGCGTCTTAATCCCGGCGCGGCCATCGCGGAACGCTTTGGACGAGAGGAAGCCACGCCGTGAAGCGTTTTTTCAAAACGAAGATCGGGGTAACGTCCGTAACGGTGTTCGCCGTGATGATGGCGATTGTTTTCCACCGAGTGTCAGCGCGGCGCACGGCACAGCTCGCTCCAACGCAGACGTCCTCCAAAACAGCGGCTTCACCCGCCGCGACGACAGCGGACGATTCTCGTCTTTCCGCTGCACCGCCGAGTTCGGTCGACGCCGGTGCCGTCGCGGAGAATGCCGCTTATTTGGACCAGTACTATGCCCTCGATCATCGCGCCCGCGAAGATCGCGACCGCCAAGGCAATACCGTGACGCGCCGTGAAAACGCGAGCACCCCGCGCGACGCCGGGCGGGTCACCACAGAAGAGGAACCGGCGGTGCCGGCGCCCGCGATAGCGCCGAGTCGCGCCTCCCTTCGGTTGCAAGGCCGGCCAACTGCCCTTGCCGCCGCCGCCACGACCGCGCCGACCACCCCGCTCACATCGGCAGTCGGTCTGTTGCAAAACAAACTGGAGCAGATCGCCCATTCGCCGACCCACAACACGACGTCGGACAAACCCGCGTTTCCTCCGACGGCGTCGGCAAGCCGAGCGAAACCGAAACGATTCAATCCGTACGGACGTGTCATCAAATGCGAGTTGGTCTTCGCCATCGATTCCGTAAACGAAGAGACGCCTATCGTCGGACTAGTGATGGAGCCCGTCTACAATAACGGCGTGCTAATTATCCCCGCGGGCGCCGAGCTCCACGGTCTCATTCGGGCGGATCGATTGCGGGATCGCCTCTTTTCCGGTCCCGAGTGGGTCCTTGTTTTCCCTCGCGAACGCGACAAGCCCAATGGCCGCCAGCTCAACGTCCGTGGCATCGTTTTGGACCGGGTGGAACCGGACGCCAACGGTATGACTTGGGGGATCACGGATGGCTCATCGGGGCTTGAAGGACAGATCATCCGCACGAGCAATAACGAAGAAATCAAACGCTTCGCGGCTACGTTTCTCGCTGCCGCGACTGCTGCACTTCAGGAACGCGAAGTGTCGCACGAGGGACACGACACCGTGCGCAACACCCCGAAAAACGCCGTTCTTCAAGGCGTCAGCGCGAATCTCCAACAATTCGCGGCCGATATTACCGCGGAGATCGAAAAGCACGGCGTCTTCATCCGGGTGCCGGCGGGCCACCAGTTCTACTTCTATCCCATGCAGATCATCGATCCTGACGCGGCAGATATCTCGGCCGACGTCGCCACCGTAAAATGAACTTTCTCCACGTCTTTACCTTCGCCTCGGCTGCCGCCGCGCTGTCGGGCTGCGCCTCCTCCAACAGCCCCGTCCCGACTCACGAGCCCTACGTCAAGCCGTCGTTGATCATGTTAACGGCGGATCAAGCCGCACGACGCGGTATCTCGGTCACTGGCCAGACGACGGCAGAGCCGCCGCTGCCCCCGGGAGTCGAGACATTGGACACCGATGCCGTCACGACTTCGCCCCAGATCAAAGTTTACACGATTAACCGGGCCGTCGACCCGGCTGATGGAGAACTCATGCATGAAGAGCACGCGGTCTATCGCCGCGAGACTGCGCCACGCTGGCGGCTCGATGCACCCGCCAACCGAAAGATTCTCGTTGGGCCGCAAGTGACCGATGGCCGCCAAGAGATCCAACCATTGCTTTCAAAAGAACTAACCACCTTCCTCGCCGACGAACGCCGTGCGACCGAAGCCAACCAAAAGGCCATCAGCGCTCTTTTCCAAGCGGTCGACGCGCTGACTCGCCAGCAACAAGCCGTGCTTCGCCGGACGGCCGGCAAAAGCGCAAAGCCCGAAACGAGCACCGAGAAACCTGCCACGTTGGATCCCGAAGCGACATCACCCACTACAGGCAAAGAGCCCGTCGCTCAACCCACCCCAAGTGGGCAATAATGGCGCAGCCGGCGAGCGAAGAAGTTTTGACGATGCCGATTTGATCCGCACATTGAACCTATTCCTGTCCTTTTTCTCGATGTTGCGGCTGCGACTCCAGCTACCTCTCCGCCTCGCGCCTTATCCGGCGGTTCTCGTGACTTGGCTGGCCTCGATCCTTTGGGTCGGTGTCGGGCGAGCGGATGAGAAGCCTACCGGCGGCTGGTCGGCGGACCTGCTGAACCAAATCCTAAAGGCTGAAACGCCGAAAGCGGAAGCCAGCGCCATGCCCGCTGCGGCAATCGCGCCCGGCGAAATGACGCTGAGAACCTATCACGTCTCGGCTTTGCGGGTCGGCGAAGCGGGAAAAGCTCAAAATGTCTTGGCGATTCTGGCGAAGTTATTGCCGGCCGGCAGTTCGATCAATCCGGATATCCCCGCGAACAGCCTGCATGTTCTCACCACTCCCGCCGCGCACAAAGCGATCTGGGATTATCTATCGGCGGTCGATGTTCCCGAACCGGCAGCGGCACCGGCCGCCAACAGCGTCCCGGACGACGTAAAGGCGGCGCTGAAAAAACTCGCCGATACGGGCGATCAATCGGCGAAGCTTCTCGCGGCCGTGGGCGCGTTGAAATCCGATGTTTCAAACGAAATTGCGGCAATTGATGCCCGCCAGCGGCAACAGACGCTCAAGCTGGCGATCGCAGGCGGCGCGTTCGGCATTGTGCTGTTGCTCACCTTGCGCTGGATGTTGCGCCGCCGAGCCCCTGAACCAAGCCCGGTGCCCGAGGAACCGACCGAACTGATGCTGGCGCCGGAACAGCTAACGACGGCGCTTGCGCCGGTGCATGACAAGATGCGCACCGAGGTATTGGGGCTGCTCAATGAGGTCGCGATCAAGCTTCAGGCGCAGCACAACGAACAGCAGAAGCTCGTCCGGGAGCAGCAACAGCAACTCGAGGACGCGCGCCTTGCCCTCGCCGAAGAGCGGCGTCAGTTCATCACGGAAGCCGGTACGATGGTGGTCCAGGCAGTCGAGCGCGTCGACGCGACGACAGCGAAGCTCGCGAAACAACAAGACAAGGTGGCTGAGTTGGTCGAAGAGCTGCAGCACACGGTGCGCGAACTCGACCAAACCAAAGACAGCTTGCGCGACAAGCAGGTCGAACTCGAACAGGAGCGCGCCAAAATTGCCGCACTGTCGCTTCTGCTCGAGGAAGGAGGCGCTGTTCCTCCGATGCCTCCGCCGAACGGCGCGTCGTTTAACGGCCACCATGGTGCGCCTTCCAGCTCCGAGGGACAAACGAACCATCCTCGTACGTCGACTCCGGCGCAGGCCGGAAATGAAAACCTATCATGTACGATTCCAGCTCCAACTCCAACAGTGCCGAGCGCCGTCCCGACGGCAGTTCCGCGCTTCCAGTTCCTTCCGCCGGATCATCCGGAGACCTGACGATTCTGCAGCGCATCGACGCATTCCGTGATCTCATTCGCCACGGACATGCGCTGCTGGGCGAGGTCGTCGTTTATTGCCGCCAAGCGGAGGCCGCCGTCAACGAGCTGGCCGCGGACAAGCAGCATATCGATCGAGTCCGGTCCGAGCTGCAGGATGCCCGCACGCGCGCCGACGCCGAAGCGGAAGCCGCGCGCAAAGCGATGGCGCAAGTCGATGCACAACGCCGAGAACTCAGCGAAATGCGCGGCGAATTGGTCAAGGCTCGCTCCGAAATGGAGCATTTTCAGCGGACGCAAAGCCAGGCTGCCGAATCGCTCGAACGCAGCCTGCAGGAAGCGAAACAGCAACAGCTACAGCTCGAACAGGAACTGCAGCGGGTGAGGGCGCAAACTACGTCGTCGCGATTGATCGACGCCCGCCTCGCGCAAATTGAGCAGATGGAGTCGAAACTAAAGCTGACGGAACGCGAATTGGCCGATACGCGCCGTGCCTTGGAAGAGGAACGCGGTCGCCGCGATCGTGCGATCGCATTGATTAAACCGAAACAAGCTGCCGCGGAGCCGAGCTCATAAGCGAGGAATTACGATGAACCGAATTTGGTTTTTCGGTGCGATGCTCATCGCGTCGGCCTGCGCGAAAGCGGAGGAGATGAAGCCACTCGAGGCGGCGCCTCTTGAAACTGCGGCCACCAAACCCGACGCTGCGCCGCCCCCGAATCCATCGCCTACGACACGCAAAACGGTGGAGCACGATGGGCAGGCCTTCGAGTTGGCAAACACCACCGTCGGCAAAAACGTTGAAACCGACGAGTACGTCGTCGCGGGAGAAAAGATCGGGGACTGGACCCAGTTGCTCACGGTGCAGCGGCTCACGCTGGCGAAGCCGACGCCCACCGACGAGTTCTTGGCCTACTTCCAAAAGAAAGTGCAGACCGAGGATGGCGGCACGCTCGAGGTGTTAAAACAGCACAAGGGAGCGAGCGTCTTCGCCGTGCGTTTTCCGAAATCGGAGCGAAACGAAGAACAGGTCATGATCTGCCTCGCCTTCACCGATGCCGCCAATGCACCGGTGCTGAACATCGTGCAGTACGCGATCAAACCGACACGCGCGTCGGTCGACCTCGTCGCCATGCGGATCAAATCGTGGCGCGACAAATTTGTGCAACAAGCCCAAGCGCTGGCGCGGTAACCGCTGGCGGTGCGCCGCCCCGTTCGCGGGTGGAAACGCCGCTCGAAACAGCAGGCGCCGGACTCAGGGTTTGAGCTTCGCTTTCAGTTGCGCCGCTGCGCAGCCGCAATCGCCGCCGCAACCGTGGTTACGACGTTTCGCCATCGCTCGCCACACGAGCCAAATGGCCGCCGCCGCGACGACGAGGAGGGCGGCGATGGTTTGAACTTCAGCGGTCATACGATGGCGCCGGGTTCAGAATCCGAGTGAACGACCGGCTTGATACACAATGAAGCACACGATCCACGCGGTGCCAGTCATGTAGCCGATTTGGAAGAGCGGCCACCGCCAGGAGTTCGTCTCTCGGCGCACGACCGCCACCGTGCTCATGCATTGCATCGCGAACACGTAATACAGCATCAAGCTTAGGCAAACGAGCGGCGTGAAAAGCGTGCGGCCGTCCGGCCACTTCGCTGCCCGCAATGTCTTTCGCAACGGTGCGACATCGTCCGAATTGCCAGCGTCGTAGTTCTCGACGCTGAAAACGACGGCGGTCGAGCTGACGAATACTTCCCGAGCGGCGAAGGAGCTGACCAGCCCGATGCCGACGCGCCAGTCGAAGCCGAGCGGCTTGATCAGCGGCTCGATCGCGTGGCCCGCTCGACCGGCGAAACTGTGCTCGATTTGCTGCGAGGCCGAAGCGCCTGCCGGCGCTTTCGGGTATGCGGTCAAAAACCAGAGCACAATGCTGATACCGAGGATCACGGTGCCCGCGCGCCGCAAGAACAGCCAGGCCCGCTCGAACATGTGCAGCGCCACGTCCTTCACGCGCGGCAGACGGTAGGGCGGCAATTCCATGATCATCATCGGCGGTTCGCCTTTGAGGAGCGTCTTCTTGAACAGCCAGGCGAAGCCGAAAGCGCCGAAGGTGCCCATGAAATACATCAAGAGCATGAGGCCGACTTTGGTCATCACGGGCACCGTCTCGCTCGGAACGAGCGCGGCGATCATCAGCAGATAAACCGGCAAACGAGCGGAGCAGCTCATGAGCGGCGCGACGAGAATCGTCACGAGACGATCCTTCGGCTGCTCGATCGTGCGCGTGGCCATGATGCCCGGGATCGCGCAGGCATACGAGCTCAGCAGCGGGATGAACGACTTCCCATTCAGCCCGACGCGGCTCATCAGGCGATCCATGATGAATGCGGCGCGTGCCATGTAGCCCGTGTTTTCGAGCAGCCCGATGAAGAAAAAGAGAATGAGAATCTGCGGGAGGAAAACGATCACTCCACCGACGCCCGCAATCGCGCCGTCGGTGATCAGGTCGCGCAAATCGCCCGGCTGCATTGCGCCTTTCACCCACTCGCTCAACGACGAGACATGCCCGTCGATCCAATTCATCGGATATTCCGCGAGCGTGAAAATGCTCAGGAAGAGCGCCGTCATGATCGCGCCGAGGACGAGCCAGCCCAAGATGGGATGCGTAACGACGGCGTCGATACGATCCGATGCGGTGAGCTTGTTGGTCGCGCCGGAGCGCAGCACGACCTGTTCGGCGATGCGGCCGATCGCGTCGTAGCGCGAGTTGACCAGCGTCGCGGCCCAATCCATGCCCGCGGCCGCCCAGCGCTTTTCCCAACCTTGGAGAATGTCCTGCGTTTTCGCGTGCAGCGGCGTCGAACCCGCGACGCGCACCGAGTCCTGATCCGTCAGCAACAACAGCGCTTCCGCGCGCGCGATCAGCGGCGCTTTGCCATCGTTGGCCACGAGCGACGCCTGCAGGTCGGCGACGGCTGGCGCGATCGCGGCCGGAATGTCCCAGGCATGCTTCGAAAGCGGCAGGTCGGCGCGGCTCATCGCCAGCTTGAGCTCGATCAGCCCTTTGCCATTCACGGCTTCGCAGGGAATTACCGGAACGCCCAGCTCGTGCTCGAGCCGTGCGACGCGTACGTCGAGCCCGGCCTCCACGGCCAGATCCATCATGTTGAGCACGAGGATCACCGGCCGGCCGAGATCGAGAATTTGGTGAACGAGATACAGGTTGCGCTCGAGATTCGTCGCGTCGACCACGCAGAGAATGCGGTCGGGTTGAGGCGTATCGGCGCGGCGACCGAGCAGCACGTCGCGCGTCACGGCTTCGTCGGGCGAACGCGCGGCCAGCGAATACGTGCCCGGCAAATCGATCACCGTGATGGGCTGCCCGTGCTGGGAGTACGCGGTGCCCATCTTCTTCTCCACCGTGACGCCCGGATAGTTGCCGACCTTCTGTTTGAGGCCGGTCAGGGCGTTGAACAGGGTGCTCTTGCCGCAGTTCGGATTACCTACGACGGCGTAGACCGGCGTGCGCGAGGGCGCCGACGAGGCGCTCGACGCGATATGGGGAGGCAGCGCCATGTCAGGCCGCTGGTTCGACGAGGACGTGCTCTGCCTCGGTTTTTCGGAGTGTAAGGTGGTACCCACGGACTTTGATTTCGATCGGATCGCCCAGGGGCGCCGTGCGGATCAGCGTAACGCGGGTACCCGCCAGGAGGCCCATTTCGCGGAGCCTCAGAAACGCCGCGCCATTTTTCGGAAATTCTCGAACCGTTGCGGATGCGCCGACCGGCAGGTCGCACAGCTTGATCGAGGGAGCAGCCATGATCTTTCGCGGATCGACTCCGCCGAATCAGGCCCGACGGCCCACCTGCTCGACCAGGATATTCTTGGCCGCATCGTGATTAAGCGCGATGCGATTGCCGTTTACAGCGCAGAGGAACGGTCCCCGACCGCCAATTTTGGTCACGAACGCCGATTCTCCGAATCCCAACTCCCGGACCCGCTGGCAGAACTGGGCGTTGCCCGCCAATTTCCGTACTTGCCCCGACTCGCCAGCGGGAAGCTGGCAAAGCGGCAACAGTGCGAGGGGAAGACGGTTCATGTGGGAAATCTGACGAGCGTTACTGAGACTCGGTTTCAGTCGCATCGCAAGAAAAAGCCCGGGCATTTGGTCCTGAATCCTACTAAGCAAAATTCTTAGCCGATCGAATCGCCTTCCCCGCCACCCATTGAACCTGGCCAGCTCCTGATCGAAATCACCGGTCCCTCACGGGGGAGCTTCGCGACGGTAACGGCGGCGGTTTCGCACCGGCCATCGTCTGAGGATCAACGACGATTGCGTTTCAACGCCAGCTGTACGCCGGAGAACCGGATCAACTGATGCAGATGCTCGGATTCGTTCGGATCGAGGTGAGCGGCTTCCTTCAATTGCTGCTCGGCGCGTTGAATGGCTTCTTCCACCGCTTTTTCGTCGATCTTCTCTTCCGTGATGGCGTGCTCCGCGAGCACGTGCACGCGGTCAGCCTCGATCTCGACAAAGCCGCCGCCGACGGCGAGGCGGTGCGTCGTGCCGTTCTTGGTCACGCGGAGTTCGCCGCTTTCAATCTGCGTTAGCAGTGGGATATGTCCCGGGAGCACGCCGATTTCGCCGGTAACCGTCGGGATCACGACGCTATCGATCGTGTCGGTATAAACACGGGCTTCGGGAGTGACGATTTCGAGTGTTAAAGGCATCGGAGTTGGCCCGCGAACGACGCGAATGGTCGCAAATGCGACGCGAGCAATTCGCGGTGATTAGCGTGATTCGCGGGCGACCAGTTAGGCTTTCTTGGCTGCGGCGAGCACCTCGTCGATGCCGCCCTTCATGTAGAAGTCGCCCTCGGCAACGTCGTCGAGCTTGCCCTCGAGGATCATTTTGAAGCCGCGAACAGTTTCCTTGACGGAAACGTATTTGCCCGGCGAACCCGTGAAGACTTCAGCGACGTGGAACGGCTGCGACAGGAAGCGTTGGATCTTGCGCGCGCGATACACCGTGAGCTTGTCCTCGGGGGAGAGTTCATCGAGACCCAGGATCGCGATAATGTCCTGAAGATCCTTGTAGCGCTGCAGCACGCGCTGCACCTCGCGGGCGACGAAGTAGTGCTCCTCGCCGACGATGTCGGCCTGGAGGGCCTTCGACACGGAAGCGAGCGGATCGACGGCCGGATAAATGCCGAGCTCCGCGATGGCGCGCTCCAACACGATGGTGGAGTCCAAGTGCGCAAAGGTGTTCGCCGGCGCCGGGTCCGTGAGATCGTCCGCCGGCACATACACCGCTTGGAACGACGTGATGGAGCCCTTTTTCGTCGACGTGATGCGCTCCTGCAAGAGACCCATCTCGTTCGCCAGCGTCGGCTGGTAACCGACGGCCGACGGCGAGCGACCGAGCAAGGCGGACACTTCCGAGCCGGCTTGCGAAAAGCGGAAGATGTTATCGACGAAGAGCAGCACGTCCTGGTTCTTCTCGTCGCGGAAGTACTCGGTCATCGCGAGCGCCGAAAGAGCCACGCGCATACGGGCGCCCGGCGGCTCGTTCATCTGGCCGTACACCAGCGCGACCTTGGACTTCGTGAGGTCCTTTTGGTCGATGACGCCGGCTTCCGACATTTCGTGGTAAAGATCGTTACCTTCGCGCGAGCGCTCGCCTACCCCGGCGAACACGGAGAAACCGCCGTGCGCCTTGGCGATGTTGTTGATCAGTTCCATGATCACGACGGTCTTGCCGACGCCGGCGCCGCCGAACGCGCCGACCTTGCCGCCCTTCACGAACGGACAGATGAGATCGATAACCTTGATGCCGGTCTCGAGAATGTTGGCTTTCGTCTCTTGATCGACGAGCGAGGGCGCCGCGCGGTGGATCGGATATTTCTTATCGGCCTTGACCGGGCCTTTGCCGTCGACCGTGTCGCCGGTGACATTGAAAATACGGCCGAGCACGCCCTCGCCCACCGGCACGGAGATGGGAGCGCCCGTATCGACCACAGCCATACCGCGCTTCAAGCCCTCGGATGAAGACATGGCGATCGCGCGCGCCACGCCGGCGCCGAGATGCTGTTGGATTTCCAGGGTCAGCTTCTCTTGCTTGCCCGCGGCCGTGAACTCGACCGTGAGCGCCTGATAAATCGGCGGGATGGCGTTATCCGCAAATTGGACGTCAACGACGGGGCCGATGACTTGGACGATTTTGCCGGTATTCATTGAAAGGAAGAAGTCGGTTGCCCGGGAATCACGCGAATCCGCGCGAATTAGGACGGGCGTGGTTTGTTATTCGGGTGTATTCGCGTGATTCGCGGGAAGTCTATTGGGGTCACGTCGCCGCGAACTGCGCGGCGGCGATTTCGAGGATTTCCTGGGTGATGCCGGCTTGGCGCGCTTTGTTATATTCCAGCGTGAGATCGCCGAGCAGCTTGGTGGCGTTGTCTTTCGCTGTCTTCATCGCGACCATGCGCGCGCTGTGCTCGGACGCCTTGGCGGATAACACGAGCTGGTAAAGGTGCCGGTTCACATAGAACGGCAGCAGCGCCTCGAGCACCTGCGTCGCACCCGGCTCGAACAGGATTTCGCGCGTTTCCGCCGTCGGAGCCCGTTCACCAGCCGCGCTCGCGTCGGCCTGCGTGATGAACTGTTGCAGGTTCGTGAGCGGCAACACCGGCCGGAGGATCGATTCCTGGACGAGCGTGTTTTTGAAGCGCGGATAAATGACCTCGATCGTGTCGATCACGCCCTCGAGGTACTGCTTCACCATGAACTCGGCGATGACCTTGACCTCGTTGAACGGCACGCGATCGCTCACCGTAAAATCGGCCACCATCTCGCGATGCGTGCGGGCCAGAAATTGCGCGCCCTTGCGGCCGATGACGTAATATTTCGCGGGCGTTTTGACCTCGGTGACGACCTTGAAAAGGTTCGCGTTGAGCGGTCCCGCGAGACCCTTGTCCGTCGTCACCAGCAGAATCCCGCGCGTCTTCACCGGACGCTGGACCAAGAACGGGTGCTGCGATTCCTCCACGCGGCCGGCGAGCACGCTGAGCATGTGCGCCATGACTTGCGTATAAGGGCGGCCAGCCAGCGCGGCTTGCTGCGCCTTCTTCATCTTCGACGCAGCCACCAACTCCATCGCCTTCGTGATCTGGCGAGTGTTTTTGACCGACTTGATGCGGCGGCGAATATCGCGGGTGGAAGCCATGGGCGATTATTTATGATTTATGATATATGATTTATGATGTCCGCCCGAGCGGAACGAAATGTCATAAATCGCCAACCATCCATCGTAAGTTAGGCCGAAAACGTCGGTTTCCACTCGTCGCAGGCGGCCTGAAGCTTGGCTTCAAGGTCCTTGTCCAGCGCGGCCTTGTTGCGGACTTCGGTGAGCAGCGCGTCCTTGCGCGCGACGAAGAAGTCTTTCAGCGAGGTCGAGGCGGCGACGATCTTCTTCACGTCGATCGCGTCGAAGTAGCCCTTCTGCATCGCGAAGAGGACCGCGACTTGGACTTCGATCGGAATCGGGTTGAACGCCGGCTGCTTGAACAGCTCGACGATCCGCGCGCCACGCTCGAGCTGCGCCTTCGTCTTGGCGTCGAGATCGGAGCCGAATTGCGCGAAGGCCGCGAGTTCGCGGAACTGCGCCAGCTCGCCCTTGAGCTTTCCGCCGACCTGCTTCGTCGCCTTGATCTGCGCTGCGGAGCCGACGCGCGAGACGGAGAGACCGACGGATACCGCGGGACGAATGCCTTGGTTGAAGAGATCGGTTTCGAGGAAGATCTGGCCGTCGGTGATCGAAATGACGTTCGTCGGAATGTAGGCCGAGACGTCGCCGGCTTGGGTTTCGATGATCGGGAGACCGGTGAGCGAGCCCTTGCCTTCGAGGCGAGCGGAGCGTTCGAGCAAGCGGGAGTGCAGATAGAACACGTCGCCGGGATACGCTTCACGGCCGGACGGACGTTTCAGAATCAGCGAAATCTGACGGTAAGCGACCGCGTGCTTCGAGAGATCGTCGTACACGATCAGCGCATCCATGCCATTTTCCATGAACCATTCGCCCATAGCCGCACCGGAGAACGGCGCGAGGTATTGGTTGGCGGGATTGTCGGCGGCGGGAGCAGCGACGATGATGGTGAATTCGAGCGCGCCGGCAGCCTCGAGGGCGCCGATCGTGCGGACGATGTTCGACTGCTTCTGGCCGATCGCGACGTAGATCGAGTAAACCGGACGGAACTTCGGGTCGCCGCTGGCCAGACCGACCTTGTTGATCTTCGCCTGATTGATGATCGTGTCGATCGCGATGGTCGTCTTGCCGGTGCCGCGGTCGCCGATGATCAGCTCGCGTTGGCCGCGGCCGATCGGGATCATGGAGTCGATCGCCATGATGCCGGTGAACAGCGGCTGCGAAACCGATTTGCGGACGATGATGCCAGGCGCGATCTTTTCGACCGGATAGAATTCCTTCGCGGCGATCGGGCCCTTGCCGTCGACCGGGTTGCCGAGCGCGTCGACCGCGCGGCCGAGCAACGATTTGCCGACGGGCACCGAAAGGAGGCGGCCCGTGGTCTGGACTTCGTCGCCTTCCTTCAGCTTCGAGATGTCGCCGAGCACGACGCAGCCGACCTCGTCTTCTTCGAGATTGAGCGCGATGCCGATCGTCCCGCCGGGGAACTGGACCATCTCGTTATACATCACGTCGGAGAGGCCGTCGATTTTCGCGACGCCGTCGGCCACGGTGCGGATGTTGCCAGTGTTCTTCTTGACCGCCTTGGTCGAGAGCTTGGCGATTTGTTGTTCGATTTGTTCGAGGACGGTGCTCATCGCGGAAAACGAATTTAGAAGGAAGAATTTAGAATGAAGAAGCGGTGCGGAATGAAATGAAGCAGAGCCGTAGGAAGATTCTGCATTCTACATTCTGCGTTCGGCATTAGCTGGCGGCGGCCGCCAGCGTTTCCAACTGGCCGGCGACCGAGGACTCGTAAACGTCGTCCCCTACCCGCACGCGCAGGCCGGCGAGCAACGCGTCGTTGCGTTTGGCGACCGGCGTGATCTTGCGCGCGTATTTCGTGCTGAGGTTGGCGGCAACGGAGGTGAGGGTCGCGGGATTGATCGGGCCCGCGTGCTCGACGACCGCTTGGCCGCGCGCCATCTCGGCGGCGACGAGCCGATGCAAGCCCGTCAACACCGCGTGCGGATGCGCCGGACGATGCTTCTCGATATATTCGAGCACGCCGGCGACGCGTTCCGCCGAAACGTCACCATCGACGATCGTCAACCGGAACAGCTGCCGCGCGAGTTGCTGCGCTTGTTTTTGAGCCGAGGCCATGGAGGAAAGGCGAATGAAGAATTAAGAATGCGGAACGTAGAACGAATGGCGGCGGAACGAAGGATTCAGAAGTTCTTCATTCTACATTCTACGGGCTTCATTAGCGACGAACGGCGGTTCAGACCGACGTGAGCTCGCGCGTGGCGGCGTCGTTGTATGCGGCGCGATCGGCGTCGCTCAGTTTCTTCGCAAGCACGCGCTCGGTGGTCGTCACGACCAGGCGCGCGAGTTCGGTGCGAGCGTCGGCGAGCATTTTCTTGTGCTCGAGCTCGATGGCTTGCTGGGCTTTCGAGAGCGCGTCGTTGGCGCGCGTCGTGGCCTCCTGCATTTGCTTATGGAGAAAGTCCTTCGCGCTCTTTCGTGCGTCGTCGACGATCCGGCTGGCCTCGACTTGCGCGTTCTTGACGATCGCGGTGCTCTCCTGCTGCGCGGCGGCGAGCTTCGCCTTCATCTCTTCCGCGTACTTCAGGCCCGACTCGATCGTGCGCTGGCGCTCCGTGATGGTGGCGAGGACCGGCTTGAAGGCGAATTGCCAAAGGACCCAGGCGACGACGCAGAAGCTCAGCATCTGCGCGAGGATCGACGGCACATTGATGCCGAACGTTTCCGTGAGCTGAGTGATGCCGCCACCGGACGGGGCTGCTTCGGCGGAATGGCCCGCGACTTCAGCGAGAACGAGCAGAGGAGCAGACATGGTGGTGAAAAAAATGGCCGCGCCGGCGAGTTGCCGGCGCGGAAAAAAACTTACCTACCGAGGAACAGGGCGTAGAACGCGACGGCTTCGGCCAGCGCCATACCGATGATGGACTGAACGAGGATCTTGCCGGACGCGCCGGGATTACGGCCAACGCCTTCGACGGCCTTGGCGCCGACGAGGCCTACGCCAATGGCGGCGGCGAGACAGCCGAATGCACCCTGGATGCTTCCAGTGATTTCAGCGATATTCATAGTGTGTAGTATTTGATGGTGGTTGCAGTGCCGCCGTCCGCACGCTTGGCACGGTCCCGACGGTAAATTCGATCAATGGCCGTGATCGCCGTGGCCGTGGCCCTCCGCGTGATCGTCGCCATGGTTGCAGATGAGCCCGATATAAACGCTCACCAGCAGGACGAACACGAGGGCTTGCACGAAGCCGATCAGCAGCTCGAGAAAGTAGAATGGAATCGGCAGGCCCCAGCGGCTGATGCCGGACATGGCATGCAGGAGATTTTCGCCGCCGAAGACGTTACCGAAGAGACGGAACGAAAGTGAAATCGGGCGGAAGAGAATCGAGACGACTTCAATAAGCCCCACCGCGAAGAAAACCGCGAAGAGCGGTATATAGATAGCGATCGGCACCTCGCCCTTCTCCGCCTTGTTGCCGAAGAGCTCCTTGATCACGAATGCCGGGCCCGAATAGCGCATGATGAAATAGAACCACGCGAGCATCGAGACGATCGCCAGCGCGAACGTGCCGTTGAGATCGGCGTTGCCGGGGCGGATCAATTCGTGGCCGTGATAATAAATCGTGCCGACGCCGGGAAAGAGCCCGCTCCAGTTTTGCGTTAATATATAAGTGAAGAGCCCGATCAGCAGCGGCAGCGTGTGCTTCGCGATCCGGCTGCCGACGATGGGGGCGGTGAGATCCAGCACGCCTTGCACGAGGCTTTCGACGATCGCCTGGCCGCGCGTGGGCACCAGCTTCGGCTTGCCGATCGCGAGCCGCACGACGAGGATCACGACGGCGGCGACGATCCAGCTCGTGATCATGCTATTGGTGATCAGGCCGCCGAGGTGCGCCGCTTTCGGCTCAACCCCCGCGTGTTCGGCGTGCTCCGCGTGCTCGGCGGCAAATGACGACACGCCGCTGAGAAGGGCGGACAATGCTATGGCGAGTTGTGTGACTCGGAACATGCGATGAGTGGTCGTGTGGGAACGGAAGGAACGAACAGCAAAGGTGAGCGCCTATGCGTCCGTCAACCTTCGAAATGCGCGACCGCGGGGGGCGATCGCGATAATTAGCCGGCTTCGCTAATTGCGTTAGCGACGTTAGCGGATGTGCGATGCATTTTGCACCGCGCGACGAGCGAGTGAAAATCGCCCGCCCGCTGCTGGAAGACCGTCGCGAACTCGAAGGGCCACGGCTCTTCGGTGAGTTGCCAATGCGGGTCGCCGGCGAGGGTGCGGCGAACCGCCTCGTAGTAGGGAGTGAAGTCGGTGCGAAAATAGAGCGGACAGTCCGGCGTGGCCGAGGCGGCCGCCCGCTCGAGAAAAGCCGTTTGCATGATCCGGTGTTTATTATGCCGCAGCTTCGGCCAGGGGTCCGGGAACAGCACGAACATCGTGCCGATGCGCGCCTCGGCGGGAAGCATCTCGAGAAAGAGACGCGCCTCCGCTTGGATGAAATGGAGATTCCCAAGCTTGGCGCGGTCGCGTTTACGTCCCGCGCGCTCGATCCGCTCGCCGATCAAGTCGATGCCGACGCAGATTTTCTCGGGGTGCGCCGCCGCATAGGCGGTGAGGAAATGGCCATGGCCGCAGCCGACTTCCCAGACCAAGGGCGTCCTGGCGGTCGCGATCGGCGCGAGTTGATCGCGCAGTTCAACGCGGCGCTGTTCAAGGATGGCGGCGTACTTGGGCGTGTACACGACTAGGAAGCGGAAATGTTGCCTTGGCTTTGCCGGTCGCCGCCTCTCGCGGCGAGCCACACCATGAGCACGCTGATATCGGCCGGGCTCACGCCGGAAATCCGGCTGGCTTGGCCGAGGGTCATTGGCTTTATCTCGTTGAACTTCAACAGGCTCTCTCGGCGAAGTCCCCTGACCTCTTTGTAGTCCAATGCGACCGGAATCTTGATGTTTTCGATCTGACTGAGCTTTGCGATCTGCCGCTCTTCTCGTTCGAGATACCCTTGGTATTTAACGCGATAGAGCACTTCATCCCGCAAGGCAGCCGGCTCTTGAAGAAACCCCGGCGGCGTGGGTGGAGCCTCCGCGCTACGGCGAATCCATTCGGCATAGCTCGCGCCTTGCGCGCGATGCGTTTCGAAACGGGAAATCCAGGCCTCGATTCGCTTTCGCTTCTCGTCGATTCGAGCGAGTCGCTCCGGCGATAGCAGGCCATGCGCTCGCGCATGATGCGCCAAGCGCAGCTCGGCGCTGCCGTGGTTGAAGAGGAGCCGATGTTCCGCCCGGCTGGTGAACATCCGATACGGCTCATTCGTGCCCTTCGTTACGAGATCGTCGATGAGTACGCCTATGTACGCTTCGTGACGGCCAATCACGAGCGGAGCCGCTCCCCTCACCTTGTTCGCGGCGTTCACGCCGGCGACCAGCCCTTGGCCCGCAGCCTCTTCGTAGCCCGAGGTGCCATTGATCTGGCCGGCGAAAAAGAGGTTTTCGACCTTCTTCGATTCGAGCGTCGGATACAGCTGGGTGGGGGGTGCAAAGTCGTATTCAACGGCGTACGCCGGCCGCAGGAGCGTTGCCTTTTCCAGGCCGGGCACACTCCGAATCATTCGCACTTGGACGTCGAACGGCAGACTTGTTGACAAGCCATTCACATAAAATTCGTTTGTCGCCCTACCCTCCGGTTCGAGGAAAAGCAGGTGCCGCGGCTTGTCGGCGAAGCGCACGAATTTATCCTCGATACTAGGGCAATACCGAGGGCCGACGCCCTCGATCTCGCCCCCATACATCGCCGAGAGATGAAGGTTGTCGCGGACGAGTTGGGCGGTCTCCGCCGTCGTGTAGGTCATCCAACACGAAACTTGTTCACAACCGGGGCGCCACCCCAGCCTGTGCTCCCCCGTTTGTTCCACGTGGAACAATTGGCCATCATTCCTGGTGTCGTGGAACGCGAATAGCGTGGGCGTCTCGTCGCCTCGCTGTTCCTGCATTTGCGAGAAATCCAGGCTGCGTCCGAGCAACCGCGGCGGCGTGCCGGTTTTGAGCCGGCGAAGCTCGATCCCCGCTTCGACAAAGCTCGCCGAAAGGGTCTTGGCGCTGAAATCGCCCAAGCGACCGCCCTCATTCTTGTTTTTGCCGATGTGCATGAGGCCCCGGAGAAAAGTGCCCGTCGTCACCACCAGCGCGCTGGCGCGAAACTCCAAATCGAGATTGGTTCGGCAGCCGACGACTTTCCCGGCTTCAAAGATCAGGCCGGTCACGGTGGCCTGGAAAATCTGCAGGTTCGGCTGGAGCTCCAGGGTATGCTTCATCCGAAACTGGTAGGCCTTCTTGTCGCATTGCGCCCGTGGCGACTGCACCGCCGGCCCCTTGGATTCGTTGAGCAATCGGAACTGAATCCCAGTGACGTCGGTGTTGATCGCCATCTCGCCGCCCAGCGCGTCGATTTCCCGCACGATCTGGCCTTTGGCTTGGCCACCGATCGCGGGATTGCAGCTCATTTGGGCAATCGTATCGATATTGCCGGTCAGGAGCAGCGTGGATGCGCCCATCCGCGAAGCCGCCAGCGCAGCCTCGACGCCGGCATGGCCGGCGCCGCAAACGATGACATCGAACTGAGGGTCGCGGTTGTTCACACGAAGACGGAGAGGCCGGCAGCGTAGGGGAGCCGCCGCCCGACGCAACGCCGCTATTTGCCGATGCAGAACGCCGCGAAAAGCTGGTCGAGCATGCGCTCGTTATCGACCTTACCCGTGATCTCGCCGTAAGCGTCGAGCACCGCTCGGAGATCACTCGCCGCCAATTCAATGGGCTCGCTGCGTTGGATTTTGCCTTGCGCGGCCACAAGAGCGACGTGCGCTTGCTGCAACGCATGCGCGTGTCGCGCGCCGATCGCCACCGCGTCTTCGCCGACCTCGACCTGAAACGCATCCGCTGCTCGGCTGATCGCTGCCGTCAGAGCGTCCAGCCCCGCTCCCGTGAGGGCAGAAATCGCCACCGTCGGGAAGCCGCGCGTCCATCCAGGCGCGACAGGGGCGGGCGCCACGTCCGTCTTGTTGAACACGATAATCGTGGTCGCCGGCCGCAGCCGGCCGGCCACTTCAGGAGGTATGGCCCAGTCGGGCGTGGTGGCGTCCAGGACGATGAGAAAGAGATCGGCCTCGGTCGCACGCTCCAGCGTTTTTTGCATCCCCAATTTCTCCAGCGGGGCAGGG
>CBINOT010000020.1:0-45654 GCA_966252355.1 uncultured Opitutus sp. | reverse complement strand
GAACGTGGTCTGGCGGGCCACTGGCAACTGCGCGGGGGAGACGTTTTCCAAGACGATGAAACCGTAGCTGCCCAGCTCGGCGTCCGCCGGAAATTCCGCGACGGCCTGCGGCGGAAGCGCGAGGCCCGCAGGGCTTTGGTCCCACACCGACGTCACCGTGAAGGTTTCGTTGTGGCGCAACGCCTGAGCGAGAAACCGGTGGCTCCAATCGAGCCGGCCTTGCTGCAATAGAATGCGGTTGGTCGGCGGTTCCTCGACGCGAACTTCCGCGCGCGCGACTTCGCGGCCCGCGCGCAGCTCGATCGTTATGACGCCGGGCGATTCGGCTCGGCCTTCCGCCGTCCAGGTTTCGAGGTGCCGTCCGGCATCGATTCGGACCGAGCCAGCCGGCCGCAGCCGGCCATTATCGAGGAGCTCGGCGGGAATCGTCGTCGCGTTATTCTGCGCGCTCTCGAAGATCGCGTTTAGCCGGACCATCGAACGCGGCGGAGTTCGTGGCGGGACGTTGAATTCGCGCAGCCGAAAAAATTCCCCTTCGAGCACGCGGTTGCGGCCGACGATGAAATACAGCGGGGTGCCGGCTTCGAGCGACGCCTTGACCGTCTCGCGCCGCGCCGTCGCCACGTCCGCTGCGCTCGTGTCGACGCCGTCGGTGAGCACGATCGCGCCGCCCCAGCCGCCGGCCGGCGGATTCGCCAGCACGTGTCGAATCGACGCGAACAGATCAGTCCGATCCGTGGCGATGCGAGGCGTATCGGCGGGCGAAACGGTCGTGACGACGTCGCGCGCAAACGCGAACGACGAAAGCGTGCTGAACGATTTCGTGGCGGCCGGTTCGACGCGCCGCCATTGTACGAGCGCGTCATCGACCCGCCGCTGCTGCCGGTTGTCCGGCACGGTCATGCTCTCGGAGCGGTCCACCAATACCGCGAGCGGACGCGTGGTCTTCGTTGGGTGATCGTAGGATCGTCGAATTCGAGTCGGGCCGGCGAGAACGGCCAGCAGCGCCGCCCACATCGCGAGCCGCAGCGCCGCGAGTGCCATGCGTCGGGCGGGGGACAATCGCACGAGCGTGAATCGATAGCTGACGACGACGATCGCGGCGCCGGCGAGCAGCGCGCCGACGAGCAGCGGCCAGGTTTCTGCGGCGGCGCGTTCCGCCAGCCACCCATGGCCAATCCATGTGATTTCCTCGGTCGGAAGCCTCATCGGGTCCCGCCTTCTCGCGACAGCTTTTCGAAATAATCCTGCACCGGTTTGCGATACGCTGGATCGATTTCATCCGGCGGGAAACGCCGCACCCACTCGTCGCGCGGCGTTGGCGGTGTAGAGCGCTCGAGCTCGTTCACCAGGTTCTCCGCTTGTTGCAGCAAAGCCTTCAACGCGGCGGGATCGACGTTTTCCGGATGTGCAAGATCCGTCGCGCCGCTCGCGATCGCCTTGGCCGCCGCCGCCATTTTCGGATCGGAGGTGAGCCACTGCGCTTTTTCGGCGGCGAGCTTGAGATTCGCGATGGAGGTGACGTTGTCGTTGTCCCGGTTTAAGCGCGCGGCCGCGGCCTTGAATTGCCGAATCGTCTGCGCCAACGAGTGGTCCGGCGCGAGCGCGACCTGGCTTTCCGCGGCGACCGTCGAAAGGTCCAGCGCGCGGCCGTGCGCGGCACCGGCATCGGCCGACAAGGTCGGCATGGCGACGCTTTCCTGCGGACGGGGGCCAGGCAAGAAGCCTCCCCGCCGCGGGGTGGCGCCGCCGCCACCCGATTGCCCGGGCGGCGCAAAGGTTCCGCGGAGCTCGCCGCCTCGAAACCGCGTCGAGTCGATCTCGATGCCGATGCGTCCTTCGTCGAGCGCTTTGAGCAGCTCGCTTTCCGACAAACCGACGAAGGCCGCCAAGTTCAAGGGCACGTCGGAAATCGCGCCGGCGGGCAAGGTGAGCAGCCTGACGGGCGCCTCGCCCGGTGTTTGGGTGTAGAGACGGCCGCCAGTCGACGACCCGCCCAGGCGATCGACAATGACGGTGAGCCGAGCTTCGGAGGCATCCGTTCGGAGCACGAGTCGCGCGCGGCCTGTCGCACGCGAACCGCTGACGCCTGGCTTCGGTTGTAGCAAGGCGATGTAGGTTTTCGGGCCGCCTGCTTCGCCCATGGCATTAGGCGGTGCATCGGGACCGCCAGCCTCGGGCGATTCCGCGTTTGAACCAGGCTTCGGCGATGACTTGGAAGGATCGGCCGGATCGGCCGGCTGGTCTGCGTTTTCCGCGGCGGAGCGCTTTGCGCCCGACGCTTCAGTGAGCTTTTCTGCCAGGTTCGCGAGCCGCTCGGCGGCAGCGGCCGAGCCTTGCTGGTTTTGCCGGGCTGCCTCGGCGCCGAGCTGACGAAGGAGTTGTTCCTGCCGCGCCGCTTGCGCGGTTGGATCGAGCGCGGGCAAATTTCGCAGTTCGCCGCGGACTTGCTCGAGCAACGCCGACGCCGCGTCGCGCCCCTCTTGTTCTTGCAGATCGAGCGCCCGTTTCAGCAGCGCTTCGGCTTGTGCGGCTGGCTCGCGGCCGGCCTGGACGTCGTTCAGCGCAAATTGCCGCGCCGCCGCGGCGGCGGACGTCCGCGCCGTTTCCGCGATCTTCTCGACGGGTTCGATCAGCCCATGCTGCGCGATCAGCCGCTCGAGATCGCGTACGATCGAGGTCTGTTCGGACGCGATTGGTGCCATCTTGGCGGCATCGCCTGCGGTTTCCGCCAAACGACCATTGATCGCCGTTTGCCGCTGCCAGAGCTGCTCGAGCCGTCCGGCGGGCGCCGTCGCTCTCGTTGGCGTTGCCGTCGCGGCAGCAGGGCGGGCTTCGCCGCTAGCGGGCTGGGTCGGCGGCCGGGCATTTTCCGCTTCGACGCCGGCGCGAAATTGTCGCTCGGCTTCCGCCAACGCCGCGAGCGCCTGAGCTTGCTGCGGGCCTGCGGTCGGCGTGCGCCCAGCGGTGAGTTCGGCGGCGGCTCGCTGCATCGCGCTCGTGGCGTGGGTGAGAGCCGCGGCGACGGCGGCGTTGGCGCGCATCGCGGCCGCGGCGGTTTGCACGGAGCCCCCGTCGCCGGCCAGCGTCGTTTGCCGGCGAGTGACATCCGCGACGCGCCGGCTGCGTTCGAGATCCACGGCGAGCGAGGTGACTTGGGCGAGCGCTTGCGTATCGGCGGCAACGTCGGCTTCGGCGCGCCGCAAGGCAGCGATGCGCTGCAGCAGATCGCGCGCCGCGGGGCTCAACGTCGTGTCGTCCTCCGGCGTGGCCGGGGAGATTTCGATCATCTGCACGGCGCTGTGGACGACGAGCGAATCGGGCCGCGCCTGCGTTTCGGCACGCACGCGATACGAAACGATATCGTACGGCTTCGCGCCGGTCTCATCGAGGAACAGCGCGAGCGTCAACTCGCCGCGGCCGGGCGCAGCGATGGCGGCAAGGGACGTCGCTGACACCTCGTGCGCGACAACCGGCGTGCCGTTAACCGCGACCTCGAGCGTGGCCGCGCGAAAACCGCGATTGGACTCGGCACGAGCCACGAGCGGCAACTCGTCGGTCATGCGCGCGCGAATCGACTTCGGCGGCGAAACCCACGCCAAGCTCGCACGGGTCGGCTCGGTCGCGGGTGGTGGCGAGGGGGCAGGGGCCGATTGCGCCCGTGCAACCGGAGGAGCCGATAAGGTCGCGGCGGGCGCCGGTGGCTTTGTGCCGAAGTAAATCCACCCGACTGCGAGCGAGGCGATTGCCGCGGCGACCAGTCCTCCCAACCACGCCGGTGTGCCGAGCGGTTTGCGATGCTGCAACGCGGCATCGGCGTCGGCGCGTTGCGCCGCTGCGAGCGGCGAATCGACGGCGCGCAGCTCGACGGTGGATTCCACACGAGCGTTAAGGCCCCAGTGCGCATCGATAGCGCGCGCGACGTGGCGCAGGGTAAGACCGCGTTTGCGTCGCAGCCATCGTCCGAGGAGATACGCGGCCACGGCCATCGGGATGAGCTGCCACAACGCGCTCGCGGCGAGCCGGCCGCGTTGCGCCGCCAAGCCCCAAGCGACGGCCGCGAGCGTCACCGCCGCCGCCCAAGCGAGCAGCGTGCCGCGAGCACGGCGACGCTGACGGCGCAGGAAAACCTCGGTCGTGGACGGGCTGTTCATCGCGCGGTGCGGTTGGCGAGCGCCATTTCGGCGAGCAGGAGGGCCGCGACCGCCGCGACGGCCCACCACCACAGTGGCGCGCGTTGCTCGGCATCGAGCTCGGCGGCTCGGGTCCGTCCGCCTGCGTTGGCGATACGTTTCGCCGGTTTGTTATCCGCGTCGATTGCTCCGACCAGCATGGTCCACGGCGCGCCGGCTTCCCATGGCGTGAGATCGCTTTCCTCGGGCGGGAGATTCACGGCGAACAAGGTGCGTTCGGAGCCATGGGTAAACTCGTAAATCCCAGGTGCCAGCGGCACGACCGATCCGCTGACTTCGACCGCAGCCGTGCCGCGGTTTGGGCCATCTTTCGCCTGCCACCGACCGCTGCCCGCTAGCGCAAAGGTGTCGCCGGCCTGGCCGCTCACGATTGCCGCCTGTTGCGCCGTGAACAGATACGCGGCCGCTTGGTGCAGGAACTGCACGAAGGCTGGGGTGGCGGGCCAATCGCTCGTGCGACGGTCCGGACCGAAGCCGCAAATCAGCACGCGTCCGGACCCGAGCCGTAGCTCGCCGATCGCCGCTTGCGCGTCGGCCCAGTAGGCGAGCGTGTCGACGCTATTGACCGACAGTGCCCAGCCTTCACGGAAATCCCAATTCAGCAGAACGCCGAGCCGATGGCGCCCAAGCGCGGCGACGAGCGGATGATCGAGCCGCCAATCGTGAACGCGCCACGGCTCGGATTGCGCCGCGAGCGGCGTGAGGGCGACGTTTCGCGCGGCGAGCCACGCCGTTGCGGCCGCGCCGCGATCGACAAAGATTGCCGCCGCTCCGCCCCCCGCGAGAAATGCGTTGAGCCGATCCGCCGCGGGACCGGTGAAGGAAGCGTCGTTGCGCAACACCGCGACCGCCCGAATCGGCCATTCCCCCACCGGCATGGGCGCGACCTTGAAGACGGGTTTGAGATCCGAAATGACGCTCAACGCCTGGGCGACAAAATCGGCAGTGGCGGTCGGCGCATTCGCGGTGCCGGCCGGGGCCGGGTCGAGGAGAATCAAACCCTCTTCGCGCGGTTGCCAGACCGCATACGCGGTGTCGTCCGCGGGCAGATCGTCGGCATCGAGAGTGAAGCGGAATTGCGCGGGCTTGCCGGACGTTCCCGGCAAATCGAGCGGGACGTGGCGAAGTTCGTGGGCGCCGAGGGTCAACGTCTCTTCGTGTTCGGGTTGCGCGGCGCCGTCGCGATACACGCGCAAGACTCTGGTTTGGCGTTCGGTGAAGTTGCGGATCGAAACGCTCGCGCGGAGCCGCTCGCCGGCAGTGGCAACCTTCGGGGAGAGCAATGCGGCTTGGACGCGAACCGGCGCCGGCATCTCGGGAAACGCGAGCCGTACGCCGGGCGAAAGTTTGCGGGCGAAGTCCGTGCCCAACCAGCTCACGCGCTGGTGATCGGTGAGCACGACGATCTCGCGCCGATCGGCGGGGATGGCCGCAACCGCCTCGGCCGCCATCCGCAACGCGGGTTCGATATGGGCGCCGAGCCAGCCCGGCGACAACGCCACCAGCGCGGCGCGCGCGCGATCGATGTCCGTCGTCGGCGGAACCACCCACGTCGGCTGCGGCGCCATCGTCACGACGCCAAGCCGGTCGCCCACGCCGAGGGTTTCGATTTGGCGCAGCGCCCAGGCGCGCAGCGCGGGCCAGCGATCGCCGGCCTGCAGGCTGAACGAATTGTCCACGACCACGACCGTCGCGCGGCTTCCGCGATTGGCGTCGCCGCCGCGAAATGGACGCGCGAAGGCGGCCGCCAACAGCGCCAGCGCGGCACAGCGAAACGCCAGCACGAGCCAACGCCGCAGCCGTTGCGTGCGGGTTTGGGTGCGGCGCATGGCCGGCACCAGGAACCGCGTGGCGGGAAAAACGATCGGCCGCCGCGGCCAGCGTCGCAGCAGATGCAGCGCGATCGGCAGCGCGAGGGCGAGCGCGCCGGCGAGGAATCCGGGAAATAGCCAGCTCATGCGCGCTCAGGCTTTGCCGACGCGGCGCGCGAGGTACGCTCCCAAGCCGGCGAGCGGCGGAGTGTCGGTGCGCAACGGCAGGTGCGCGAAGCCGCTTTCGACAAACACGTCACGCAGCCGAGTTTGGTGCGCCCGGAAGGCGGCGCGGTACGCGTCCGCGACCACCGGCGGATCGACTGAAATCTCCACGCCGGTTTCCGGATCGATGAACGGACACGGCTCCGTGAAGTCGAAATCCTGCTCTTGCGGATCGATGACTTGCAGCGCCAGGGCGTCGTGCCCGTCGTAACGCAGCCGTCGGGCCACGGCTTCGAGCTCCTCCGGATCTTCGTAGAAGTCGCTGGCGATGACGAAGAGGGATGCGCCGCGCGCCGCATCTGCGGCCTGCAGGAGGGTTTTGGCGAGCGGGATTTGGCGCGCAAGCGTCGGCCGTTCGAGCGTGCCCCACACGGCCCGCAGCCGCCCGGGCGACGCGCTCGGCGCGAGATAATCCGTCAGTTCGTTCGTCAGCAGCCCGATGCCGCACGCATCGCGCTGGCGCCGGACGAGCAGCGCCAGCGCGGCCAGCAAGCAGCGCGCATAGTCGAGCTTGGTGAGCAAATGCGGATGGCTGCCGTAGCTCATCGACGCCGAGACATCGAGCAGCAGGACTACCCGCAGCGGCGTCTCCTCGTGCGCGTTGCGAATATGCGCGCGGTCGGTGCGAGCCAGCAGCCGCCAATCGACGCGGCGCAGATCGTCGCCAGGATAGTAATCGCGATAATCGGCGAATTCGACGCTGGCGCCGCGGCGATGGCTGCGATGGCGTCCGACCCCCACGGCATCGGCGAGGCAGCGCGCGCGCAGGGGCAGCGAGCCGAGCGCCGACAGCTCCGCCATATCGAGGGGCATCGGCGCGGACGGCGGCGGGTTCGAGGAGGTCACGGCGGACGAGTCGCTCGCGTCGCGGCCGATCAGGCTTTCTTCCCTTGCAAGAGTTCGTCGATGAGCCGATCCGCCGTCATCTGTTCGGCTTCGGCGCGATAGTTGAGCAGCACGCGATGTCGCAGGGCCGTCTTCGCCACCGCTTTGACGTCGGCCTCGCTGCAGTTGAGCCGGCCGTCGAGTGCGGCCACGACCTTGGCGCCGAGCGCGATCGATTGCGTGCCGCGCGGGCCGGCGCCCCATTGCACGAAGCGCTTTACCGCCGGCGTGGCGAAGGGGCTGTCGGGCCGCGTGGCTTGCACCAGCGCTACGGCGTAATCGACTGCGCTCTCTGGGACGTGAACGGCGCGGACGGCTCGTTGCATCGCCAAGATGGCTTCCGCGGTGCAAACCTTCGCGACGGGGGCGAGAGCAGCTCCGGTCGTTGTCCGCAAGATCTGCGCCTCGGCGGCGGCGTCGGGGTACCCGAGCCGGAGCGAAAACAAAAAGCGGTCGAGCTGTGCTTCCGGCAGCGGATACGTGCCCTCCTGCTCGATGGGATTTTGCGTCGCGAGCACGAAGAACGGGCGCGGCAGATCGCGCGTGACGCCGGCCGTGGTGACGCGGCGTTCTTCCATCGCCTCGAGCAGCGCCGATTGCGTCTTGGCGGGCGCCCGATTGATTTCATCCGCCAGCAGCAATTGGGTGAAGACAGGGCCTGACGTAAAACGGAAGGCGCGGCGGCGATCCTCGGTTTCCTCGAGAATCTCGGAGCCGGTGATATCGCTCGGCATCAAGTCCGGCGTGAACTGGATGCGGCGGAAGCTCAAATCGCTGGCTTCGGCCAGGGATTTCACCAGGAGCGTCTTCGCCAGGCCCGGTACGCCGATCAGCAGACAATGGCCCTGTGCGAGGAGCCCGATGAAGAGGTCGCGGATAATCGCATCTTGTCCGACGATGCGTTTGCCCAGCTCTCCACGCAGCCGCGCGTAGAACGCGGGGATTTCACGGAGGTGTTGGAGATCGGTTTCGGTGGCAGGGGCGGGCGGCTGAAGCGTGCTCAAGGAATTGGGGCGGTGGGAGCGGGAAAAAGGATAGGTGTTCCGTCGAAACGACTCAATGAAGGAGATTGCCCTGGCCCGCGCGATCGAGATGCGACTGCAACGTGGCTTTCGTTCCCTCGGACGAATCGTAGGCCAGCAGCTTTTGCGACAAGATGCGTGCGTTCTCGAGATCGCCGACGCCGGCGAGCACCTCGATTTGCTTCGTGATGCGGTCGATCGCGCTTTTGCGCTGCAGCTTTTCCAGCATTTCGCGGTTGGCGGCCGGCACTTGGGCAACCGGCGGATTCGTCACCAAGTCGAATTGCGCAAGGATACGCGACGCTGGCTGCCCCCGCAGGGCATCGGTATATCGGCGAGCGTCGAGCAGCGCGTCGAATCCATAGATCGCGAGCGTGTTTTTGCCCGGGGCTTTCTCGCCGAGCGCATCGTAGACCGTCAGGAGCGCCGCATTGTCGTGCAGCGCTTTGGCCAGCAGCGCGACGTCCGCGGCGATCGTGTCGTCGCCCGCGAGCAATCGGTCTTTGGCGGTCGCGAACCGCTGCCGCAACGCGTCGGCCGCGGCGGGATAAGAGGACGTCAGCTGGCCGAGCGCGATCACGATCATGCTGAGTTGACGCTGCCGGGCGGTGCCGACGAGCTGCGACAATCCCCGGTCGTAACACGCCAGCAGCGAATCGAGGGCTTCGGATTTATCGCCGCCGCGTGCGATCGCCAATTGGGCGGCACGGATGCGCTGCGACACCTCTTCGGGCGAAAGCGCGGCGGCGGCGCGGCGAGCGGCGGCGGCTTGTTCGATGGCCATCGCGAGGGTGGCGTTGTCGCGCTCGATCGCCTCGATGCGTTGCAGCGTTTCGGTTTCTTGCGCGGCCAGCTGGGCATCGCGCGCGCGCAAGGCGGTCGTGCTTTGAGTGATTTCCATCGTTTGTCCGCGCAGCACGCGGATGGCTATGAACTCACACACGGTGTAGGCGAGGCCGCCAATCGTGACAGCGAACAAAACGAAGGTGACGATTCGGTTCATGGGGAGGTCGACGAGAGGGTTTCCAAGAGTTCGGGATGTCCGGCACGGGCGGCATGCTGCTGGATTTGGGCGCGCGTCTCGGCCTGACCGTCGACGGCGAGCAGCCGCCGCGCGAGGAGGCGCGCATGGTCCAGATCGCCGATTCCCGCGAACATCTCGATGTGTTTCACGGTGGAACTGACGAGCAACGCCGTGGCTGGGTTCGCCTCGGCAGCGTTGGGTTGTGGCAACTGGCCCGATTGGGCGATCGCCGCGACCATCGAGTCGAATAGGCTGCTGATGCTGCCGTAGTTGCGGCCGGCTGCGGCGTCCTGATAGCGTTGCGCATCGATGAGCGCGTCCTGCGCCATGCTCGCGAGCGTCATCCGCCGCCGGTCGTCGCCAGGCAACGAATCGTAGAACGCAATGGTCTCGGCCTCGCGGCCCAATAAGGAGTTGATCCGACCGTAGGCCATCAGCGCTTCGGTATTGTCGACGCTGGCGCGCGCCGCTTGTTCCGCCCGCTGATGCCGCTCGCGTAGAGCCTCCATGGCGGGTGCGTAGCGTTTGCCGAGCTCGACGAACAATTCGAGCGACGTGATCTGAACCCCGATCATCCCCGAAATCCGCGGCATGCCGACGTCGTAGCACCACACGAGTTCGCTGAGCGCCTCCGCGGGATCGCCGTTTTTCACGAGTTGCTGAGCCCGTCTGAAACGACGCCGAACGACGTCGGAATTGATCACGCCCGCCGCGTCGGCTCCCGCGGGCGCGCCAGGATTGGCCTGCACCTCGTGTGCGGAGGTCAGCAACTTGGCGTTGGCTTGCTCGAGTTCGGTGGTGCGCGAGACGAGCGTGCGAACCCGCGCGGCATGAGCGTCCACTTGCGCGGTGAGCGCGGTGT
This sequence comes from uncultured Opitutus sp., assembly GCA_966252355.1. GTDB lineage: Bacteria > Verrucomicrobiota > Verrucomicrobiia > Opitutales > Opitutaceae > ER46. The sequence continues at coordinate 35,632 of CBINOT010000020.1, read as the reverse complement.
GGCGTTGCGTGGTGGCCGCGAAATCGGCGTCGGCGGTTTGCCGCGCGCGCGTTGCAACAACGGCAGAACCGAGGCCGAGCACGACGGCGGCGGCGAGAACCCATACGGTCTTGGAGGTCATGGCGGTAATTAATCCGAGGCTGGCGAGCGTCCCGACCGGCACGATCGCCGTCGCGAGCGCCGCCTGCGTGGTACGCGCGATGAGCGCGGCCGGGGCGGCGACGGCGGGATAGCTGGTCAAAGCGACGCCGAGCGCGGTGCTGGTCGAGGCGACTTGCCGGCGGGCGAGGGCGGCGCGCAGTTTGTCGAGCGCGCGCGTCGCCCGACGTTGGGCGGCGTTTTCGCTCAGGCCCAGGGTCGCGCCGATTTCGGCGAAGCCGCGGTTGTCGAAGTAGCGGGCGAGCACGACAGCGCGATCGGTGTCGTTCAGCGTCATCAGCGCTTCGTCGAGCACCGGCTGCAGCCGGCTCCAGTCGATCTCGGGATGGGTTTCCTGCATGGCGTGGGCCTCCTGTTCTCGCGATTGCCGCCGTTGTTCGCGCCGGATCGCATCGGTGACGACATTGCGCGTCGTGACATATAACCAACCGAGGACGCTGGGATGACGCGCAACGGTGGCGGCATGACGGGCGAGGCGGACGAACACTTCCTGCGTGATATCTTCGGCCCGATGCGCGTCGCCGTGGAGCTGGCGAAGCGCCGCCGCGTAAACGAAATGGATCCGGCCATTCACGAGTTCCGTGAACGCCGCTTCGTCGCGCTGCGTTACGAAAGCGGTGAGCAGGTCTGTGTCGGTGCGATCCATGTTCTCCAGCTAAACGTCACCGACGCCCAAAAACCGCCAAAAAGATTTTCAGCGGTGAGAGATCACAAAGTTAATGTCATCGCCGCTGGTATCGGGCCGTTAGGCCCGGCGTCGGGAATGCAGTCCCTCGAGCGCTCCTCCGTAATGGCTCTGTTATGCGGACCTTTGCCCGAACCGTTGGCAGTTCTTGAAGGTAAAACTGCACGGTTTGTCCCGATCGCGCTTCCGGCATCGTACACTCCTGAGCGACGCGAAAAGTCTTTCCCGGCGCAAGGACCAGCGGCTTGGGCACCGCACCCATGCGACATACAAACCACCCTCCGCCTCCGTCGCCAAAGTCGGGAACCACCGTGAAAAAGTCGGGATTGGGCAAGCGCAGCTGGTGAGTGCTGGTATTCGTAACCTCGATCGCGATCTGGATCCGCTCCCCAGACCTCGCGCTGTCCACCGCAGGCACCAGTCGAACTGCCGCGTCGCCGTTCGAAAAGGGATCCGACCGAGGGATAAGGGTGCATCCGCCCGTGAGGAGGACGAGCCAGACTACGCAAGTAGTCCTCATGTTATCATCGTCTTCACGAACTTCGCGGGCTGGCCGAACGCTTCGGCGGTCGAGGATACGTGCGCGGTGTGATGCCGGTGGAGGTTATCGCTTCGCGCCGCTCGCTTGGGTCCGCATCGGTATGGGGCGCGAACGCGCATCCGCAATACTTGCAAGCTGGCGCTTCGATCAAAACGAGTTCTCTGCAGTCAGGGCATACCTTCAACGAGCGCCGGCGCTCGGAAAACGGTAAGTCACGGTGGGCGTTTTGCGTGCGGAATGCGTTCGATCGACCCGAGCGGCGGTCGCGTATCAAGACTCGTAGTGCAATCGCCAACAGGCCAAGGACTGCGGGAGCCGTGGCCACAACGACTGCGATTCTGGCACCGGACATCATGAACGTCGGCTGAGCATGCTCAGTGGGCTGGCTGCCTTAGCTGAATAAGGTGCATCGCCAGCCGAGGGTGACGTTAATTTATCATTGGGCAAGCGCGCGTAAGGTCTAGGGTCGATGCTTTGGCTGATGCGCGGCGACTACCGAAAGCCTTCGTTGTAGCATTCGCGGCAGGTCCGGTACGGGGAACTGGGGAGTAGGGCACGGCCGCAGTTGTGGCACTCGCGGCGTTGCATGCCTTGCTTGCCCCAGTTGCGGCGCAGAATCGCTTGGGTTTGCTCGGTCGCTTCGCGGCGGATTTCCTCCACGTGGGCGCCATCGGTGAATGCCTCTGGAAACTTCAACGCGAGCCAGCGATAAACCGTCGTTAGTTTCAGCGTTTCTTCGAGCGATTCGAGTCCGCCGCCCGCATCGATTCGGCGGGGAAACGCGACGGTCTTGCCCGCATCCAGCAACTCCAGCCATTCGGCGAACGTGCTGCGGAAAAGATGCTCGTCCAAATCGAGCGGAGTGCAGGCGAGCGCGTAACGTTGTTCGACCGGTAACGAGGGAGCGTAGGTGTCGACCAGTTCGGCGGCCGAGAACACATCGTCTTGGACGTCGGGGAAAAACGTGCCGGCGGGAAAGGTGAGGCGGGTGCGGAAAAACTCCAGGATCGGCACGAGGCGATCCAGCGCGAGGTGATCGGCGATCGCGCGCACGTGCATCGTCGTGGGCGCGGCGGGCAATTGATCTAGCGGTGGCAATTGTTGCGGCTCGGCGAGCGCGGCCTCGATCCGGCGAGCGTCGCGGGTCGAAAACGCGGCGACCCAGCCCGTCGCTCCGGGACCACGGCCCGCCCGCCCCGCGATCTGCAATATCTCCGCCGGCTCGAGCCGCCGGTTGATTTCACCGTCGAATTTATCCGTCTCGTAGAAAATGACGCGGTCGAGCGGCAGGTTCAGTCCCAGCCCGATCGCGTCGGTCGCGCAAACGATATCGGATTCGCCCTCGCGAAACCGTCGCGCCTCGTTGCGCCGCACTTCGGGCGACAGGCCGCCGTAGATCACGGACACGCGCAATCCGCGCGACTCGAACATCGCCTTCAATTCGAGCACCATCGTCCGCGAAAACCCGATGACGGCAGAGCGCGGCGGCACGCGGCGCCAATCGATCACGCCTTCGTATTCGAGCCGGCCTTGGCGCGTGCGATGGTTTACCTCGAGTTCGTCGCCGCAAAGCTCCGCGAGGCGACGGATCACGGCCTCGGCGGAATCGGGACCGGTCACGATCAGCGTGCGCGCGGCGACGCCGCAATACGCTGCGACCCACGCCCAGCCGCGATCGCGATCGAACGCGAGTTGGATCTCGTCGAGCACGCATACGTCGATTTTTCGCGAGAAATCGGTCATTTCTACCGTGCGTGCGGAATGCGTGTCGGACGCATGATCGCGTTCTTCGCCGGTGATCAACGAACAGGGCTGACCAAGCTCCGTGAGTCGGTCGCGTTGCTCGAGCGCCAACAGCCGCAACGGCCCGAGGTACATGCCGCTCTTCGCTTCGCGCAAGGCGAGCACGGCTTGGTGGGTTTTCCCGGAGTTCGTCGGCCCGAGCCAAGCGACGACTTTGCGCTGCATCGAGCGCGCCACCGGGAAACACTGGAGGTAATCGAGGAAGCCCGGATTGCGCCGCGCGAGTCCGTCGAGCAGCGTGCGATCCACGGCGTAGGTGCAGGCGAGACGAATGCGGTGATACACGTCTTTGCGGTCGGCCAGCAGGGGAGGATTGGGCTGCGTGGCGCGCGTGACATCGACTTGTTTCAGCTGTGCCCAGCCTTCGTAGCTCGGGGGCGTCTCGCGCAAACGGCGCTCCAGTTCGTGCGTGCCGCTCGGTTTTCGCCGCCGCAGGTCGGCGGCGACCGCGGCCGGGCCACGCGTGGCGACATCTCCGGCGAACGTCGGCAGCTTGAGCGTGACCGGCGACATCACGGAGAGCGCGACACCGGGCGCTAATGTGACGTTTGCGGGGAGCAGAAGCGTCACTTCGTCGCTTGGGTCGGAGTAACTGCCAAAACGGATGTCTGCCTCCTTTGCGACCTGCGCGACCAAATCGGCGGCGAGTTTGGCGAAGCTGGCGCGGACGCCGCCGACGCGGACCCTCGGGCCGATGGGCGATTTCAGGAATTTGGCGGCGAGCTCGGAGTCCTCGATCCCGAGTTCCTCCACGAGCGATTTGCGCGCGCCAACGACGACTTCCTCATGCGTCCATTGATCCTGTTCGTACCCGCGGTCCATCCCGCAGTGTCACGTGGCCGCACAGGAAGTCAAAAGCGCGGCCAACCCAATACCCCAGGCAAGAAGCGCCCGCGAATCACGCGAATTGACGCGGATTCAAACCGAAAACTTCCAAGAGCCCACCCGCTACCTCACGCGCAAAGCGCGTGCGAGGGGGCGATGATGCCGCGGGGCGTCGCGAACCACGGGCCGTGTTGCACGAAATCGGCGAGGTTTTCGGCAGCGGGAAACTTCAGCAGATATCCGCTGACGCGCAGATCGAGCGCATGCTGCAAATCGGCAGGGTCGTTCGAATAGGTCATCACGACGATCTTCAAATGATCCCACTCGATGCGATCGCGGATATCCGCGATCAGCTCGGTGACGCCGGGCGTCTTGATGTCTGCGAACAGCATTTCCGGACGGGCCTTCATGGCCATCGGCGACTGGAAGTAAGCGAGCGCGGCGGCCGCGGACTCGAACGCGGTCACGGGATTGGCGATGTCACCCAAGCGCAAGCGATGCCGAAGCAAAAACGCGTCATCTTGGCTGTCGTCGACGATTACGATCGGAGATAGAGTCAGATCAGGAAAGTTCATGGGGGGTAATCTTCTCACCGATTCTGTTCCTCAACCCCTTCATCGCTAAGGGTCGTGATGCCCCGGCGCGATCTCAACGTGGGCCCGGGCTTCCGGAAGATTGCATGCAGAAATTTCCGATGCCGAAAATTGTCGCGCTCGCCATCCATCACCAACGTGACCTTCACTGTCACTTTCGACTCATCTCATGACTGAAAAAATTGGATTTGTTGGCGTTGGCCGCATGGGCGGAAACATGGCGCGGCGGCTGAAGGACTGCGGGTATGCGATCGTCGCCGTGTACGACGCGCAGGCCGCGACCGCCGCCGATCTCGCCCGTGAAATTGGCGCGAGCGCGGCACCTACGCTCGCGGCGGTGACGGCCGCGGCGGACGTGATTTTCACCGTCGTAACGGACGACGCCGCGCAGTTATCGGTGTTCGCGGAAAGCGGCGATTCGCTGCTCACCGGCGCACGCGGCAAGACGTTCATCAACTGTGCCACGCTTACGCCGGCGACGCACGTGGAGGTTGCAAAGCGTGCGGCCAAAGCGGGCGCAGCGGCGCTCGAGGCGTGCATGGCCTCGTCGATACCGCAAGCGCGCAGCGGGACGCTGTATCTCATGTGCGCCGGCGAACGCGCGGTGTTCGAGCGCTGCGAGCCGATGCTGCAACGTCTCAGCAGTTCGCTGCGCTACGTGGGCGAGGCCGGGCGTGCCGCGGAGGTGAAGGCAGTGGTCAACATGGTCATGAACATCAACACCGCGGCGCTCGCCGAAGCGCTTGGCTTGGGGGCCGCGCTGGGGCTCGATTTGAATTTATTGCGCGAGGTGTTCGCGCAGACCGGGGCCGCTTCGCAAGTGCTCAAGACCGATGGCGAGGACATGCAGAACCGCGCGCACGAGTGTTATTTTTCCGCCGCGCACGCGGCGAAAGATTCGACGATCGCCTGGGCGCTCGGATGCAAGGCCGGGCTCGATCTACCGCTCGCCGCCGCGACGAAGCGGCAATACGACCGGCTCGTTCAACTTGGACTCGGGCATCTCGACAAGAGCGGCATCGCGGAATTGACGTTCAAAGATCGGCACGGCTGACATTCGCCTGGCATAGGGCGTCTCGCCCATGCGGTTTGGCAGGAAGCCGCTTCGTGTCCTTCGTGTGTTTCGTGGGCTCAATGCTTGGCATCACGGCGACCGCAGATGCCAGGCGCGGGGGCGGGCGAAGGTTTGGATGCCGGCGCGCGACAGCGTGAGTCCGACGCCCGAGTGTCCAACACCGCTCCACGGCAGGCGCGGGCTGACGCGATCGCAGCAATTCCAATAAGCCGAGCCGCTGCGCACCTGCGCGAGAATCCCCTGCGCGCGGGCCTCGTCGCGGCTGTACACGCCGGCCGTCAAACCGTACTCGGAATCGTTCATGAGCGCGACGGCCTCGTCGTCGTCGCGGACGCGCATGAGGCCGATGATCGGACCGAAGCTCTCGTCGCGCATCACCGCCATGGTGTGATTCACGTTCATTAGCACCGTCGGCAGAAATACATTCCGCAGCTCGGGATGGCGCTCGCCGCCAAGTAACACTTGCGCGCCCTTCTGTTTCGCATCGGCGACTTGCTTTTCGAGCACCTCGAGTTGCGCCGAGCGGGTGAGCGGTCCGATGTACGTGGCTTCATCCCGCGGATCGCCGATCTTGAAGGTTTTTACCGTGGCGACGAACGCTTCCACGAAGAAGTCGAATATCCGCTCGTGAACGTAGAGCCGTTCGATCGCGCAGCAACTTTGGCCGTTGTTGTAGAACGCACCGTCGGCGGTGCTGGCGGCGGCCGTCGCGACGTCGACGTCGTCGGCCACGTACACCGGGTCTTTGCCGCCGAGCTCGAGCTGGAGCTTCACCATCCGGCCGGCGAGCGCGGCCGCAATCTTTCGACCCGTGGCGTACGAACCGGTGAAGAAAAGGCCGTCGAGTTCCGGCTTCAACAAGGCGGCTCCCGTATCGCCGCCGCCGACGATCGCCGCCACGACTTCGCGCGGGATGCCGCTTTCTTGCAGCAGTTGCACCAAAGCGAGGCCGGTTTGGGTGGCAAACTCCGAGGGTTTGTAGAGGATCGCGTTGCCGGCGAGGATGGCGGGAATCAGGACATTGCAGCTGACGAAATACGGATAATTCCAGGCGGAGATATTCGCGACGACGCCGAGCGGGTCCCAGGTGATGCGCTCGGTGAGACCCCCTTTAGCATCGATCAGCACGTCCTCGGCGCGCAGCGCCCCGGGCGTTTCCTCGAGGAAAAAATCGATGCGCGGCAAAAGTCCGCGCAGTTCGTTGCGCGCTTGCGCGATCGGCTTGCCGGTTTCCGTGGTCAGGGTCAGCGCGAGATAGTCGATCTGATCTTCGATTGCCGCCCGGAACCGGCGAATCGCATCGAGGCGTTCCTCGAGCGGAACCTGCACCCACTCGCGCTGAACCGCGCGGGCATCGACGTATTTCGAATGCACGCTGGCCGCGTCGTCCGCCGGCAGCGTGACAACCGGCTCACCGGTGGCGGGGTTGATGACATTTAAAACAGGCATGAAATCTCCCGCGCGGTCGGCGCATGGTTGCGCATAGTCATCGGTCGGCGATTGCCGGGCTTGAATGCAAGTTCCTTGGCCACGAGTGGTCAGTACGGACACGAAGCGCGCCCAACGGTGTCAAGCGTGCGCGCAAGGCGGGTGGCGCGGCGGAACGTGGAGCAACGCGGAGTTCGCGTGGCGCGAGCGCGCAGGGGAGTCGCTGGCAGCGCGTTTACGGCGTGCCCGACGCCGGCTGCGCGTCGGTGTAACGCTTCGCGCCGGCGGGGTCGCGTGCCGCCCACCGCGAAAGAATGGATTCGCGCGCCAGGCCTCGTTTCGTGGGATCCGCGATAAGATTCGCCCATTGGAGCGCGGTCTCGGGATGCGACTCGACGAGCGTGGGGAGATTGGCCACCGACGCGATCCCGTCGTCCGCGTCGCGGCCGGGATCGTGGCGCTCGATCCAAGCGGTGGCGGCGGACGAGTCGCGCTCGACCCATTGCGATAACGCGGCGCTGAACGCGGCGGTGCGCTCGACGCCGGGCGCCAGGCTCTCGGCGTAGTCGGCCGCTTCCGCTGGGTTGGCGGACGCCCAGCCGTTCACCAGTCCTTCGAAAGCGCTGCGCCGCGCGGTTTCGTCGGCAATCTTGCCCAGGGCGGCCAAGGCGTCCTGGGGATTCCGCTCCGCCCACTGCGCATACGCCGATGTCAGCAACCACGGCTGTGCGCCTCCGTCGACATTCGCGGCGAACCGAGCGGCGGCGTCGAAAGCGCCGGCCTGGCCGAGAGACGAGATTGTCATCTGGGCGTAATCCGCCGCGGAGACCGGATCGGCGGCGCAGAAGCGAGTTCCCAATTGCGCCGCGGCTTCGCCTTCACCGGCCGCGCCCTCGAGCACCGCGGCAATCGCCGGCCGGCGGTTTTCGGGCTGCAGCGCGAGCACCCAATCCCCCGCGGCCGCCGGGGCGGTCGCCGCCCAACCGCGCAGCGCCGCGGCGCGCAACAAATCGCGCAGGCGCCAATTAGGCTCCGCTTGGGCGAGCGCCATGGCGTGCGCGGGATCGGTGCGGGCCAAAGCTTCGAGTTCGGCGCAAAGCATTCGATCGCGCGCGGGGGTATCGCGCTCCAACTGCAAGGCCCGCCAGCGTTCGGTCCAGACCGCGGCGAAGGCGCCGTCCTTAGAGGCGGCGACGGTTTCGCTGCGAGATTTGGCCGGGGCGCGCACCGAGGCAGAGCGCACCGGCGTTTCCCCACGCGCGGCACCCGAGCGATCGTGTGTGCCGGACTCGAACAACGGGTGACGTCCGATGAAGAACCCAGCTACTCCGGCGATCGCGATCGGCAGGAATCTGCGGAGCCCTCGGCCCAGCGCGGAGGTTTCACGGCCTGGGCCGGGATTCATGGGCTTGCGGCGTTCTTGCGCAGCCGATTCACGCGCGCGCGCACCGCTTCGGCCTCGCGGCTACGATGCGTTGCTTCGAGCAGCGCGGCCTGGCGCTCCAACACCGGAATGAGTTCGGTTGCGTCCGGGCCGAACCCCTTCGACACCGCCTGTTCGGCCCGTTGCAAGGCCGCTTCGGCGTCCGTCATGCGGGCGAGCGCTTGCAAGGTCGAGGCCAGCCCGAGCAACGGTCGAGCGATGTCGGGATTCTCCGCGCCCGATGCTTTTTCCACGATGCCGAGCGAGCGGCGGAAAAGCGGCTCGGCCCGCTCCGGATGTTTCGCGCCAAGATAAATTTCGCCCAGCGTTTCCAACGGCACCGCGAGCCCGAGATCCGTGGGCCCGAGATTTTTCTCCGCGATTGCGAGCGCGCGTTTCGCCACGGGCTCGGCCGCTTCGAAACGGCCGGCGGCGCGAAGACATTCGGCCAAGGCGCGAAGATATTCGGACACATCGATATGCTCCGGCCCATTCGCCGTTTCGGCGGCTTGCAACGCGCGTTTATACAGCGACTCGGCGTCGGCATGGCGTTTCAGCCGCAGATAAAGGTCGGCGAGATTGCGCGCTCGGCTCGCGATGTCGTTCGGGTTGAGCGGAGAGGCGTGTTCGGCGAGGACGAGCAACCGCGCCGCGAAGGGCGCCGCTTGTTCCAGTCGGTCGCGATAAAAGTGGAAATTGACGAGGCTCTCCAAGGGCGAGATCAGCTCCGGGGCCATTGGGCCGAACGCCTTTTCGGCGGTGGCGACGCCTTTTTGATACCACGCTTCGGCGAGCGCCGGCTTTTCGCCGCGGGAAGAGATTTCCCCCATGAGGACGCACACATTGACGCGCCGAACGTCATGCGCGTCGAAACTGGCGGCCATCGTGAGGGCGGACTCGCCGAGCCGTTCGGCCTCGGCAATCGCACCCGCTTTCAGCGCGCGTATCGCGCCGGAGGTCAGCGTGGTCCAACGGTCGGAGTCGGGCGCGGCGCGGGCGACCGGCCAAAACGCCACGAAAAACCATGCGGCGACGAGGCTGTAGGAGAGGCGTCCGATTCTAACCATAGTCACGACGATGTCGCCTTCGGTCAGGAACAAGAAGCAGGGGCGGAGCTGGGCTCCACCCCTGCGAAGATCGATCGAAACGATTTCCGACGATGGACCTTAGCCTTGCCAGTCGGAACGTCCGTCGCAGGTGAAGTTCATCCCGCCGCTCGAGGAGGTGATCTCGAAGCCGAATTGAATCTCGCCGCAGGTCGGATTGTTGAACCAACCCTTGCTTTGGATGTAGTTGAAGATCGCCTTGTGATCGACGTTGGCGGAGTTCGTGTTGCTCGTGCGCACGAACGAGAAGACCTGGTTCGAGCCATTGCTGCCCTTGAATACGTTCCAGGTGTGGCCGCCGAGCGAGACGTTCGAAGCCTGCTGCGAACCGATCGGACCCACGGCGCCGGTCTTGTTCATCCAGAGCATGATTTCATAGGTGCTGCCGTTCAGCCAAATGTCGAAGGCGGTGCAATAAGAGCCGGAACTCGGCCGCGTGACCTGGAACCAGGTGCCGATGTAGCCGATGCTGCTCGTGCTGCGGCCGATGTTCTTCGCATTGTGCGGATAGGCTTTGACGCCACCGGTGTTCGGGTGGTTGGCCCAGACGCCCCAGTTGGCGCCGGAGTTGGCCCAGATCGATTGGGGGCCAGCGCCGCTGCCCCAAACGTCGTTGCGGACCGTGTAGCCACCGTTGGTCCAGGTGCCGAATTTGTCGGTGGACGTCCATGCCGCAGCATGAGTGAGGACCGGGATGGAGAAAGCGGCAGCAACGAATGCCACCGCGAATAGACGCTTACCTTTGATCATGTTCATGGGGTTCAGGGTTCTTCCTCACCGGTGCAGCCCGGCGTTGAAATAGGCGCATCGTCGGGGAAGAAGCCGGCGACACACACAGTAAGAGAACGCGATCGTCCTCTAAAAAGGGGGTAGAGAGGTCCGAATCTTCTCCGATTTAGCCTTAAATCTTGGCTCGGCAAGAAAAAACTTTGGCTGGCACCACTGGATTTCGTGTTTTGCGCGCCGCCTCGATCGCGCCACGCGCCAGCCTTTCGCTCGTGCGAGCACGCGACATAACGGCGCCGACCGCGCGTTAGGCCGCGAAATCGGCGCAAGGTTACGGCTTAAAGCGCGGCCCGGAACAGTGCGTCGAAATCCGATGGTGAGCAGGGGCGCGGATTCGTGCGGTGGCACGTGTCCGCCGACGCCCGCTCGACGAGCGAAGTGAGATGTTCGGTTTTCACGCCGACGGCCGCGAGCCGCGCCGGGATCCCGATGTCCGACTTCAATTGGGTGAGCCACGCCACGAAGTCGTCCGCGTTCCGACCCGCGCCGGTCACCCGCGCGAGTTCGGCAAAGCGTTCCGGCACCACGGACGCATTGAAGCGCCTCACGTGGTCGAACATCACGCCGATCGCGAGTCCGTGGTGCAGCCCGAGCACGGTGCCGAGCGCGTGCGCACAGGAATGGACGGCGCCGAGATCCTTTTGAAACGCGATCGCGCCCATCATCGACGCCATTAACATATCGGAGCGCGCGGCCACATTCTTGCCGTCGCGCACCGCCGTGCGCAGTGCGTGCGCCGCGATGCGCACGCCCTCAAGCGCCACGCCGTCGCATAGCGGGTGGTAGGCGGGGGAGAGGTAGCTTTCGACGTTGTGCGCGAGCGCGTCCATGCCGGTAGCGGCGGTGATCGTCGGCGGAAGCTCGAGCGTCAGTTCGGGATCGGCGAATACCGCTTTCGCGAGCAGCGCCGGCGCGAACACGATTTTCTTTTCGTGCGTCTCGTCGTTCGAAATGACCGAGGATCGTCCGACTTCCGATCCGGTGCCAGCCGTCGTCGGCAAAGCGACGAAACGCGGCAGCGGCTTCGAGGGCTTCCGGGCGTTCGGATTATCCCAGGCGTAGTCGAGAATGTCGCCGTCGTGCACCGACATCAGGGCCACGGCTTTCGCCACATCGAGCGCTGCGCCGCCGCCGAATCCGATGACGGCGTCGGCCGTGTGCTGGCGGAATGCGGTCGTGCCGGCACGCACTTGGCTCGCGGTCGGATTGCCGAACACATCGCCAAAGACGACGACGTTCAGGCCGGCGGCGCGCAGGTTCTGCGCGAACTCCGCCGTCATCGGCAATGCCGCCACGCCGCGATCGGTGACGATGAGAGGACGTTTCACTCCCGCCGCCACGAGATGTTCGGCGACGAGCTTGCGGGCTCCTGGGCCAAAATGAATCGCGGTGGGAAAGGAGAAGGAATGAATCATGAAACTCGGAGGTCGCCCGCGCATTGCGGGAATGGCGGAAGCTTAGAGTGGGGATGGGTGGAGCCCGATGTCCCCATCGGGCTGGCTCGTCGTAGCGGAATGCGCGAGCATTTCGCGGCGAAAGCCTCGCGGCTTCCGCTACGGGAAACCAGCTACGGCAATCGACGCGTCACTCCGCCCTGCTTGCGCTTATTTTTCGTGTGATTCGTGTGTTTCGTGGGCCAGACGGTTCGTTCAGATAATCTCGAAATACCGCTTCAGCTCCCAATCGGTCACGGCGTCCAGCCACTGCCGCCATTCCCATTCGCGGGTGGCGGCGAAATGATCGACGAAGTCGTCGCCCAGCCAGTCACGGGCGATATCGGATTTTTGGAATAACCGTGTCGTCTCAATTAGCGTGCGCGGCGCGCGCGGCACCTGATCGGCGCCCGCGTTCGTGCCTTCGATCGGCGGCGTGTCGAGTTTGAGGTTTTTCTCGACGCCATGCAGCCCGGCCGCGAGCACGGCGGCGACGGCGAGGTAAGGATTCACATCGGCGCCCGGGCAGCGCGTTTCGAGCCGCGTCGATTTTGGCGATCCCGCAATGACGCGGAAGCTCGCGGTGCGATTGTCGATGCCCCAGGTGGGTTTCACGGGCGCCCAGAAGCCGTCGACGAGCCGTTTGTAGCTGTTGATCGTCGGCCAAATCATCGGACCGAAGTCGAGCATGCACGCGACTTGTCCGGCCACGTAGCTCTCGAAGAGCGGGCTCATGCGGTGCCGGCCGCGGGCTTCGTAGAAGAGGTTGCGTTTCCCGTCGCTCAAGCTCTGGTGCACATGCCCGCTGCAGCCGGGATAGCTGGCGCTCCATTTGGCCATGAAACTCGGCATCGCCCCGTAACGCAGCCCGATCTCTTTCGTGGCCGTCTTGAACAACGTGGCTCGGTCGGCCGCCTCGAGCGCGTCGGAAAACGCGATCGCGGCTTCGTATACCCCGGGGCCGGTTTCCGTGTGCAAGCCTTCGATCGGGACGCCGAATCTCGGGAGGTCGTCCATCAACGCGCGGAAGAAATCCTGGCCGTGGCTCGCGCGGAGCAGCGAGTAGCCGAACATGCCGGGCGTCAGCGGTTGCGGGTTCGTGTAGCGCTTGTCGGCCCAGCTTTGCGGGGTCTCGGCGAAATTGAACCATTCGAACTCCATCCCGCAGAACGGACGGAATCCCATTTTTTCCGCGCGGCGGATCACGCGTTTCAAGACTTGGCGCGGGCAGAGCGGGTGGGGGCTTTCTTTCCCCGGGCTTCGCTCGTCGCGCACGACAAACTCGCCGAGGAAAAACGGCACATTGTCGTCCCAAGGCACGGTGCGTTGCGTGCGCAGATCGAGACGGACCAGCGCGTCCGGAAAGCCTTTGTGCCAGCCGACCAGCTTCGCGTTGTCGTAGCACTGGTCGTTCATGTCCCAGCCGAACACGACGTCGCAGAAGCCGAACGTGCCATCCGGCGGCGGCGCGGCGGCCGAGAGGAACTTGTCCTTGCCGAGATATTTTCCGCGCAAGATGCCGTCGATGTCCGCGACGGCGACCTTCACCTTCTGCGCGGGGGCGCGGCGAAGTTGGTCGAGAACGCGAGCGGGGTGGGAGGCGGAGGGGGCAGGCACGAGAGCAGGGCAGGGACCGCCTCATCGACCGCGAAAACCTCCGCCAGTTCGCAAGATCCCCTCGGCCGGGAAGATCGACCGGTGCAGTTTCGCGTCGGGCGATTGAGGCGCTGGCAGGCTTTGCGGGTTGCGCCGCCCATCCGCCGGCGCATTTTTCGACTACGTCAGCGACGAAAAATACCATGAGCGAAACGTATGTGCAGATCGTCGGCCGGGAATTTCGCCGGCTGAAAGCGTTGGCGGATGGCGCCCTCGCGCAGGTGTCCACCGAACAATTTTTCGCCGTTCCAGCCGCCGGCGACAACAGCATCGCGGTGATCGTGAAACACGTGGGCGGCAACCTCGTCTCGCGCTGGACCGACTTTCTGACGACCGATGGGGAGAAGCCGAACCGGAATCGCGACGCCGAATTCGAGATCGGCCCCGACGACACGCGCGAAGCCGTCGTGCAATTGTGGGAGAAAGGCTGGTCGACGCTCTTCGGGTCGATCGAGCCGCTGCGCGAAGCCGATCTCGCCCGGACCGTGACCGTGCGCGGCGAGTCGCTTTGGGTGCTCCAGGCGATCAATCGCCAGCTCACGCATTATGCGTATCACGTCGGCCAGATTGTGTACGTGGCGAAGCATTACGGTGGGCCGGCGTGGCGAACGCTGAGCATCCCCCGCGGCCAATCCGCACAGTTCAACCGCGCTCCGGCGCCCTACGTGGAGAAACGGTAGAAATTAATCCGCGCCGATCCGCGTCATTCGCGGGAAATCGGAATTGGCCGCATCAGATCGATGGTTTTTCCGCGGATAGCGCGGATGCCCGCGGATAAGTCCGCCGCAGCAGGGGCGATGTTTCCGTTCGTGTCCCTTCGTGTCGATTCGTGGTTACTGATCGAACTCAGCCAAGCTCAAGCATCTCTTGGTTTGAATCCGCGTCGATTCGCGTCATTCGCGGCAACTGCTTCGAAAGCCGAAGTCGGCACGAACTTCCGGCGGATCGCTTGACTGGACATCGCGCTTCGTTTCACGCAAAAAATCGCGGCAATCCGTCGGGTCGCATTAGCTCAATTGGATAGAGCATCGGTCTTCGAAACCGAGGGTTGCCCGTTCAAGCCGGGCATGCGACGCCACGGATCTTCGCCGCGTTGCCGAATGTAGCCGACGCTCGGACGCGGGCGGTCCCCGGCTAAAAAATGTCCCGCGACACCCCTGTCGCGGGACAAATAGACCCTAACGAATAACTGATCCCCAACAGAGTCGTTGATTCAGACCTAAAACTGAAAGGCCGTGAGGCGCGCGACGGGCCGACGGCAACGGCGAGAAAGAGAGCTGACGCCGTAGTTATAGCAGCGGCGCGGTGAGGCCGCTATCCCATGTTCGGGTGACACGCCGACTGTTTGAAAAAATGCCGCCCGCACGGAGCGTTTCACGGCCGCTCAATGACGCACGATGCTGCGTTGGGTTCGATTTCGCCGGCACGGCGGGCCGTCCGTCCGGCTCATGCGTCTCGCTCCCCCATGCGCTTGCTGAACTTCCTTATCCCGTCGCTCCTTGCCCTGCTTGCCTTCACGTCGCGCCTGCCCGCGGCGGAGGCGACGGCCGCGAATGCTCCCATGGCATTGACCGAGTTCGATCGCAGCGAACTCGCGGTGTTCGAACGCAAAGCCACGCTCGCGAAACGACTCGGCGCCACGCATGTGCCGCTCACCGACGGCCTGCCGCCCGCAAAATGGCAGTTCGTGCCGGCGGACGACCCCTATCCCGGCTGGTTCATCCAACGGCCGGACTTCCTCAAATTGTTTCCGCCCGCGTCCGTGCAGCCCTTCGTCGATCTGGAGTATGGCCGACGCGTGGCGGCGATTCTCGAGGCGCGCTGCCAGATTCTGCGGCGGCTCGGACTCAAGGCGCACTGGGCCTCGAATATTCCGCAGGTGATGCCCGAGCCTTTTTTTGCCGCGTACCCGCAGCTCCGTGGTCCGCGGGTCGATCAACCGAATCGTTCTCGCGTGGCGCGCTTTTCGATGTGCGTCGACCAGCCGGAGACGCTGCGGCTTTACGCCGAGGCGATGCAAAACCTGCTGACGCGGTGTCCCGAGATCGAGTCGTTCGCTTTTCTCACGCAAGATTCCGGCTCCGGCTTTTGTTGGGTCCCTGCGTTGTATCCCGGATTGAACGGCCATTCCGACTGTCGCGAACGGCCGATGGCGGAGCGGATCTCGTCTTTTCTCATCGCGCTGCACGACGCCGCCAAGCAGGCGGGCCACGACGTCGAAATCAGCCTGAATCCGATCGCGCCGCGACAGTGGATGATTCCGTCGTTCGGCCCCGAGCAACTCGATGCCATCGTGCATCGCTTGCCCAAAGGCATCGCGGTCCAAGGCCGCGAAGGCCCGGACGGCCGTCCGTTCCGCCGTCTCGGCTCGAGCGACGCATATGCGCGCGGCGCGTTTTATCCGGTCGTCGGCATCATGCTGCCCGATTTGTGCTGGCTCCGCGGGGGCGGTGGCGGCGGACGACGCGGTGCGGCGGCGCCGGTGGAGCCAGGCAACGGGGATGCGCGCCGGCTGATCAGTCTGCGCGCGGATGAAGCGGTCATGGAACTCAACGCGCGCGTGTACGAGGCCACTCAGTCGAGCGCGCGGGGCACGGTCGTCGACAAGCTCGCGGCGTTGCGGGCCTTCGCGGCCAAAGAGGCGGGCGATGCGCCGGCCGACGAGTTGCTCGACCTTTGGCTGCTGCTCGACGACGCCGAGCGCCGGCTTGATGCGCTCGACTTTGGCGACATGCTGCAGTTCGGCCACGTGCTGAATCGCTGGGTCAACCGGCCGATGGTGCCGTTTCCCGCCGAACTCTCCGCCGAGGACAAGAGCTACTATCGGCCCTTCCTGTTTCAGGCCAAGGGCGACGAACCGGCCGACAACCTGATCGATATTCAGGCGATGCGGATGTACGAAGGTTTCGGGGCGCGGCTGCTGTTTCAGCGCGTGATCGAGACGGTCGTGCCGGACGTCGAGAGCGCAATGCGGCGCGCGCAACGCTTGAAAGCGGCGGCAGCCGACGACTCCGGCCGCGCCCGGTGGGAATTGCTCGGTCGCCGGCTCGAGGCGGTGCTCTGCCTGTTGCACTCCGCCGATCACATGGTCGCGTATCAAGCCCAGCTCGATCGCGTGAAAAGTCTCGGGATCGCACCGGAGCCGAACCCGCCGCTCGGTGCGCAGTCGAGCTGGGATCGCACGGATCTCATGCAGCTGGCACGCGCGGAGATCGACAACACCGTGCGCTTGAAGCGCCTGTTGGAAAGCACGCGCGAACCGATTCTCGACCTCGCTCCGGTGCGCGAAGAGGAAACGATCATGCGACTGGGCCCCGATCTTGCGCCGCAGTTGCAGCGCAAGATCGATCTGATGAATGCGCATTGGAAAGATTACGACCGGCTCTTTACTGCTCCGAACCCGTGAGCCACGCGCGCGGTCCGGAGCGCGCGTCTCGCCGACTCCGTGCCTGCGCTTCGCCTAAAATGCAGTCCCCGGTGCGTCCTACGCCTGCGGCGTTTGTCACGTAATACGTGACAAACTGCGCTTGGACTGCAGGCCGGAAAAGCGCGATCGCGATGGCGCGCAGGGCGGTATCCGGGGGGCGGTTCTCGCGCAGGAACGCGTTGTCATCCGTTCGGAATCCGGCTCTTTCTGTTCGCTCAATCGCAACACCATGAAGCTATTCCTTTTCAAGCTCCGCTATTTGCTGCTGCTGTTTGCGGGCTGCGCCTGGCTCCGCGCCGCGCCGATCGACGGCCAATGGACGGCCGAATTCAATACCCAGGTCGGCGTCCAGAAATACGTCTTCACGTTCAGCACCGGCGGCGACGGCGTCGTTGTCGGAAAAGCGACGTGGGAACGCATGGAGCAGAAAGGCGAAACCGAGCTCAAGGACGTCAAGGTGGAGGGCGAGAACGTTGCCTTTATCGAGATGGTGTCCGTGCCGGATATGGAGCTGCGCTTGACCTACACCGGCAAACTCGCCGGGGACGAATTGAAGCTGACGCGTCAGGTCGGCGATTTCGCGACCGAGGAACTCGTGGCCAAGCGGGTGGCCGTTCCGCCGCAAGGCCAGGGGCCGCAAACCAAGTTCGTCTCGCCGGGCCAGCCGACGTCGACCGAGGCGGAGGCGGCGAAAATCGCGTCGACTCCGCCTTTTGCCGCGGGGCCGTTCAAGGCGACGTGGGATTCTCTCGTGCGCGACTACCAGTGCCCCGAATGGTTTCGCGACGCGAAGTTTGGCATTTGGGCGCACTGGACGGCGCAATGCGTGCCAGAGCAGGGCGATTGGTACGCTCGCGACATGTACATCCAAGGCACGAAGAATCACCAATACCACGTCGCGCATTACGGGCATCCTTCGACCTTCGGCTTCATGGAGCTGGATAACTTGTGGAAAGCGGACAAGTGGGAGCCGGAGAAATTGATGGCGTTGTACAAGCGCGCCGGCGCGAAGTACTTCGTCGCGCTGGCCAATCACCACGACAATTTCGACGCGTACGATTCGAAATATCAGCCGTGGAATTCGGTGAATGTCGGGCCGAAGAAGGATATCGTGGGGACCTGGGCAAAAGCCGCGCGCGCGCACGGGCTCCGTTTCGGCGTGAGCAACCACTCGTCGCATACCTGGCATTGGTTTCAGCCTGCGTACGGCCATGACGTCGAGGGCGACAAAGCCGGCGTGCCGTACGACGCTGCCAAACTGACGAAGGCCGACGGCAAGGGCACGTGGTGGGAAGGGCTCGATCCGCAAGACTTGTACGGCGGTCTGCGGATTCCGATGGCGGACACGTTGAAAACGGCGAGGGAGGCGCAGACTTGGCACCGCCAGCACGACGGGCATTGGTACGAGACCGTGCCGCCGTTCGACAACGGGTACGCCGCGAAATGGTACCTTCGCACTCAGGACCTGCTCGATAAATACCATCCCGATCTGCTCTATTTCGACGACACCGAATTGCCGCTCGAGCAGTATGGCCTCGCGATCGCCGCTCATTTCTATAACGCGAATCGCACGGCGCATGGCGGGAAGCTGGAGGCGGTGTTGAACGCGAAGCATCTCAAGCCGGAGCATGCGGCCGCCGTCGTGTCCGACATCGAGCGCGGCGTTGCCGAAGGTATTCGGCCGCAGTCGTGGCAGACCGACACCTGCATCGGTTCGTGGCACTACGAACGCCGGCTTTTCGAGCAGCACAAGTACAAGACCACCGCCCAGGTGGTTCGCATGCTCGTCGATATTGTCAGCAAGAACGGCAATCTGTTGCTCAGCGTGCCGGTCCGGGGCGACGGCACGATCGACGAGGACGAAGTCAACGTGCTCGAAGGGATGGCGCGGTGGATGGACGTGAATGCCGAGGCGATTTTCGGCACGCGTCCGTGGGCCGTGTATGGAGAAGGTCCTTCGGCCGAAGAGAAGTCCGAGGGCGGTCAATTCGGCGGCGCCCGCGATGTGCGCCGGAAGCCTTACACCGGCGAAGACATTCGCTTCACGCAAAAAGGCGACGACGTGTACGCGGTGCTCATGGAGTGGCCGGAGAACAAAAGCGCGCTCGTGAAATCGCTGGCGGAAAACTCTGCGCAGCTCGGCGGACGCAAGGTCACCGGGGTCGCGTTGCTCGGCCACCCGGGCAAACTCACCTGGTCGCAAGATGCGGCGGGTCTGCATGTGACCTTCCCTGACTCCGCGCCCTGCGAACACGCGTTCGTGCTGAAAATCGCAACGAGCAGGTAGCGGCGGTCGTCGCGACCGCCATTCGCGGACATTCGCATGGCTTCGGATGGCCGCCGGGGAACGCCACCGCTCCTACTGCCCTTGGCGCGACAGGTATTTGGCGATCGCCTGCGAGCGGGAACGCACGTGCAGCTTCTCGTAGATGTTGCGGATGTGGGTCGCGACCGTGGTCACGCCAATGTCCATGTTGTCCGCGATTTCCTTGTAGAGATAGCCCTGGGTCAGCAATTCGAGCACGGACTTTTCGCGCGGCGTGAGTTCTTCGAACTGGGCGGATACTTGCGCGGTTTCGGCGAACGACTGCACGACCTTGCGGGCGATCGCACTGGTCATCGGCGAGCCGCCGAGCGCAATCTGTTCGATGGCCGCCACGAGTTCGTCGCGTCGGGTATTTTTCAACAAGTAACCGGTCGCGCCGGCTTTCAGCGCCGCGAAAACGTGATCGGTGGATTCGTACACCGTCAGCATGAGGAATTGCGTCGACGGCATTTTCGGCCGCAGCAGGCGCACGCATTCGATGCCGTTTTGTTCCGGCATGTTGATGTCCATCAGCACGACGTCCGGCCGGTCCGCCGGCAGACGGGCGAGCGCGATTTGTGGCGCGCCGTAGTCGCTCACGTATTCGAGCGCGGGCACGCGACGAATGATTTCGATGAGCACCTTGCGGGTGCGGTCGTCGTCGTCGACGAGTGAGACACGCGTTTTCATGACCGAGATCGAGCGAGCGCGGGAAGCGGAGCGGTAAGCGTGACGCTTGTGCCGCCCGCCAGCACGGACTCTACGACGCAGGCGCCCCCCAAACGGTGCATGCGGTCCATGAGATTGCGGCGGCCGTGCCCGCTCGAAATCCGCTCGGCCGGGGACGTGGCGGGTTCCGCCGGCAATCCGCGGCCGTTGTCGGCGATCGTCACGACGAGTGTGGTCCCGGCGATCGCCAGCCGGAGGGTGACCTCCGAGGCGCCGGCATGTTTGACCACGTTGTTCAAGGCTTCGCGGCAGCAGAGAAAAAGGTCGTGCCGCATTTCGCTCGGCAGCGCGATGGCCGGCACCTGGGGCGGAATGACCAAACGACAGCGAATCCGCGCCGCCCCCAGAAATTTTTGGGCGAATTCGGTGAGATAGTTGACGAAGCTCTCGAGGCTGTCGTGGTGCGGATTGACGGCCCACACGATCTCGTCGAGCGAGCGGGTGACCTCGCGCGCGGTCTCGTCGATGCGCTCGAGATTTTCGGCGTCGGGAGAATTCGGCGCGCTCGTTTGGGTAAGCAAGCTGATCCGCGTGAGGCTGGCGCCGACTTCGTCGTGGATGTCCTGGGCGATGCGCGCCCGCACGCGCGCCACGTCGGTTTCCCGCTCGAGATTTGCGATCCGCCGTCGCAACCGGCGATGCGACCACGTGCGGATGATCAGCGTCAAAGCGGCGGTGACCGCGGCGACGGCGCCCAGCCGAAACCAAATGGTCTGCCACCAGCGTGGCGGGACGATCACGTCGATCGCGTCGATGTGTCGGTCGACGGCCGAGTTTCCGAAGCTCGCTGCGACTTCGAATCGGTAGGTGCCGGGTGCGAGTTGGGGATACGTCGCGATGCGGGCGGATTTGCCGTCGATCCACGCGGTATCGAAGCCGACCAGGCGCCAATGCGTTTGCACGCGATTTGGCGCGGAGAGGCAGAGCACCGAGAAGCGGATTTCGAGTTTACGCGCCTTGGGATCGGCGACCCACGGACGCGTCAGAGGCTGCGGCTTTTCGTCGGCGAGCACCTGTTCGATCGCCACGGTCGGCGCCGGTGGCGTGAGCGCCTCGGCGCGCGGATCGACGGCGAGAACGCCTTGCCGCGTCGCGAACCAAATGCGGCCGTCGAGGCTTTTGGCCACCCCGGGTCCGTAGATGCCCTGGCTCGTGATCGGGCCGAGGCCTTCGTCTTGGCCGAGCCGCAACGGAGAGATCGATTGAATTTCACCGCGCGCGAAGCGTTCGGTGTCCGCGATCGCGACGCGAAAGACGCCGCGTCCGGAACTGCACCAGACGTTCCCTTGCGCGTCGGGCATCACCTGGGTCACGTTGTCGTCGGGCAGGCCGTTGGCCGTTCCGATATAAGCCGTCGACGTGCCGCGACAAATCGCGATGCCATGCGAGGCCGTGCCGAGCCAGAGCGCGTCGTCGATCGTCTGCACGGCGTTGATCGGGCTTGGGGTGTGCACCGGCCAAGGGCCGGCGACGAAACGCGTGCCGTCGAACTGCAGCACGGTGCCGTCGTTGGTGCCAACGAGCAGATGGCCGTCCGGCGTTTCCGCGAACGTTCGGACGCCGGTCGGGTTCACTCCCTCGGCGGGGCCGTAAACGCGATAGGCGCCGCGGTGCAGACGGCCCACGCGACGGTCCGAGGTCGTCACCCACAAATCGCCGTTTCCAGCCGTGAACGTCGTCGCATGGATGCCGCCGCTCGGGACGGCGTCTACGACGGACGGTTCGGTGCCGTCGCCGACGATTCTGAATACGGCCGTCCCGTTGCCGCCGGTCGCCCAAACCCCGCCGTCGGGATGGCGTGTGACCGAGCCTGCCGCGAGTACCCGCGAGCCGGCCCGGAGCGTCCAGCGATCGATCGTGGCGCCATGAATGCGGGCCACGCCGCCGTCGCCGTTCGCGAGCCAAATCTCTCCGGCGCTCCCGGCGCATACGGCGGATGACGCGGTCGACGCGAGCCCGGAGGTCTTGTTGTACAAGGTGTAGATCTTGCGTGCGACCGCGCTCAGTCCGCCGGTGTTGGCACCGACCCAAATCGTGCCCTCGCGATCTTCGAGCACGGCCAGGATCACGTCGTTCGATGTCGGGACTTGGAAGCGCCCGTGCCGGCCGACCACGTGCAGCCCCTCGGAGCGAGTCCCGAGCCACAGCAGTCCGTTGCGATCCTCGCATCCGGCGTTGATGTAGTGCGCGCCGAGCAACGGCGGAACGCGCGTGATTTCCGTCGGCCGTTGCGGGTCGTCCAGCTTGAACACGCCTTGGTCGGTGATGAGCCACGGTCCGCCGCGACGGCTCGACACGACGCGCGCCTCGGCGGAGTCGTCCGGAAAAGCGATCGGCACCAGCCGATCGTTTTCGTACCGTGCGACCAAGCGATCGCTCGCCAGCCAGACATTGCCTTTCGCGTCGGCGGCGAAGCGCGTCCAATTCTGGCCACTCACGCCATCCGCGGCGCCAAAAGCGCGCGCGTGGCCGCCCGCCATCCGGAGCACCGCGCCCTTGAGCGAATACCACACGGCTCCGTCGGTTGCGCGGAACGCGACCCCGATGGCGCGCCCGGTGTACGGCGCGGGCAGCGGTTCGCGCGTGAAATGGCCGCGCCGATAGCGGACGGGATCGCCGTCGCGCGGCGTCAGCAAGAGACTGCCATCGTCGGCTTCAAGCAGGCCGTAGAAAATGTCGTGCGCCTCGGCGTCGGGAAATGGGATGAACGCGCCGCCATCGAATCGCGCGAGCATTCCTCGGCATGCCACGTAAACGTACCCCGTCCGGTCCTGCAGCAATTGGATTACGTCCTCGTGCGGCAAACCGTCGTCGAAATGCCATTCGCGCACCACGAAGTCGGACGCGGTGAGCGCTGGGCGCGGCGCGGCAGTTTCCGCGCTCCGGCAAAAAACGGCGGAGGCCATCGCCAGCCCCAGCCACGTTCTAAGAAGCGCGCTCATGTCTGCCGGGCGAGGGTGCCGCTGAGCGTTCACGCTGAACAGCCGAAACTAACCCGTCGCTCCAACGGCGTGGCATGAGCCGCCTCTCGGCGCCACGTGCGCCTTCGTGCCCAACGGACGGGGATTTCGGCAATCACAGGCGATCCTAACACATCCGAGGACGCGGTGACCTCCTCAAAATTGAGGAGGCGTCACGCATTGCGTTTCACGCCGGCGCCGAATGTGTGTAGCGCATGGCCCCTCGGTCGGCAGCCACGTTGCAAGACGTCGCGGACCTCGCTCGCGTGCATCGCTCCACGGTCGCGCTGGCGCTGCGCGATCATCCCCGCATTTCTCCCGCCACCCGCAAACGCGTGAAGGCGATCGCGCGGCGTTTGGGGTACAAGGTGAATCCTTTGGTGGCCGCGTTGATGCGTTCGCGTCGCAGCGGCGGCGAGGTGAGGCACGAGGTCATCGCGTATGTGACGTGTTATCCGACGCGATACGGCTGGTGGCCCCAGCATCACGATCGGCCCGACTTCTTTCCCGGGGCACAACAGCGCGCGCGCGATTTCGGCTACAAGCTCGAGCACTTCTGGTTCGCCGAGCCGGGCATGACGCCAATTCGTTTCCGCGATATTCTCATGGCGCGCGGCATCCACGGGATCATCCTCGGGCGCATGCCGCCGGGGCAGCAATCGCTCGACATGCCGTGGGAGCAGTTTTCCGTCGTGGCCTTGGGGATGACGCTGCGCTCGCCTCGGTTGCATCACGTCACCGAAAACCATTTCGACACGGCCTGGCAGGCGATGCAGCAGTGCGCCGCGCGCGGGTACAAGCGCGTGGGCTTCGTGTATTCGGAAGCGAACGACAGCCCGCGGGTGGGGGATCGTTGGCTCGGGGCGTATTTGGCGCAGCAGGCTCAATTTCCCGCGGCCGACCGGCTCCCGGTTTGTCCTGGCGCGCCCACCGATCGGGCGTCGTTCGTCGCCTGGTTTGCGGATTACGAACCCGATGCCTTGATCGTCACCCACGCCGCGCCCGTGCTGCAATGGCTCGGCTCGCTCGGCCGGAACGTGCCGAGCGACGTCGGCATGGTGGAGTTGCAGGACAATGTGGACCGCGGGGCGTCGGGCGTCGCCTACGATCCGGCAAAAATCGGCGGACTGGCCGTCGAGATGCTCATCGGCCTGATGCACCGCAACGAAACCGGCATCCCCACCGACCAGCACGAGGTCACGCTCTCCGGGGAGTGGGCGGAAGGGCAAACCTTGCCCGTGCGCCAGGCCCCCGCGCAACGATGCGCGCAGCTCGTGGGTCGTCCTTGATTCGCCACCGTTCTCGCTACGTTGTGCATCTCACCTCGCGTTTGGGCGGCCTTCTCTTTTCTCCCGTGCGTTTCTTCTTTCTTTTTCTGGCTCTGCCTTTGTTTGCCGCCGCGGCCTCCGCGGAGGCACCCGCTGCGCGGCCGAAATATCTCGATCCCGATCTGCCGATCGAAACGCGCGTCGCCGATCTCGTTTCGCGCATGACGCTCGAGGAAAAGGCGTCGTCCATGATGAACACCACGCCGGGCGTGCCGCGGCTCGGCATTCCGATGTACGATTGGTGGAACGAGGCGCTCCACGGGGTCGCGCGCGCGGGCGAGGCCACGGTCTTCCCGCAGGCGATCGCGATGGCGGCAATGTGGGACGAGCCGCTGATGCACGATGTCGCGTCGACGATCGCGCGTGAGGCGCGCGCGAAGTACAACGGCGCCGGCGACCGCAGCGGGAAACGTTACTACGGGCTCACGTTCTGGACCCCCAACATCAATATTTTCCGGGATCCGCGCTGGGGGCGGGGACAGGAGACCTACGGCGAGGATCCCTGGCTCACGAGCCGGCTCGGCGTCGCGTTCGTCCGCGGCTTGCAAGGCGACGATCCGCGTTACCTCGAGACCGCGGCGTGCGCGAAGCACTTCGCGGTGCACAGCGGACCCGAGCCGCTGCGCCATAATTTCGACGTCCAACCGAGCGATGCGGATTTGCACGAGACGTATTTGCCCGCCTTCGAGGCGCTGGTACGCGAAGCGCGGGTGGAAGCGGTCATGACCGCGTACAATTCCCTGTACGGCAAACCCTGCGCCGTGAGTCCGCTGCTCTACGGCCTGCTCGACCGCTGGGGCTTTAATGGTCACGTCACGTCGGACTGCGATGCGATCAACGATTTGAAATCGCACTACAAGATCGCGCGCGACGATGCCGAGGCGGAAGCGATCGCGATCGGCGCCGGCCTGTGCCTGCGCTGCGGCGGCAATCCGCCGGCGCTCGCCGAGGCCGTAAAGCGAGGACTGATCAGCGAGGAAGTGGTGGACCGGCAATTGGGCAAACTTCTGCGCACGATGTTTCGCTTGGGCATGTTCGATCCGGCCGAGCGGGTGCCGTATTCACGCATTCCCGCCTCGGCGAATAATGCCCCGGCACACGGCGAACTCGCGTTGCGGGCCGCGCACGAGTCCATCGTCATGCTGAAGAACGACGGCGTTCTCCCGCTGGACCGCACCAAGCTGCGCCGGATCGCCGTGATCGGCCCGAATGCCGCCTCCGAGGCGGCGTTGGTCGGGAATTACAATGGCACGCCGAGCCATCCGGTGACGCCGCTCGCGGGCATTCGAGCGGCGTTCGGACCCGACGTGCGGATCGATTACGCGATGGGCTGCGATTACGCCCGCATCCCCGCGGGTCTGCGTCCGATCCTGCGTTCGAGCTTCAAGGACGACGGACTTGCCGCCGAGTATTTCGACAATGGAGACCTCGCCGGAGAGCCGGTCGCGCGTCGCCGTGACCGCGGCTTGAATTTGGATTTCGGCAAAGTCGCGCGACCGCCGCGCGTGCCCGAGAGCGGGATTTCCGCCCGTTGGCGCGGTCAGCTCGAAACGAAGCAAGCGGGCGAGTACGAGTTCGCCCTCGCCGCCAATGGCGGCGTGCGGCTCAAGTTCGGTGACGAGGTCGTGATCGATGCGTGGGCCCCGGCGGAAAAGACCCGCACGGTCAAACGCACCCTGCCGGAAGGAACGCGCATTCCCGTTACGATCGAATATTTTCAAGGCGAGGGGCCGGTGAAGATCTCGCTGCAATGGAGTTTGCCCGACGCGCTGAGCGGCCTGACGGCGGCGCTGGAGACGGCTCGTAACGCGGACGCCATCATCTATGTCGGCGGCATCACCGCTCAGCTCGAAGGCGAGGCGATGAAGGTCGACTATACCGGTTTCGACGGCGGCGACCGGACGACGATCGAACTGCCCGAGGTGCAACAGCAACTGCTCGCGAAGCTGGCGGAGACCGGCAAGCCGCTGGTGTGCGTCTTGATGTCGGGCAGCGCGCTCGCGGTGCCGTGGCTCGACGAACACGCGAACGCCGTCATCGAAGCGTGGTATCCGGGACAGGCCGGCGGCACCGCGATCGCGAATGTGCTGCTCGGCGAGGTGAATCCTGCGGGACGCCTGCCGGTCACCTTTTATCGTGCCTCGGCGGATCTGCCGCCGTTTGCGGAGTATTCGATGGCGAATCGGACCTATCGCTATTTTGGCGGCAAGCCGCTCTACGCGTTCGGTCATGGGTTGAGCTATACGAAATTCGCATACTCGAATCCCGTCGTGACGGCGGCCGCGGGCGCGCCCGCGCTCGAGGTGAAGCTCGACGTCGCGAACACTGGCGCGCGTGACGGCGACGAAGTGGTGCAAGTTTACCTCGTCGCGCCCGGCGCGCGGGAGCGGCTGGCGCTCGGGGCATTTGCGCGCGTGCCGATCGCCCGGGGCGCAAAGCAGGCGGTGAAGCTCAGCGTGTCCGAGACCGCCTTGCGCCGCTGGAACGAAACGACGCACGCCTATGCGGTGCCGCGCGGCGAATGGAAGGTTTTGATCGGCGCCTCTTCGGCGGACATTCGTGCGACCGTGCCGGTGACGCTCTAGGTGTTTTCAACGCGGACGAGCGGTCCGCTCGATCTACATCAATTCATCCGCGTCGATTCGCGTCATTCGCGGGAGAACGGTTTGGGACATTCGTGTTCCTTCGTGTTCCTTCGTGTCCCTTCGTGGTTCAAACCGCCAAGCTTGGATCCTTCGTTGCACTCAGGATGACAGGCGGCGTGAAGATCTCTTGCTTGCGCTGCCTGCTTTCCCGGTCGATCCGGCGCATCGTGCGACGCGGAGCGGCGGGGTTCGGAGACCCCGCTCTACACTCAATTCATCCGCGTGTATTCGCGTCATTCGCGGGAGAACGGATCGGTTCCAAAACAAAAGCGGCCCCGACGAATCGGGGCCGCAGACCGTAGCCTTCCACCCGTGCACCGGGGGGGACTACAAATCGAAGCTCGCGGAGAAGATGAACTTTTGCGGGTCCACGATGCGGAACGCGTTTGGCGTCCCGTCGGGGAAGGCGCCGATCGGCTGCAACCGCCCGTTCTCGCCGATGTTCTCGACGTTTACCTGGAAGTTCGCGCCGACCTTGTTGCGGAAGAGCTTCGTCCGATACGAAACGAACGCGCCGACATAGAGTCGCGCCTTGTCCCAGATGGGGCGGTTCGGGTCGAGCTCGGTGACAATGGCAGGCAACGATTCACGCCCGTAGTAGCCGATCGCCCCCTTGTCCTGCCAATTGCCCGACAAGCCGACGCGGACGTTCTTCACGAACCGTTGCTCGGTGAACGCCGCCAAATCGAGGCTCGTGGCAAACTTGATGTTGTATTGTCGCACGCTGGGCTTGGACTTCCCCTCCTGCTGGCGAATCACTTTGTAGGGCGCCTCGACGTTCGTGGCAAAGTAGCCGTTCGCGAACGAATTGCCGCCATAGCCATGAAGCCACCACAGGTGGTTCGGATTGTCGGCGGTAGGCAGCCAGCCCACGGCGTCACCGGTGCCCTTCGCGGGATCGAAGCTTTGGTCGACGATCGTCGTCCAGACCGGCATGCGCCGATCGATCCACTCCTGGACCACGCTGGAAATATTCGATGTGATCGATTTCTGCTGGGTGATGGAGCCGGAGAACCGCCAGTGGCGCGTGGGGTTCACGTTGAGCTCCAGCTCATTTCCCGTGGCGACGACATTGTTGGTGGCGGCGATCGTCCCGGTTCGAAAAGCGTTCGCGAGGACGTCGTATTCGTCGGAATCGATCTTCATCTGATCGAGGGCGGCGGTGCGCACCTGCGCTTCGTTCCACTCGGGGTGGATCACACGCCACCAGTCCGTCGCCCGGTCGTACAGCTGGTGACGCTCGGTGGAGACGTCGAGATCGAGCCGCAGGACCCGCTGGGCAATCGTGTTGGCGTCGCCGTTGCGAATGTTGAGCTGGCGCGTGATGTAGTGGTTGAACCGGATCACGACCTTGTCATCGGCGAAGCTCATCCAGAAACCGTAGTCCTTGCCCCGTCCGGTGACGTTCGGCAGCTGCCGGCGGAAAAGGTCGATCGCCGGGGCCTGCGGGTAAAAGTTGTCCGAGGTGTTGTACGTGAGCGAAAGCCCGCGCGCCGCTTGGCCGACCCAACGCAGCAGACCGGTCCCGTTGGCCGCCTCGGTGACGAACTTGAAATCGCGGAACGGCCGCACGACGACGCCGGCGGTTTTGGTCTTGCCAACGTTGTAGCGGTAGTCGCCCGGCTGCCACGAGTTGTTCCAGGCCCAGTCGAACTCCGAATTGCCGTTGTTGAGGAACAAATTCGGCCCGCCGATCGGCGTGGTGGGCGTCACGGCATTGATGCCGTTCTTCGAATACACCTTATCCTGCCGCAGGCCGAACGTCGTCACGACCTTGTTGTTCAGGAAATGACTCTGCAGGACCGCGCCGGCGGTTTTGATGATTTGCTTCAGGTTATTGCTGGCTCCCGTCTGATCGGTCGTCGGCATGAGTGTCAGCGTCGCCGGTTCATGGCTGAACACCCCCGAGGATTGGTCGACGACGCCGCTGGTAATGGTGCGGTAGCCGCCCCACACGAAGGGATAGGCCCCGGCCTTGAAGTCGCCGGGGGCGTAATCGACGTTCTGGCCATTGGCATCGCCGAGGTAGTACCGGAAATAAGACCGGATGATGGCCGGACCTGCCTGTGGACCCGCGCCGGTGACGCCCGACTGGTTGGCGCGCGCCTGGTTGGCGGCGAAGCCGGTGTAGTTGCTCTGCGTCCAGGAGTGATTGGAGCTGATCGTCTCGCGCATCGCCCACTGGCGGGTGATGCGGTACTTGTATTCGTCGTACCCGGTGAGCTCGTGGAGTCCGAGCCACTTCAGCCAATTCTTCTCGTGGCGGAGATCGAGTTTGTACGCCGCCTGCAGCCGGTACGTGTCCCACTTGGCCGGGTTCCAGCGCGTGGTGAATTCGCCGGCGGCGATATACGGACGGCCGAGGAAGGGATTGGGCGTGCCGTCGAGCCGCTTTTCATCGACGTCGACGAAGTACTGTCCGGTCTGGCCGGAAATACCGGAGTTGCCCAGCGGCTGGCGCTGATAACGCATGGAGTCCTCGCGCAGGAACGCGGCCTGCACGAATAGGGTCTGGCGCGGCGTATTGAGCAGCACCTGGTCGACCTGCACGTGGTAGGTGTCGGTGCGGTCCATCTGACGATTGGGCGCGGAAAGATTGACCGTGGACCAGTCGTAGAAGCTGTGATCGCCGAGCGTCGGCGTCGTGTTCCAGAGCGGCTGGGCCGTGAATTTGCCGCCGGACGTGCCGAACGCGTTCGACATCATCAGCCGGACCGGCTGGCTGCCGCCCGCGGGGGTCGGCTGGGTGCCCGTAATCGATGAGGTGGTCCCCGGCGTTGTCCAATAGTTGATGCCGTCCTGGCCGATGTAGACCATGTTGCGCGAGTTGTTTGCGCCGCGGGACAGCGGAACGTACGACGGGATGTTGGCGTCCGCGGTAATCGGGACTACGGCGCGACCGCCGGTCACCACGCCGTTGCGGTCAATCGTCTGTCCATTGAGGTGGATGACCTGAAGGATCGGGTCCCACGTCGGCTTGCCGGCATTGACCCAGTCGGTGACGTTGTCGCGCGGCGGCGTGAAGTTCGGACGATTGCCGTTGGAGCGGAAGTGAAGGTAGGCACCGCTGATGGTCGTATTCGGAAAGGGCTGGAACTTGATGAAGCCATTGTACCGGACGGTGTTCATCCCGGACGGCTTGCGCACGAAGCCTTCGTGCTGGAACGCGCCGTTGAACCGGATGGCGAGCACGCCTTTCTTGACGACGCGACTGAGATCGAGGGTCGAGCGATAGCCGTCGTAGCTGTCCGCGCGCAATTCGATCCGGCTCCGGTCGCGCGTGAGATTGGCAGAGGCGGGCACCTGGTTGACCGTGCCGGCCGCGTAGCCGAGGCCGAAGACGTTCGCATTCGGTCCACGGCTGACCTCGAGCCCGTCGATGATGAGGCGGTCCATGGGCATCCGGTTGACCTCGAAATTGCCGAACGACTGGTTCGCGGCCAGAATGCCACGGACACGATTCGCATTGTTGGGATCGACCTGGACGTTGTCCGTCAACTGGCCGTTGCGGTCGATCGTGTAGTCGGTGAACGTGGACGTGCCTTCGGTGCCCGCGGTGAAATTGAAGACATCGTTGATGTCCAACATCGCGAAGTCGTCCATCTGCTCCTTCGTGATGACGGTGATCGACGACGCGAGGTCCTCGATCTTCGAGTTGAATCGAGTTCCCGACATCGAGTTGGCGGAGAAGTAGCCTTTGGTGTCCGAGACCACTTCGAACGGCGAGAGCGTCACGACCTCTTCGGTCGCGGTCTGCGCATCCGTGCGGGTCACGGCGGCTTTCCGCCGCGTGTTCGTTGGAGGCGTATCCGAGGTCGCGGGAGCGGGCGCCACTTGGGCGAAGGCGCCGGTCGCGGCTAGAAGCGTAGCCAGCGCCTGTCGGCGAAGCAGCGCCGACAGGATGGGTCGATTTGAGGTTGTCATAGGAGCGAATGGGGCGCGCCTCGCGGCCTCACAGGGTCAAAGCAGCGCGAGAGACGGGCCGGGTTATCGGTAGTCAGGATTACGTTGTGCCGGAGAGGGGAGTTGGGGGCTGCGCATTGGCATCCGAGTCGCCGCTCCGAAGCGGAGTCGTTACCGGACGCGAAACAGGCAGTGCGAACCCATGAGTGCGCACCGCGGGTGCCGACGAGCCAACGGACTCGCTGCGCGCATTGTTGAAATCGTTTTGTGGCCTGCGCCGCGGTGCGCGTTGGCTTTTCCCGCGAATCATGCGAATCGATCTGCGGCGACATCGCACGCTTCGAGGATCGAAGCTGTGGGAGGGGCGCTACGTCCTGACCGCTAACGTGGTCTTTTGCCCGAGCCCTTCCTGCCGCTGTTTGAATCCGCGTCTATCCGTGTCATTCGCGGGAGCTCGATCGGCGTATTTTTTGCCGCGGACGATGCGGATGAGCGCGGATAATCAACGACGCGCCGCTCATTCATTCGTGTTGGTTCGCGTCCATTCGTGGTTCACTCGGCTGGAGGATTGGAAGCTGTGGCAGGGGCTTTACGCCCCGACTCTTCGGCGTGATTCGCGGGAGCTCGGCTGGAGGCGTTTTTTCCCGCGTACCTTCTTCGCCCGTCACGCGTCGGGCTGCGAATCTCATCGTGAATTTATCCGTTCTTCGCATTCGCAGCGCTTGCGCCCTTTCTTTGCTGCTTGTGAGTAGCGTTGCCGCCTCGGCCACGACCACGGTGCCGATTCGCTGGCTCGGCGATACGCCTCCCAGCATCGACTCCGGCG
Organism: uncultured Opitutus sp.; assembly: GCA_966252355.1. Classification (GTDB taxonomy): domain Bacteria; phylum Verrucomicrobiota; class Verrucomicrobiia; order Opitutales; family Opitutaceae; genus ER46. Next base: position 3,996 of record CBINOT010000020.1, on the reverse strand, counting down.
TCAGTTTTGGCGTCCCGTGGCCGCGCGGCGCCGTCGCTAAGTCACAGACCTTCGCGCTCAGCGCGGGCGACAAATCGCTGCCGATTCAAACCTGGCCGCTGGCCTATTGGCCCGACGGCTCCGTAAAATGGACCGGTGTGGCCACGGTCGCCGGCGCGAACGATCGCGGTCCGCTGCAACTGACGCTCGGCACGGCGAACTCGAGCGACTCCTCGGCGCTGCACGTCACCGTGCGGCGCGCGGAGACGACCTACGAAATCGACACCGGAGCGGCCAAGTTCCGCATTGCGAAAGGCGGGACCCGCTTGATCGAATCGATTGTCGTGGGCGGTCGCGAAGTGGCCCGGGCCGGACGGCTCGAGTGTGTGGTGCAGCAAGGTCCGGACGGCGAGGCCGACGACGTCGCGCCGCGCGAACGCTATCACTCCCGCGTCGATCGCGTGACCATTGAACAATCCGGCCCCGTGCGCGCCGTGGTGAAAATCGAGGGGCAACACGTCGCGGCCCGCGGCAGCCGCGCGTGGCTGCCGTTCATCGTGCGCTTCTATTTCTATGCGGGGCAGCAGGCGGTGCGCATGGTTCACACCGTCATGTTCGACGGCGAGGAGCAGCGTGACTTCATCCGCGGGCTGGGCGTCGTGTTCGACGTGCCGCTGCGCGAGCAAATCCATAATCGGCACGTGCGCTTTTCGGGCGAAAACGACGGCGTGTGGGCGGAGCCGATCGAGCCGATGGTCGGCCGGGGCGGCCGCTTCGTGGCCGACCCGAAGACGGGCGCCGATGTGTATCCCGCTCAGCTCGCCGGCCAGCGCGTGCCCGATCGCGACCACTACAACGCGCGCGGGCAAGGGCTGCTCGCCGATTGGGCGGTGTGGGACGACTTCAAGCTCGTGCAGCCGAACGCCGACGGCTTCACCATCCAAAAACGCACCAATCCGCAGAGCGTGTGGCTGCAAGCCGCGGCGGGTCGGCGCTCCTCGGGTACGGTATTTGTCGGCGACGTCAGCGGAGGCCTCGCGGTCAGCCTGAAGAATTTTTGGCAATCGTATCCCAGTTCGCTCGAAGTACGCCACGCGGCCAGCGGCGCCGCGGAACTGCGCGTGTGGCTGTGGTCGCCCGACGGGCCCGCCATGGACATGCGCCATTACGATACGCGCGCACACGGCCTCGATGCGGTCTACGAAGACGTGCAGCCGGGATTCAGCACCGCGGTGGGCGTTGCGCGGACGAGCGAATTGACGCTCTTCCCGACGTCCGACGTACCGGCCCGCGAAACCACCGCCAAGCTGGCGCAGATCGGAAAGGCGCCGCCGGTCCTGGTGTGTACTCCGCAGTATTTGCACGATGCGGGCGCATTCGGCACGTGGGGCCTTGAAGACCATTCGACGCCAGTGAAGGACGCGATCGAGCAGCGGCTGGCGGCGACGTTGAATTTTTATCTCACGCAACCGGAGCAACAGCATTGGTACGGCTTCTGGGATTTCGGAGACGTCATGCACTCGTACGACGAACAGCGCCACGAGTGGCGTTACGACCTCGGCGGCATGGCTTGGGCGAATTCCGAACTTGGGCCGGACATGTGGCTTTGGTATAGCTTTCTCCGGACCGGGCGCGCCGACGTATTCCGCATGGCTGAGGCCATGACGCGGCATACCGGCGAGGTGGACTGCTACCACCTCGGACGATTCGCGGGACTCGGCTCGCGGCACAATGTCCGCCACTGGGGTTGCGGCGCGAAGGAAGCGCGCATCAGCCAGGCGGCCTACCGTCGTTTTTATTACTACCTCACCACCGACGAACGCGTCGGCGATGTCATGCGTGAAATGCTGAACGCGGACTTCAAGACCGTGGATTACGACCCGATGCGCTTGGCGCAGCCGATCACGGACGCCGAGCGCAAGATCGCCCCCACGCGCGTGCGGCTCGGCCCGGACTGGCTCGCATTTCTCGGCAACTGGATGACGGAGTGGGAGAGGACGGGCGATACGCGATGGCGCGACAAAATCCTGGCCGGCGTCGCGAGTCTCGACGCCATGCCGCTCGGGCTGCGCAGCGGTCGGAATCTCGTGTTCGGCTATGACCCGGCGACCGGAAAGCTATTCCAGCTCAGCGACGAAGCCGGCGTATACAATCTGGCGACGATCATGGGCGGCGCCGAAGTCGTGTTCGAACTGAACGGAATGCTGGACGACCCGCGCTGGCACAAACTATGGCTGCGTTATTGCCGGCTCTATAATGCGCCGAAAGACGTGCTATTGCGCGATCGCGAAACCGGCACGGAAGGCAATGACGGCAGTTTTGCCCGCGACGGACGGCTCGCCGCTTATGTGTATGCCCAGACGAAAAACGACGGTTTCTTGAAGGTAGCCGTCGATGCGCTGCTGCGCACGGGTCGCGGGCAACGGATGCGTTCGCTACGCCATCTCGAAGGCTCTGCCGTTTTGAATCCGATCGATGAAGGACTTGGCGGCACGAATGGCGCCTCCCAATCGGGCTTGGAGACGATCGCGATGCTCGGTTACGTCGGCGATCGTCTGCCTTCTCAATTTCCCGCGACGGTCGAGGAGCCTTCATCTGCACCGCCGCGTGAGGAGCGGCGCGCTGCGGCGGAGCGTGAGCAGGAGTGATCCGCCATCGGGCGCACCTCCGCGGCGATGTCTAGTCACTCGAACCGGGGATTGGCGCATGCGCCGCGGACGAGTATCAATGTCCGTCCGGACCCACCCCCGGAGGTGTCGGCAGCTCGAACCGTCCGAAATGGCGGCTGTTGCCGACACCGATTTTCCTCCCGTGCCTCAGGGCTGCGCGGGCAGCACGCCCACCGCTGTTTCGATGATGCTTTCCCCATTTGCCCGGTGGCGGTCCTGGTCTTTCCTTCCTCTTGCGGCCGCTAGGTCGCGTCTCATGACGATACTTCCTTTAAATTTCCGAGCGGTCCGCGCTGTTGTCGGCGTCGTCCTGCTGGCCCTTCATGGCGCCACAGTCGCCATGGCCGATGGCTCGCGAGCCGTGTACAATTTCAATGCGGATTGGCGGCTCCTCGTCGGCGACCCGAAGGGCGCGGAGGCCCCGGCATTCGACGATGGCACGTGGAAATCCGTGACGCTGCCGCATGCGTGGAACGAGGACGACGCGTTCAAGAAAGACATTCGCGAACTTGCGACCGGCGTCGCCTGGTATCGGAAGACGTTCAGGCTGCCGGCGGCTGCGGCGGGGCAGAAAGTATTTCTCGAATTCGAGGGCGTCCGGCAGGGCGGCGAATTCTACGTCAACGGCAAGTGGGTGGGGCGCCACGAAAACGGCATCATGGCCTGCGGTCTCGATATCACCGAGTTCGTCCGACCTGCCCCCGAGGCGAATGTGGTCGCGGTGCGCACCGACAATTCCTGGGACTATCGCGAGAAGGCGAGCAATGCGCGTTATCAGTGGTCGGACCGAAATTTCAACGCGAACTACGGCGGCATTCCGAAGAACGTGCGGCTCCATGTCGTGCCGCGGCTTTATCAAACGCTGCCGCTGTATTCGAATCTCGGCACCACCGGCGTATATATCTACGCGTCCGATTTCGACGTCGCGCGGAAGTCCGCGACGATCACCGCGGAATCCCAGGTCCGGAACGAAGACAACGTGGCGCGGACCTTCCGTTATCGCGTCAGTCTTGCCGATCTGGACGGTCGAGCCGTGAAGAGCTTCGTGTCGGATGCCGTCACGATCGAACCCGGCAAGACCTCGAACGTCAGCGCGGCGGCGCGGGTCGACGGGCTGAATTTTTGGAGCTGGGGTTACGGCTATCTCTACACGGTCACGACGGCGCTCGAGATCGACGGCCAAGTGACGGACGCCGTCGAGACGCGCACCGGCTTCCGTCAGACGGAGTTCGCGCATGGCATGGTGACGCTGAATGGGCGCGTGCTGCAGATGCACGGCTATGCGCAGCGGACATCGAACGAATGGCCCGCGATCGGGCTCTCCGTCCCGCCATGGCTAAGCGATTTC
>CBINOT010000019.1:0-46297 GCA_966252355.1 uncultured Opitutus sp. | reverse complement strand
GGGAACAGTGCGACTGGTTTTATCGCCGCAGCGGCGCGACGTGCCTGCGGTCGCCGTTCATGCTCAATTCGGGCTGGTTCGATGCGGCACGGCAGGGCCGCTATGAAGCCGCCGATCTCGTCGCGGAAGCGGGAAAAGATTTCGGGTTCAGCGGCGATGAAATTCGTCTCGCGCTGTGCGAAGCGGCGCTACGCCGCGGCGAAAAAGTCGGCGACCTCGCGACGGCCGTCGAAGTCGCGGCGAAAGCCGCAAAGCTCGAGGCGAAAAAACTGCGGACCGCCGCCGCATCGGCCGAGGTCCGCGCGCGCGTCGAGGCGAGCACCCAGGAATTTTATTCGTACCAAATCAGTCAACGGCCGGCCTTCGTCCTGACGGATCGCATCGGCGATAAAGCCGTGTTTTCCGGTCTGGTGCACCTGGAGCCGCTCGCCGCGACGATCGACGCCATGCTGGCGGATGCCGCCGCCTACGCCGCGCACGAGGCGCATTACGGCCGTCCACCGAAAGCGTAACCGGACCCCGAAACGATGGGAGCGGCATTACGCCGCGACGAGATCTCGCCGCACACGCATCGCGGCAAAACTCTTCTCGCAGCCGCCGTGCGCTCAGGAGCCGCTCGAGTGACCGCTCACGCCGGTTGAACGCTCGGCCTCATGGGCCCACGTATCGGGGCGTTGCTCCTGCGGATCGCGCGGCAAGGGCTTGTCGTTTGGTTCGCGGCTTGAACGTTGACGCCGCGCGACCGAATCGTCGCCCGTGGCCTCGTCGTTCTCGTCCCGCGGCTCGGGCGCGCCTTCCGCGCACGGAGCCGGCTCTAACGCCCGCGTTCCCAACCCCGGCCTCGTCTCGTTGGCCAAACCGGCTTGGCCCGGCGGATCGGTCCGCCGCTTAAAGGTTTCGTTCGACTGCGGAGACTCCGGAGCGCCCGTGCGCCGTTTCTCGCTCGCCGGTCGCTTCGCTTCCTTTGGGTCGCGGGGTGTGTCGTTCATGGTCCTAAAGACCGGCAGAACCTCCTGCGGTTCGCCGGTGGCCTGCGGTGGCGAAAGGGTCGCGAGACCGCGCCAAACCAGGACGCACGCGGATTGACGCCCTCGCCTAAGCTCCCATCGTGCCAGCGGATGCAGCTGAAACGCCACCTATCGTACGCTCAAGGCTACTTGGAGCTTGGGCTCGTGGCGGAGGCCGCCGCGGAACTGGATCGGATTCCGGCGTCGCATGCCTCGACCCCCGAAGTCGCAGGCCTGCGCATGGCGGTTCTGCATGAACAGCAAAATTGGCCGGGGCTCGCGAAACTGGCCGCCGATTTCGTGCGACATGCGCCGGGCGAAGCGTCGTCTTGGGTCACCTGGGCGTATGCCGTGCGCCGCTGCGAGTCGCTGGCCGCGGCGGAAAAGATTCTCCTCCAAGCGGAGCAGCAGCATCCCGTCGAGCCGACGATTCAATTCAATCTGGGTTGTTATGCCTGCCTCCGCGGCGACTTGGTGGAAGCGCAGCGGCGCGTCGACCGAGCGATTGCGCTCGAGCCTAAGTTCCTCGACGCGGCCGCGAAGGATCCCGATTTGCAAGCACTGCGGGCCACCAAGCGGCCCACGCCGCGCAAGAAGTAAGTGGGTTCTCTTCCGATCTGATCGTCAGGCAGCGGCGGTCGTCCCGACCGCCACGCGCGTTCATGGGCGATCGGGACCATCGCCGCTACCTAGCAAGATCCTACCGTCGGTTCGACAGCACGCGCTTTTCGTAGCCGCGCACTTCGTCGAGCCACGCGGCACCGACCGGCACGTCTTGACGGCGGCAGTATTCGTCCCACACCGCACCGAACGGCAGCGACTTCGATTCCTCGAGCGTCGCCAAGCGTCCGGTGTTGTCGCCGGCGTTTTCCATCGCGCGCAACTTCGCCATGGGTTCGAGCATCGCGATGAGCAAGGCCTTGATCGCGTTGCGCGTGCCGATCGTCCAGGCCGCGATGCGGTTGATGCTCGCATCGAAGTAATCGAGCCCGATGTGCGTGCGGCCGAGAAAATCGCCGCGCACGAGTTCCTCCATGATGCCGCGGAGGTGGTCGTCGAGAATGACGACGTGATCGCTATCCCAGCGCACGCCGCGACTCACATGGAGCAGCAGCTCGGGCACGTATTGCAGCACCGAGCTGATCTTGTCGGTCAGCGTTTCCGTCGGGTGATAGTGACCCGCATCGAGGCAGATCAACTTCTCGTTCTTGATCGCGTAGCCGAGATAGAACTCGTGCGAGCCGACGACGTAGCTCTCCGACCCAATGCCGAACAGCTTGCTCTCGACCGCGTCGAGAGTGTGCTTCGGGTTGAGCTTTTCCTTGAAGATCGCGTCCAGGGATTTTTCAAGGCGTTCGCGGGGTGCTTTGCGATCGACCGGCAGATCTTTGCAACCGTCGGGAATCCAAACATTGGTGACCGTCGGCGTGCCGAGCTGCTTGCCCATGGCCGCGCCGATTTTTCGACAAGCGATGCCGTGCTCGATCCAGAACTGCCGAATGCCCTTGTCTGGGTGCGCGAGCGTGAAGCCGTCCGCGGCTTTCGGGTGCGCGAAATAGGTCGGGTTGAAGTCCAAGCCGAGCTCGTGCTCCTTCGCCCAGTCGATCCAGCTCTGAAATTGCTTCACCGTGATCGCGTTTCGATCGACTTTCTTGCCGCCGAAATCGCCGTAGCACGCATGCAGATTCAGGCGGTGCTGGCCGGGGATGAGCCGGTACGCGAGTTCGAGATCGGAGCGCAGTTCGTCGATCGTGCGCGCCTTGCCCGGATAATTGCCGGTGGCCGCGAGACCGCTGCCGGAAAGATCGCCGCCGCTTTCGAAGCCGCCGACGTCGTCGCCCTGCCAGCAGTGCAGCGAAATCGAAACCCGGGCGAGGCGCTTGAGCGCCGCCTCGGTATCGACGCCGAGTGCGGCGTAGCTTTCCTTTGCGAATGAATAAGCGGAGGAGTTGGCCATGATCGGGGACTTAGGAATTGAACCAAAGGCGATGCCTGCGGAACCAAAATCGAGCGGAATAAATCGAGGAGTAATCGACGCTGCCGTCCCTGCTTGCCGCCGCGACCGCGAAATCGCTCTGACAGTCATGCTCCGAGCCTTTTCCGCTGGCGCAAGCCCAGGCCGCTGCCTATCACAGCCCCCTTCCGCCCCATGGATACCCCGCTGCTCGAACTGCGCCAGCTCACCAAGTCGTTTGGCGGAGCGCGGGCGCTGCGCGGGGTCGATTTCACCCTACACGCGGGCGAAGTGCATGCCTTGCTCGGCGAAAACGGCGCGGGCAAGAGCACGTTGATCAAAATCGTCACCGGCGCGCATCAGCCCGATGGCGGCAGCATCACGCTTTCGGGCCAACGGCTGGCCGCGCTAAACCCCGCTTCGGCGCGCGCGCACGGCATCGCCTGCATTTACCAGCAGCCGGCATTGTTTCCCGACCTTTCGGTCGCGGAGAACATCGCGCTGCGACTCGAGCCGCCCTCGGCCGCGCGCAAGATCGATTGGGCCCAGCGGCGCGCCCGCGCGAAGACGTTGCTGGCGCGGATCGGCGCCGCGATCGATCCCGACACGGACGTGCGCAGCCTCTCGATGCCCGAGCAGCAGCTCGTTGAAATCGCCTGCGCCGTCGGCGCCGAGGCGCGCATCGTCATCATGGACGAGCCCACCGCGTCGCTGACGCAGCAGGAGCAACATCTGCTCTTCAAGGTGGTGCGCGATCTGCGCGGCCACGGCATCGGGGTCATCTATATCTCGCACCGGCTCGAAGAAATCTTCGCGCTGGCCGATCGGGTGACGGTGCTGCGCGACGGCGAAAGCATCGGCACGAGCGCCGTCGGCGAAATCGACGAGCCCGGCTTGATCCGAATGATGGTCGGCCGGGAAGTGACGCACATTTATCCGCCCGCGCAGAACACTCCGGGCGAGGTCGAGCTCACCTTGCGCAACGTCGGCTGCGCCACGAGCGAAGTGCACGGCGTGAGCTTCGAGGTCCGGCGCGGTGAAGTCTTCGGGCTCGCGGGGCTCGTCGGCGCCGGCCGCACCGAACTCGCGCGGATTTTATTCGGGCTGACGCCGATCACCGCAGGCCAAATCCTCCTCGGCGGAAACCCTGTCGCGCCGCGCTCGCCGCAAGAGGCCGTGGGGCACGGGATCGCCTACGTCCCCGAGGATCGCCGACAGCACGGCGTCGTGCTCGAAATGCCGGTGGCGCAGAACATGACGCTCGCGGTGCTGCGTCGCCTGTTCAACGGCGGATGGCTGCGCGCGCGGCGCGAACAAGCGCTGGCCGACGAATTCATCCGCGATCTCCGCATCAAATGCAGCGGACGCGACGCGCTCGCGGGCAGCTTATCGGGCGGCAATCAGCAAAAGGTGGCGCTGGCGCGCTGGCTCGCGACGAAGCCGCGAGTGTTGATTTTGGACGAACCGACGCAGGGCGTGGACGTCGGGGCGAAGAGCGCGATTCACCAGATCGTTCGCGATCTCGCCAAAGCCGGCGTGGCCGTGCTGCTCATCTCGAGCGACCTGCCGGAAGTGATCGGCATGAGCGATCGCATCGGCGTCATGCGGGGCGGCACGCTCGTGTCGATTTTACCCGGCCAAAGCGATGCCCATGCGATCATGGCCTGCGCGCTCGGTCAGACGAAAGGAGCCGCGGCATGACGGCCGCCGTAGCGGCGGTCGTCCCGACCGCCCGGCGAAATCCGTCGGCATGTTCTCACCGATGGCGGTCGGGGACGACCGCCGCTACCTTATCTTCGAGCGAAGGTAGCGCCCAACTTCCGGGCGGGCCGCTCCACCTTTCGTTCCCGACTTGTTCGATGAATCTTTCCCCTTTGCCCAGGCGCTCGACGACGGCGCCGCTCGCATGAAGCGCTATTTCCGCGAGCTCTCGGTGGCCGCGGTCCTTGTCCTGGTCTTGGTCGCGTTGGCGGTCGTCGCCCCGGCGTTTTACCAACCGCAACCGTTGCTGTCGCTGGTCACGCGCGAGGCGCCGACGCTGGTCATCGCGTGCGGCATGGCGCTCGTCATCATCGCGCGGCAAATCGACATTTCCGTCGGCTCGCAATTTTCCGTGTGCAGCGTTGCCGCGGGCTTGCTCTGCGCGCACGGCTGGCCGTTGTGGCTGGTGCTGCCCTGCGCGATCGGTGTCGGCGCGTTGCTCGGCGCGATCAATGGCGTGCTCGTTGCGGCGCTGCAGTTGCCGTCGATCGTGGTCACGCTCGCGACGATGGTCACGCTGCGGCAAGGGCTGAATCTGGTGCAACAAGGCCAGTGGGTCACGCTGCCGGATGCGGTGCAATGGCTCGGGCTCAGCCAAGTCGGCGGCCAGTGGCTGCTCATCGCCTGCGCCCTTGTTCTGCTGCTCGCGCTCGCTTTGGCGCTGCGCTATCTGCCCGCCGGTCGTTTCGTGTACGCTGTCGGCTCCAACGCCGAAGCGGCGCGACTCGCCGGCATCCGGCCCCGCTTCGCGACGTGGGCGATCTTCGTGCTGCTGGGCGCGCTGACCGGATTCGCGGCGATGATGAACATCGTGCAATCGCCGCAAATCCAACCTAGCGGCGGCACCGGCCTCGAACTCAAGGTGATCGCCGCCGTCGTCGTGGGCGGCGTGGCGATCTCCGGCGGCCGCGGCAGCCTGTGGGGCGTGTTCGCCGGCTTCTTGTTGCTCGCGTGCATCGCACCGGCGCTCACCCACCTGCACGTCGAGGCGTATTGGGAAAAAGCCATCCAAGGCGCGATCATTCTGCTCGCGGTCGTGGCGGACGGAATCCGCAGTCGAAAGGAGGCCGATCATGGCAACGCGTGAACCTGCGCCCACCTCCGCGTGGAAGCGGGTCTTTCTGCGGTACGAGACGCTGCTGCTGCTGGCGGTCGTCGCGGAATGGTTGTTTTTCTATTTCGCCGGCACCTCGACGAATCGCCGCGGAGTCGTGGTGGGCTTCGGCACGGTCGATCGTCAATTCGACATCCTGCGCCACTCCTGCGAAATCGGGCTCCTCGCGCTCGCGCTGACTCCCATCATCATCACGGCCGGCATCGACCTGTCGGTCGGCTCGCTCCTCGGGCTGTGCGCGATTCTTTTCGGCAAGCTCTGGCACGACGCCGGTTTCTCGATCCCGCTGGCAAGCCTCTGCGCGCTGGGCTTCGGCGTGCTCGGAGGTGCGCTTAATGCCGCACTGATCACGACGCTGCGATTGCCTCCGCTCATCGTGACGCTCGGCACGTATTCGCTCTTCCGCGGCTTGGCGGAGGCGATCACGCACGGCGTTGTCACCTACACGGATTTTCCCGCCGCGTTTTTGTTCGTCGGCCAAGACCGTTGGCAGGGTGTGCCCGTGCAGGCGTGGATTTTCGCCGCCGTCGGCATCGGGATCTGGGTGCTGGTGCATCGCACGACCATCGGTCGTTCGTTTCGAGCCATCGGCTTCTCGCCGGCTGGCGCGCGTTACGCCGCCTTGCCGGTGCAACGCAATGTGGCGCTTGCCTACGTGTTGGCGGGGCTGATCTCGGCAGTCGCCGCCATCATCTATACCGCCCGCCTCGGCCAGGCAAAGGCCGACGCCGGAGCCGGCTACGAGCTTTTCGCGATCACTGCGGTGGTCCTCGGCGGCACGAGCATCTTTGGCGGCGTGGGCACGGTGCACGGCACGCTGCTCGCCGTCGCGGCGATTGCGATTCTCAAGAACGGCTTGGCGTGCCTCCCGGTCGTCATGCGCATGAATGCCGCGGAAGAAATGTCCGGGTTGCTCACCGGCGCATTGCTACTCGTCACGCTGTCGGCCAGCATGTGGCCCGCGCTCGCTGCCCGGGTGAGGCGTCGACGCGCCGCCCCTTCTCTTTCCCCTCCCACACCATGAAACTCCCGTTCCGCCTCGTTCTGCTCGCCGGCGCGCTTTTCGCCGGATTGCTGCCCACCTTCGCCGCCGACTCCAAGATCGTCGTCGCCATGCTCCCGAAAGCCAAGGGCAACGCCTACTTTCTGTCCTGCAAGGGCGGTGCCGATCGCGCGGCGAAAGAGCTCGGCATCGAGTTGCTGTTCGACGGCCCCACGGACACGAACGCCGCCAAGCAAAACGAAATCGTCGAGAATTGGATCACCCTCGGCGTCGATGCGATCGCCGTTGCCGCCGAGAACAAGGAGAGTCTTTCGACCGCGCTGCGCAAAGCGCAGAAGCAAGGCATCAAAGTCATCTCGTACGACGCGGATGTCATGCCCGATGCGCGTTCGTTCTTTGTGAATCAAGCCACGCCGCAAGCGATCGGTTATGCGTTGATGGACGAAGCCGCCCGGCTGTGCGGCGAAGAAGGCGAGTTCGCCATCATCACGGCCTCGCTCACCGCCGCCAATCAGCGCGAGTGGGAAAAGCATATCCGCACGCGGCTCGTCACGAAGTATCCCAAGATGAAGCTCGTCGCGGTCCGCCCCAGCGACGACATCAAGGACAAGGCGCAATCGGAAGCCACCGCATTGATGAGCGCGCATGCCGATCTGAAGCTCCTGATGGCGATCGCTTCGCCGGCCGTCCCCGGCGCCGCGGAAGCGGTGAAGCAGGCCGGCAAGGCCGGCAAGGTGAAGGTCATCGGCCTCGGCTTGCCCAACGAGAACAAACGCTACGTCCACGACGGCGTGACCGAGAGCGTCATTCTCTGGAACACCGACCATCTCGGCTATCTCACGGTGTATGCCGCCGTGGCCCTGGCCAAAGGCGAGTTGAAGCGCGGGGCCGCGAACATCAAGGCCGGCTCGCTCGGCACCTTTGAAATCACCGAGGACAATATCTTCCTCGGCAAGCCGTTCATCTTTAACAAATCGAACATCGATCAATTCGATTTCTGAGCCGCGACTCCCAATCGCCCGCGCCTGACGTGCATCGGCGCGGGTGTGCGGGGCCGAGCGAAGACACGGTAACGGGGTAAAGACGAAGCGCCCCACCCTCGACTCGAAGCCGTTGCAGCACCGCGATGACATTCAACGGCCAAGTCGTGTGGATTACGGGCGCTTCTTCCGGCATCGGCGAAGCGCTCGCGCGACGCTTCGCCGAAGAGGGCGCGCGGCTGATCTTGTCGAGCCGGCGCGTCGACGAACTCGAACGCGTGCGGCGCAGTTGCGTTCGGTCCAGCGAACATCGCGTCGTTGCGCTCGATCTGGCTCGCCCCGCTTCGTTTCCGGCGACGGTGCGGCATGTGCTCGTGGACGCCGGTCGGATCGACGTGCTCGTCAATAACGGCGGGGTAAGTCAACGCGCCCGCGCGCTCGATGCGACCGACGCGGCGGAACGCGCGATCATGGAGGTCGACTACTTCGCGCCCGTGGCGCTAACGAAAGCCGTGCTCCCTTCCATGCTCGCGCGCCGTGCCGGCCATATCGTGGTCGTGAGCAGCGTCATGGGCTACCTCGGCACGCCCGGACGTTCCACGTACGCCGCGGCCAAGCATGCGCTGCACGGTTACTTCGATTCGCTCCGGGCCGAAATCCAGCGGGACAATATTCACGTGACCCTCGCCTGTCCCGGCTACGTGCGAACGAATATCGCGGCGAACGCCTTGGGCCCGACCGGAGAAAAAAACGCGCGGACGGGGACGGACGCTCGCGGCATCGCGCCGGAAAAATGTGCCGCCGTCATGGTGCGCGCCGTCGCTCGGCGGCAAGACGAAGTATATATCGGTCGCGAGGCGCTTGGCATCTATCTGCAGCGTTTTGCGCCTCGGTTGCTCGCGCGGATCGTTTGCGGGATGACGTTCTCGGTCGATGAGAACCGTTGATCCAACAATACTCGGCGCTGCCGAGACAATCCTCGCATACTTTGCAGAGACCGATGATCCGCCAGCCTTAGCGGTCGACGCGGTCATCGGCTTCGGGATGTTCGACCTGAGCCTACCGCGCTACTGTGCCGATCTTTACGTGCAAGGCGCGGCGCCACGGATTATTTTCACCGGCGGCGTTGGCGCGGGAACCGGCGATCTCGGCGGGCCGGAAGCCGACATGTGGCGCGCGGAGATTCGGCGCACGCATCCGCAGATTCCGGATTCCGCGTTCGTCTTGGAGAACCGATCGACCAACACGGCGGAAAACATCGCGTTCACGGCGGAGTTGCTAGCGCAAAAGTATCCGGCGCTGACGTTCGGCGGCGGGATTGAATCCGTGATCGTCGTTGCTTCGCCGTCGCGTATGCGGCGGGTGCGATTAACGCTGCGCAAATTGCAGCCAGGGGTGCGAGTCGTCCGCCGGCTGCCGCACGTCGATTTCGCCGCCGAAGCGGCATTGTACGCGCGGCAAGGCGTCGACTATTTCGAACACTTGGTCGGCGAACTCGATCGGATCGCGCTTTATCCGACGCGAGGCTGGATCGCGGAAGAGCCAATCCCACCCCAAGTCCAAGCCGCGGGCGTGGTCATCGGATCATGGCGCGGCTCGCCGAAACGCTAAGCAAATCAATTCAGATTAACCACGAATCGACCTCCACGACTCCGCCGCAACCGAAGTCGAGCTCTCATCGTTAAAGCCTGGGCGGAGAGTCGTTCACACGTCGGACCGCGCAGTTCTTATTCGCGTTCGTTCGTGTCCATTCGTGGTTCACGTCTTGCCGGAACGGGCTACCGAATGCGCGGCCGAAAAGACGAAGTGCTACCCAGCTTTTCCCACAGCGCGCGTTCCGCGTCGGTCAACTCGGTCGGGACTTCGATCCGAAGGACGACGTAGAGGTCGCCGCGCTCGGCGCTCTTTCCTTGCGGCAAACCGTGTCCTCGAATCCGCAGCTCGCGTCCGTTGGCCGAGCCGGCGGAAACGCGCAGTTTGATGGTACCCTCGAGCGTCGGCACGATGACCTGTGCGCCGAGCACAGCCTCCCACGGGGCAAGCGCGAGTTCGTGGTAGAGGTCTGCGCCGCGCACCTCGAAATCGGGATGCGCCGCAAGCCGCACGCGCAGATAAAGGTCGCCGGCCGGCGCGCCGCCCTCGCCCGGGTGACCTTTTCCCGGCACGCGAATCCGCCGCGCCTGTTGCGCGCCCGGAGGAATGCGCACCGCGAACGTGTCCGCTTCGGTTTGACCGGTCCGTGGGTCGACCCGCCGCAACGTCAGCGTACGCGTCGACCCGTGCAGCGCTTCGTCGAGGGTGACCAGGATATCGCCCTCGATATCGGCGCCGCGCTCTGCGAATTCCGGTTCCTGTGGGGCCCCGCGACCGCGCCGGGTGTGGCGGAGGAGCTCTTCGATATCCGGCGAGCCGCGGCCTTGACCGAAAAACTGTTCGAAGAAGTCGCTGAAGCCCGTGCCGCCGAAATGGAATTCCTCGTGCGTGCCGCCTTGATTCGCCCATGGTCCGGCCGGGCCGGCGCCCCCGCGCTGCCAATCCGCGCCGAGCGAGTCGTACTTCTGGCGCTTCTGCGGATCGCTCAGGACTTCGTAGGCCTCGTTGATTTCTTTGAACTTCTCCTCAGCGACCTTCTTATCCTTGGCGACATCCGGATGGTATTGCCGCGCCAGCTTGCGAAACGCGGCCTTGATCGCATCGGGGTTCGCCTCGCGCGAGACTCCGAGCACGGCGTAGTAATCTTTGAAGTCGACTGCCATAGCGTGGATGCGCGGAAAGTTGCCGTAAACTTCCGCGACGCAAGCCGCTCGCTTGGCCTACTCTGCCCGAAAATGCTCGAAGCCGCCGTTCAACCGAGACGCCTCACTTGCTCTCTCCAACAATGCGTATCTCGCCGATGTTCACTTTGCCTTCGCGAGTCTGGGGCAGGATCGTGTCGACGGAATCGGTTTGCCGGCCAAAATAATTGACGGCGGCGGCGTTCATCTGCGCGACCGCCTGCGGGAAGTTATGTCCGGGCGAACGCATATTGAGATGCAGCGTCCACAAAACTTTCGGTTTCTTGTTTTGGATGCTGTGGAAGTCGTAAGCGCAAACGATCACGAAATACCGTTCCGTCGCCAGATCGCTCCGCAGCGTCGTCTCGGTCGTGCCCGTCATCGGACGGTCCTGCATCGCTTGCAGATGCCGCCCATAGCCCAGCAGACGAATATTGCTGGAATTCTTCATCCGACCCGCGATGACGTCCTGCTGGGCCGCAACGTTGTCCTCCACCACGCTTATGTCGTTCTCGCTGCCCAAATCGGCAAAGAAAGTAGCGCGGATGTCCTGGGCGCTGTTCTCCGGTGGCCCTTCCGGATCGGCTGGACCGGGTGTATGGGGCACCATCGCGGCTGGAAGATCGAACGCGCCCGGGGATCGCCCGCGCGCTTCATCAAAACTTATATAAGGCGAGGTGACGCCCCAATGAACCATCAAGAGCAGGTCCGCGTCTTTCGGGTCTTTCGCCGGCCAGTACTGCTGCCGGGCGAGATAAGGTGCGAGTCCCTCCGCCAGTTCTCTGAACGTCATCCGATCCAAAGAGGGATCGACGGTGCCGTTCGGGAAAAACTGTCCTTGCATGAAAACGTAACTTTCGGGCTTAGGTGCGGCCTCCCCAAATTTCTGCCGCGTATACTCGCCGTTCGCCGTGCTCGTGACGGCGACATTTCCATCCCCGATTTCCATGCATCCCGTCAGCGATGCCGCAAGAAACGCACATACGATGAGCGGCCGACGAGCGCCGTGACCCTGTCTTGATTGCATGATCATTAAATGCGGCAGTTCTTCCGACGTTGCTGGTAACGCGCTGGGGCAAGACGATACAAAATCCGACGATGAAGACGAGTATATTAAGGCCAATCGTCGCCTCACCCCCACGTCACCCATGCCCCCCGTTCTCCGTGTCCCCTGAGCTTCGCGCACGGCGCAGCTAGAGCGCTCGGAAGCTATGCCCATGGCGTGGATTCTTCGCTCCGCTCAGAATGACAAGCTGGAGTGGCGATGGGAGGTCCAATTCACCCGAAGGCATCGTTCGTACATGACTGCCTTCGGTTGCCCGCGTAGGCATAAAAAAGCTCTCCCCGTTGCCGGGGAGAGCTCGAGCAAGACGTTTTGGTGCTGGTCGCTTAGAAGTCGAACGTCGTGCGGAGGGCGAACCGGCGCGGATCGACGATGCGATATGCATACGGCGAGCCATCGTAGTTCGCGGCCGTCGCTTGGAGGTGACCGCTCTCGAACACGTTGTCGATGTTCAGCTGGATCGTCATGTTGATCCGGTTGCTCCAGATCTTGCGCTTATAAGCGAGCCACAGATCGGTGTAGGTGTTGGCCTTGTCGTAGATCGGACGGGTGGTGTCCGAGGTGTCCAGCAAGGTCGCGGAGGTCGCACCGCTCGCCTTGCCATAGTAGCCGATGATCGAATTCGACTCCCAACGTTGGCCAGCGCCTAGCGTGAATCCTTTCAACCGGCCGGTCGTGAAGTCGTACGAACCGACGTACGCACCGCTGTACTTGCGAATGCCGGGCGCCGCTTGGCCTTCCAAGTCGCGCTGCACCGCCAGCTGCGGAGCGATGGCGAGGTTGTAATAGTTCTGCGGCGTCGTCCAACCGAAGCCGTTATTTTCCGTCACGTTGCTGTTCCAACCGAAGCTATTGGTCCAGAAATCGGTCAGACGCACGTGCGTGCCGCCACTGGTATTATATTCCGCGAAGCTCTGATATTGAGGCAGGAGGAAGTCCTTCGCCTTCGCCGCCATCCAGATCGGGGCACGGGTGTTATACCACTCCGTGTATTCCTTCAGCACGTTGTAGTTGATGGATTCCTTCTTGCTGAAGGTGATCCGATTGCGCCAGTTCCGGGTGTTGAAGTTCAGCTGACCTTCCAAACCGCGGCTGATCCGGCTTTGCGTATAGGTGATCGTGCCGGGCAGGGTGTTGAAGTAGTCGTAGGGGAGGCCCCAAATCTTCGCAGCAGCCTGTTGAACTTGGTCCTCCTGCGTCTGCGATAGATTCTGGCCGAACGACGAGGACGTGGGATCCTGTCCCATGTTGATCAAAGCGATCGTCCGAGCCCAGCCGCGGAACACGTCGACGTCCAACGTCGACTGACGGCTGCCGACCGTACCGGAACCGACCGACTGGAAGTCACCGGCGTTACGATACCACGTGAGCTTCGCAAACAGCTTGTCGTCGAAGAGCGAGGTTTGGACGCTGATGTCGCGACCGGCGCCACGCGGCTTCGGCAGCTTGTTACCGAAGTAGTCGATCTGCGTGTTGCCGGGAATATTGTTATTGTCGGCCCAGTTGTAACCCAAGCCGAAATTCTTAACACCTTCCCAGAATAGGTTCTCGTTGGCGCGGCGATCCAACCAGCTCCAACCGCGGAAGGGGCGAAATACGCCGCCGCCGGACTTGGTGTGGAAGGTATAGTATTGCGGCGCGCCGAAGCGGTTCCACATCGAGTTGGTATTAAAATAGCCGTTTTCGTCGAATTTATCGATGCTCGTCAACACAGGATAGGCCACGCCGGTACCTGGATCGGTATACCCACCTGTTGTAGTGCTCCGCGCTTTGAACCGGTCGGCGCGGTCGCCAAGCGTGATTACGAGACGATCCTTCCAAAGATAGCTCGTGCTGCCGATCACATACGAGTCGATCGTACGCTGCGTGCGCCCCGGCGAATCGAAGTTGATATACGACGTCGTTACATTCGCATTGTCGAACTTCCGTCCCAGATAGTCATATACCCGAACGTCGCCTGTGACCGTGAGCGGGTCCCAAGCGCCTTGGCTGCCGGACACGACTTCGTTTGGATCGCTCGGGCCCGCCAAGTAATAGAAACGCTGGAGCGATCCACGGTTCGCGTAGGTCCAACCGGTGCGGCGACCGAACGCATCATTGTTCGGATTCGGCAGATAACGATAAGCGGCCATCGCCGAGCCGGCGCCGATGTATTGCAGACGTTGGCGGTAATTGGTCTGCATGTATTCGTCACGCAGCCAGGCTCCCAGAATCTGGTGGCGCCCCAACCACTTCAGCAAACCGGGCTTCTGCGTGAAATCCGGCGTGAAGCTCAGCTGAGCGCGGAAGTGATCGTCGAGCTCGGCGTTGATGTAACGGTCAGGATCGAAGTCGAAAACGAACGGCTTCAGGAAGAAGGGATTCGCCGTGCCGTCCGGCAGGTACTTGTTGACGTCGATACGCAGCGTCGTCGCATTCAGTTGCGCCACTGTATAATTCGTCATCTGGTCGAAGTCCTGGCGGAACCAACCCGCATTAAAGAACAGGTTCTTCGTGAGTTCCTGCTGCAATTCGACGTTGTAGCTGACGTTGCGCTCTTGGCCGAAGTTCGAGGCCAAGGCGTTGACCTTCTTCCAATCGTAGATCGAACGATCCGTGACTTCCGGATAGCGATAATTCGCCAGATTCGTGAGCGCTTGGATGTTCGTCCAACCGGTCGACATCCAGTAATCGCGATCCCAAACATCGCCCAAGACAGGATCCGCGCGAACGGTGCCCTGTTGGATCGGCGGGTTACCCGTTGAATTGCCCGCAGGGATTGCGACCGGGTTTTGATTGGGGATGAACGAGCCGTTAACGACATTACCGTAGCCAATGTTATACGTTTGGTTATACAGCGGCTGGAACCAGTTATACAAATGGCTATCGCGGATCTGCATGATCGTACGCGCGGCGCTCGGCTGGGTGACGCCAGGGACGGCCAAAATGGAATTGGTGATGCTGGTCGCGTTGCCCGGAATGGTGCCATACGCGGCCGAACCAAAGATGGATATACCGTTATACGTCGTGAAGTTCGCGGCGGTTTGGCCGGAAGCAATCAACGACGCTTGGAACTTCGGCGAGGACGTGATGTAGTCGCGCACTTGCTGGGCATAAAACGAGCCCGAATTGCTGATATAGGGCCCGCGAATATCGCCGGCTTTGATCCCAAACAGCGGATTGTCGGAGAGGAAGGTGACCCGCTTCGACAACGAATCGTAGGTCGGGCGTCCCGCCAAGCGCCACTGCGTCACGAAATCGGTCGGAGGCAGCGTGTTCGCGCGGCGATTCTTGTTCGAGTAATCTTCGACGCTCGCTTGAATCGTCGTCTTGGAGAACGGCTTGAAGGTCAGGGCGCCGTAGGCGCGCTTGGTGATGTCGTACGACGGCTTGCGGGTGAACTCGTCGTCACGATACAGCAAGGCGCCGAAGATCGCGAGCTTGTCTTTGATGATCGAACGGTTGAACGAGAGGCTCTCGCGATGCGAACCACGGTCGTCGACGATGATTTCGACGCGGTTCGTGTTGCGATTCAGCGCGGCTTGCGAGGTCGTCGTGTTGACGCCGCCGGCCGAGCTGCCGAGCGCGAACAAGAAGGAGTTCGGGCCGCGGCTGATTTCGAAGGATTGAACATTATAGCGATCCGGCCGCACCGCGCCGATCGACGGATAGTAGTTCGTCAGCATGTTCGGCGCATCGAGGCCGCGCACGCGATTGGCTCCGGCGACCGTTTGCGATGAAACCGAGCTGCCCACGGTGCCGCCCGCGTTGACGTCGAGGATACCGTCACCGCGCATCGCTTGAACGCCGGGAGTATAAGTGGACGGGCCTTCCGTATTCGCTTCGAAACGGAAAGCATCGTTGATGTCCAACGAACCCGTGTCTTCGAGGAGCGCCTTGTTCACGACCGAGATCGAGGAACCGAGGTCGGCCAAATTCGTCCGCATGCGGCTACCCGCGAGGGTGTTTTCCGAAAAATAACCGCGGTCGCGCGAGGCATCCACCTGGAAAGGCGTCAGCTTGAGCACGTCGTCTTTGTCCGTCGGCACCGTCGTGGAGCCGGCGGCGGACGTGCTGCTCTCGGCGCGGGCGGTATCCATCGCCGCGCGCTCCGTGGCATCGAGAACTCCGTCTCGGTTCGTGTCGTACTTCGAGAGCGTGGCGGCGTCTACGGGAGCCGACTGCGCTCGGGCTGGAATCGTCGCCGTTAGGCCAGCGAGTGCAACGATCAAGGCCGGCGAAACCGGCGGGGTCCATCGTTTGGGATTCATGCGTTCGTGTTTTGTAGGTTTGCAGTCAAAATTCCGCTTCGTGCTGAGCTATGAGCTAGGCGTACGAATACGCAGCATCTCTAGATGAAAAGGGAGCACGTGAAGCGAGCTGGGGGTGAAGCGGGTAAGCGAAAAAGGTGTAAGAGTGACCTTGGCTCATCAATTGCCATCCCGAACTGACAGTCAGGCGAGCCTACCCCTGCAATGCAATCGCGAAATATGACGTCTACGACCGGAACGAAGACGACCGACAACATACGGGGTGAATGGGGC
The DNA here is from genome assembly GCA_966252355.1 of uncultured Opitutus sp. GTDB lineage: Bacteria > Verrucomicrobiota > Verrucomicrobiia > Opitutales > Opitutaceae > ER46. The sequence goes on along the minus strand of CBINOT010000019.1, from coordinate 30,118 downwards.
CACGATCTGGAGGGAAAACAACGGACCTGGTCCGTCCGTCGCGAGGGAGGCGCACGCGTGCCGGCCACGCAATGGCAATCGGTCTCGGACAGTCCAGACTGCGGTCGTCGTTGCGATTAGACCGGCAATACTTCGTCGCTCGCCGACGGTGAAACGCGGGGACGCCCCACGATGAGCAACACGACGGCGAGGACCGCAAAGCCGACTGACGCCGCCACGAACCAATCGCCATGCTCAGTATAATACGTCGGCGCCGTGGCCCAGCGAGCATCGCGCGTCACGTTCACCGTCGCCGTGCCGCGAAAATAGATCGAACCTTTGTCCGCGAGACGGGGATCGGTTTGGACGACGCCGTCGGGGCCGCGCGTGAGCACGGCACGCACGACGCCAAACTCATCGATCCATCCGCTCCAGCCGCCATTGCCGCAGCGCAACACGGGACGGCGCGTCTCGACGGCGCGCAGGACCGAATGCGCGGCGTGCTGATAAGCCGCACCGCCCTCGCCGAACCATCCGTTGTTCGTCAGCACAACGAGCGCGGCCGATTTGTTCGCGGCGCTCGTTCGGGCCAAACTCGGATAAATGTCCTCGTAACAAATCAAGGGGCCCAGCACCGCCGGCTCTCCGCGCAACGGCACAATCAGCGGCGCCGAATCCAAACCCGCGGAGAAGTCTTCGCCGATCGGCACGAACTTCTTCAACCAGCCGAGAAGCGGCCGCCACGGCACGAACTCGCCGAAAGGCACGAGATGCCGCTTCGCATAATAGTCGCGCTGCACGCCGCTCGTCGGCGACACCACGAACGCGCCATTGAACCATTGCTCGTTCGGCTCGCGCGGGTGTTCGATCGCGATGGAGCCGAGGACGAGCGGCGCTTTCGCCTCGCGCGCGAGCGATTCGACGAAGGCTTTGACCGAGTCGTCGCCGCGCACGGCCCAGGGAGTCGACGCTTCCGGCCAGAGAATCACGTCAGGCAGCGACTTTGCCGCCTGGAGCGTCGTTTGCTGCAGCACGTCGACGATCATCGGCGCTTTGCTTTCGTCCCACTTCACGTTCTGCGGAATGTAGGGCTGAACGAAAGCGAACCGCCCCAGCGACTCGGCGAAACGCGCGCGATTGAACGCGTCTTGAAAGTGCACGCACAAGCACCCCATCAGCAGGAACAGCGCGAGGAAGAATTCCTGGCTGCGCTTGTTGAAGCCCGTCGCGCCTTCGCGAACGAGACGGTGCGCGTAGGCCGCAAAACCGATGTTAGCGGCGACCAGCACGAACGAGACGCCGTAGCTGCCGGTGCACGTCGCGATCTGCAAAATACTCACGCGCTGCCATTGGCTGGCGGCCAGCGGGAGCCATGAAAACCCGCCCAGCAACCAGGAACGCGTCCATTCGACGAAGGCCCACGCGCCACAGAGTCCGATCATGGCGACGAGTCGCGTAAACGTCGGCTGCCCGAGCATCCGCGGCATCGTCCACCATACCGCCAAGAACCAAGTGCCCACCCAAATGCCCACAAACGGCCCCAGTAAAAAGAGCCCGAGCCAAGTGACATTGTGCAACCAGCCAAGCAGGAGCGTCCATGCCACGGCCTGCGCGGCGGCGAGCGTCCAAGCATAAACCTTGAACCGCGGCTTCGTATACGCCCAGAACACCGCCGGCGTGAGCATTGCATACGCCGCTTCCGGGACATTGTAGGGCGGGAACGCGACTACGGTGAAAACCACCGTGAGCACGAACACCGCCACCGCCGCGACGCGCTCGGCGTTTCGCTGCAGAAACGTCGGCCGCGGGGCGTAGGGGTCGTCCGTTACCAAGGTATGCTCGCTCACGACGAAAAACGGGATTCGCGGCGACGCATGCTCCGTAAATTACCCATGCGAACGACGCCCAACCGGGCGCGATCCCCTCGCCTTCCGGTCGTCGACGGTCGCATCATCGACGTTCAGCCTCAGGAGCCGTGGCAATGCTTGTATTTCTTGCCACTGCCGCACGGGCACGGATCGTTGCGGCCGACTTTGGGCAGCTGGCGGCGAATGGTCACCTTCGGGAGCTGAATCTCTTCCTCGCCGGCGGTGGCCGCGGCCGGCGCGCTGCCGTTCATCTGCATGGCGGGACCGCTGCTCGTCACCGTCGTCGTAATCTGCGGCGCACCGGGCGCCGTTGCCAGACGCGGCACGGCTCCGCCCGCGGCGCTCTCGTCCGGGCCGACGGTGCGGGCGCTGCGGCTGAGCAACGCGAGCATGTTCTCGAACGATTCGAGATTCGACGCGCTGCGGAACAAGCCGGTGCAGATTTGCAGCCGCACGTTGTTCATCAGCTCCTCGAAATATTTGAACGCTTCGGCCTTGTACTCCACCAGCGGATCTTTTTGGCCGTAGCTGCGCAGCCCGATCGAGCGCCGCAACTCTTCCATCTCCGTCAAATGTTCCTGCCAGTGATGATCGATCGCATTGATCACGACGTAACGCTCGAGTGAGCCGAGAGCCTCCGGAATCTCGACCGACTCCTTCACGGCGTACGCTTTCTTGACGCGCTCGAGCAGCATCGCGACGAGCGCATTCGGGTCGTCGCCTTTCAGCTCGTCGACGCGAACGCTGATCGGGAAGTGCTGATTCAGCCAGCCGACCAGACTCTCGATGCCAACCTGCGTCGGGCCGGTCTTCTCGCCGAAGCCCGCGACTTCGAGGCGCGTGTGCAGTTCCTCTTCGATTTGCTCGAAGATGATGTCTTTCGGCCGTTCCGCGTGAATGGCGCCATTGCGAATGCCGTAGACGACTTCGCGCTGCTTGTTCAGCACGTCGTCGTATTGCAGCAGGCGCTTGCGGATCGAATAGTTCTGTTGCTCGACCTTCTTTTGCGCGCTCTCGATCGAACGATTGAGCCAGGGATGCTCGAGCTCCTCGCCCTCCTTCATCGAGCCTTCCATCAACCGCGACGCGATGTTGCCCTGGAGGAACAACCGCATCAGGTCGTCTTCCAGCGAGAGATAGAACTTCGTGACGCCCGGGTCGCCCTGACGCGAGCAACGGCCGCGCAGCTGGCGGTCGATACGACGCGATTCGTGGCGCTCGGTGCCGATGACGTAGAGTCCGCCGAGATCGCGCACGCCTTCGCCGAGCTTAATATCGGTGCCGCGGCCGGCCATGTTCGTCGCAATCGTCACGGCGCCACGCTGGCCCGCGCGCGCGACAATATCCGCTTCCTGCGCGTGGAACTTCGCATTGAGCACCGTGTGCACGATGCCAGTCCGGCGCAGCATGCGCGACAGCACTTCCGAGGATTCGACGCTCGTCGTGCCGACGAGCACGGGCTGGCCGCGTTTGTTGGCGGTTTCGATTTCGCGCACGACCGCGGCGTATTTGTCGCGCCGCGTCTTGAAAATGGAGTCGTTCTTGTCGACGCGGATGCAGGGCTTGTTCGTCGGAATCACCTGCACCGAAAGCCGGTAAATGTCGTTGAACTCCGTCGCCTCGGTCTCCGCGGTGCCCGTCATGCCGGCGAGCTTCTCGTACATGCGGAAGTAATTCTGAATCGTGATCGTCGCGTAGGTGCGCGTCTCGCGTTCGATGCTGACGTTCTCTTTGGCCTCGACCGCTTGATGCAGCCCGTCGGACCAACGCCGGCCAGGCATGACGCGGCCCGTATTCTCGTCGACGATCATCACTTTGCCGTCGGGCGTGACGACATATTCGACGTCGCGCTCGTACAAGGAGTACGCCCGCAACAGCTGCGAAATCGCATGAATTTCCTCGGAGATGTCCGCGTAGCGTTGCTGCGAGACGAGTTTCTTCTCTTCCCGCTGCTCCGGCGTAAAGGCGGGATCTTTTTCGAGATCGCTGAACTCGGTCGCGAGATCCGGCAACACGAAGGCATCGGGATTATCGGGCCGCAATTTGTTGCGCCCGATTTCGGTGAGATCCGCCTGGTGCTGGCGCTCGTCGATGACGAAGAAGAGCTCTTCTTTCAACCGGTAGAGCTCGTCCTTGTTCAGGTCGGAATTGAACTCGGTCTCGGTCTTGTCGAGCAGCTTCCGCCAATCGCCGTTCTCCATCAGCCGCAGCAACTGCTTGTTCTTGGGATGCCCCATTTTCACCTGCAGCATCTTGCGCGCGGCCGTCTGCCGATCGTCCGCGCTGAGGCCGGGCTTCTCCAGCAATTCCTTGGCCTCGGTGACGATCTTGTTGCAGAGGCGTATCTGGTCGTTAACCAGCTGCTCGACCATCGGCTTCAGCCGCGTGAACGGCTGTTCGCGCTCGATCGGGGCCGGGCCCGAGATGATCAGCGGCGTCCGCGCTTCGTCCACGAGGATCGAATCCACTTCGTCGACGATGCAGTACCAGTAATCGCGCTGCACCTGATCTTCCTTCCGCGTGGCCATGCCGTTGTCGCGGAGGTAATCGAAACCGAATTCGCTCGCGGTGCCGTACGTGATGTCGCGGCTGTACATCTCGCGGCGGACGTCCGGGGTCATCTGCTGCTGGATGCAACCGACCGTGACGCCGAGGAAGTTGTAGAGGTGCCCCATCCACTCCGAGTCGCGGCGGGCCAGGTAATCGTTGACCGTGACGAGCTGCGTGTTCCGACGCGTGAGCGCATTCAGGTAAAGGGGCAGCGTGCCGACGAGCGTCTTGCCCTCGCCCGTCGCCATTTCGGAAATCTTGCCGTGATGCAGCGCCATGCCGCCGATCAGCTGCACATCGAAGTGCACCATGTCCCAGGTCAATTCGTGCTCGCAAACGATCACCGGCCGACCGCAAAGACGGCGCGCGGCGTTTTTCACGGCCGCAAAGGCTTCCGGCAAAATCTCATCCAGCGCGGCTCGTTTGTCCGTCGCGGCCGCGATGCGGGCACGGAACTCCTCGGTCTTCGCCCGCAATTGCTCGTCGGTCAGCGACTGGTACTGCTGCTCCAATTCGTTGATGCGCGCGACGGTCGGACGCGCCTTCTCCAGGAACTTTTTATAGTGCCGGCCCGAAAAACGTTTGAGCAGAAACGAGAGCATGAAGGGCCGAGACCTTAGCTCCTCGCCCGCGCTTGGCAAATGGCAAATGGGTCAGCAGGCCGAACCCAAGATTTGCGTGCGGCGCACCCTTGCCTGGGCCGAAGATGCCGTTCGGCGAACCCGTTCGCGGCATCCGGCAGATTTGAATTTCCTCGGTTTTACCTCTGAAAATCGCGCGCACCGCGCTTCGCGCCCGGCGGCGTGATCCGCCTCGCAAGGGAGTCCGGCCAGGAAGAAAATCAGGCCCGGCAGACGGATCGGCCGGACAATGGGTGTCCCCGCTGTCCCCCCGACGGTGCGGCCCCTGACGGAAAACTGGCCGCACGCACCGGCTCAGATTTTCGCGCGGAAATAAGCGATCGTCCGCTTCAAGCCCTCTTCGAGCGGAACCCGCGGCTCCCAATGCAAGGTTTGCTTCGCCAGCGTAATATCGGGGCGGCGCTGCTTCGGATCGTCCGGCGGGAGCGGCTTGTGCACGATCTTCGATTTGCCGCCGACGAGCTTCAGGGTCAGCTCGGCCAGCTGCAGCATCGTGAATTCGCCCGGGTTGCCGAGATTCATGGGGCCGACGATCTGCGTCTGCGCCATGAAGCGCACGAAGCCTTCGATCAGGTCGTCGACGTAGCAAAACGAACGCGTCTGCTGACCGTCGCCGTAAACGGTCAAGTCCTGCCCCTGCAATGCCTGTACGACGAAATTAGATACGACGCGGCCGTCGTTCGGATGCATGCGCGGCCCGTAGGTGTTAAAGATGCGCACCACCCGGATATCGACCTTGTTCTCGCGGTGGTAATCGAAGCAAAGCGTTTCCGCGCAGCGCTTGCCCTCGTCGTAGCACGACCGCCGGCCGATCGGGTTCACATTGCCCCAGTAGCTTTCCGGCTGGGGGTGAACCGCCGGATCGCCATACACCTCGCTGGTGCTCGCCTGGAACAGCCGCGCCTTGACGCGCTTCGCCAGACCGAGGCAGTTGATCGTGCCCATGACCGACGTCTTGATCGTCTTGATCGGGTTGTACTGGTAATGCGGCGGCGAGGCGGGGCACGCCAGATTGTACACTTGGTCGACCTCGAACTTGAACGGGTCGATGATATCGTGGCGCACGAATTCAAAATTCGGATGCGCGAGCAGATGGGCCACGTTGCTCTTCGCGCCCGTGAAAAGATTGTCGATGCAGACGACTTCGTGGCCGTCGCCGATCAGTCGATCGCAGAGGTGTGAGCCGAGAAAACCGGCGCCGCCAGTGACGAGAATGCGCATGGGGAAAATTGCTGAAGGATTCGTCCGCCGCTTTCGAGCAAAACCGCGCGGCCTAACATCGGACGCGTCGAGATGTTCCATCGCGTGACACACTTTTTTTAATTGCGAGAGCGGAACGTGGCAGTACCTCCGCGAGTCCCCGAAATCGTTCGGGAAAACCTAAAGACTATGAACCTATCCAAGAAAACGATCCTCGCGCTCGGTCTCACCGTGGCCAGCGTGAGCTTTGCACAAACTGCCTCCACCGGCACGACGCCGGTCGGCCTCCTCGGTCAGTCCTACTCCGAAGTTCACTTCGGGGCCAGCGACATCAAGCACTTCTCCAAGGACCAATACAACCTTGGGGTCGCGGCGAATGTACCGGTGACGCCGTACCTGGATCTCGGTGCGGGCTATGACTACGGCTGGATCCGCGGTATCGGCCACTTCAATACCGTCAACGGCTCCGCCACGGCCTACACGACCTTCAACGGCGTGAAGCCGTTCGTCACCGGCGGCGTGGGTTATCAATGGAGCCGCGCCAGCGGCTTCAGCAACGACCAGGCGCTGTGGGGCGGCGCGGTGGGCGTCGAGATTCCGGTCGCGTCGTTCACGCTGACGCCGCGCATCGCGTACGTGGACGACTTCGAGTCGCCGCGCATGAGCTCGCAGCAGACGAGCTATGAAGTGGAAGCCAACTACTGGATCTCGCCGCGCACGTCGGTGTTCGCCAGTGTCGGCTACACCGACGTGAATCGCACGAACATCGATTCGTGGGATTACTCGATCGGCGCGCGCTTCAAGTTCTAATCGGAACGGAAGCTTTGTTCTCCCGCCTGCGCGGTTCGCCGCGCAGGCGTTTCGCTTGGCCCGTCGCAGGGCGGCGGCCGGCTCAAGCGACGCGCGCCGCGGCGCCGGCCTCGTACCGCTCGATCCACGCGCGATGCCAGGGCGCGAAGTCGCCGGCTTCGATGTGCGCCCGCGCTTGCGCCATCAGGTCGAGAAAGAAGTGCAGGTTGTGGATCGTGAGCAGCGTGCCGCTCAACATTTCGCCCGCGACGGTGAGATGACGCAGGTACGCGCGGGAAAAGTGCCGGCACGTGTAGTTGTCGAGGCCCTCGACGATCGGCCGGGGATCGGCGCGGTACTGCTCGTTCCGCAAATTCATCGGGCCATCCGGCGTGAACACGAGGCCGTTGCGCGCGACGCGCGTCGGCAGCACGCAATCGAACATATCGACGCCCAAGGCGACCATCTTCAGCAGCTGGGGCGGCGTGCCCAGGCCCATCGTGTAGCGCGGCTTGTTCGCCGGCAGGAACGGCGTCGTCGCGCCGACTTGTTTCAACATTTCGTGCTCGGGCTCGCCGACACTGACACCACCCACGGCATAGCCGGGAAGATCCAGAGCGCCGAGCGACTCCGCGGCCTGACGCCGGAGATCGTCGAACGTGGAGCCTTGCACGATCGCGAACACGTGATGTCCCGAACCGAGAAAGCCGCTGTCGGTCGCGATCTGCTTGCACTGCTGCGCCCAGCGAAAACTACGGTCGACGGCCTTTGCGCACGCATCGCGCTCGCACGGCCAGGGCGGGCATTCGTCCAACACCATCGCGATATCGCTGCCCAAATTCTGCTGGATCGTCATGACCTCGCGCGGACCGAGGAAATGTTTCGCGCCGTCGAGATGCGACTGAAACGCCACGCCGGCATCCGTGATGTCCCGAAGCTTCGCCAAGGAAAAGACCTGGAACCCGCCGCTATCGGTCAGGATCGGTCCATCCCAGCCCATGAACCGATGCAAACCGCCCAAATCGCGGATCAATTCGCTCCCCGGTCGCAGGCTCAAATGGTAGGTGTTGCCCAAAATGATCTGGGATCCGATGTCGCGGATATGCTGCGGCGTAATCGCCTTCACCGTCCCCTGCGTGCCGACCGGCATGAAAATAGGCGTCTCGATCGTGCCGTGGCAGGTTTGAAGGCGTCCCCGCCTGGCCGCCGTCGCGGTGTCGGTGCGGAGGAGTTGAAAAGGAGCAGGCAGCACGGGCGGTGAATGATTCGGAGTTTAAGTGTACCGGCGCGTACATTGCCGACGGAAACTTTACCCTTTCAACCTTACAGTTGATCGCGAACATTGTCTCGTTGCGGCAATCGTCACCCTGTGTAGCGTCTCCGCAGACACTCCTTTCCCAGAACTCTCAGCCACGATTCAACTTGCTGCTGGTCATCGACAACTACGACTCGTTCACCTACAACTTGGTCCAATATTTTGGCCAGCTGGGGGTCGAGCAACGCGTGTATCGCAATAACGAAATCACGCCGGAGGAAGCGGTCCGACTCGACCCCGACCGCGTGTTGCTCTCCCCGGGACCGTGCTCGCCGCGCGAAGCCGGCGTGACGCTCGATATCATCAAGGCCTTCGCCGGACGGAAACCCGTGTTCGGCGTGTGCCTGGGCCATCAATCGATCGGCCACTATTTCGGCGGCAACGTCGTGCGCGCAGGGCGCCTGATGCACGGCAAGACCTCGCCGATCCAGCATAAGAACACCGACGTCTTTCGCGGGATGCCGCAAAATTTCGCCGCGACGCGTTACCATTCTCTGCTCGTCGAGCGGGCGACCTTTCCCGCCGAACTTGAAATCACCGCCGAAACGGCCGAGGGCGAAGTGATGGGTTTGCGGCACAAAACGCTGCCAATCTGGGGCGTCCAATTTCATCCCGAGTCGATCGCAACCGAAGGCGGCATGCAGATCCTAAAGAACTTTCTGGAACTGAACTAATGGACCCGATCATCGACACAGAGGTCACAGAGCCCAGACACAGAGGTCACGGAGACGATTCATTCCTGGCGGCTCTCTGTGCGCTCTGTGTCGGAGCTCAGTGAACTCTGTGGCTTAATCCCGATCCCATGCGTTGTCCGAAGTGCACTTCAATCGAGGACAAGGTCATCGACTCGCGCATCAGCAAAGAAGGGTCGACGATTCGCCGGCGCCGCGAATGTCTCGAGTGCGGTTACCGCTATAGCACGACCGAGGTGCTCGTCCGCGACGGGCTTGTCGTCCTGAAGCGCGACGGCCGCCGCGAGGACTTCGACCGCGATAAGCTGGTCCGCGCGATCCGCGCCGCCTGTCACAAACGGCCGGTCGATCCGGAGCAGATCACGATGCTCGTCGAAGACGTGATGGACGCGCTCGAAGCGCAGTTCGACAAAGAGATCCCGTCGCGGGCGATCGGCGAAGGGGTAATGCAACGGCTCCGCACCGTCGACCAGGTCGCGTACGTTCGTTTTGCCAGCGTGTATAAGGAATTTCGCGACGTCGCCGAGTTCGTCGACGAGATCAGCGCGCTGGCGAAAAAGGACCAAAGACCAGGGACCAAGGACGAGGGACCGGCGTAAAACCACCGGCGGTGTTTCTCGGGTCGATTTCCGCGGTCTTGGATCTCTCATTCTAGAATGCAGCATTCTCGCGACGACCTGCGGCGGCTGCACTTCATCAACGGGTTGTTCGCACACGCGACGGGCAACGATCTTTATCTCGCGGAGCAGATCAAATCGGCCATCGCGTTCAGTCTTTCCGATCTTCAGCAGCAAACGGCGGCCAATCCCGACTCTGCCCACGTCTACGATGCAGCCTTCAATGCCGCCGCGGCCGAATTGCTGGCCAAGCTGTTCGCCCGCCATCCCCGGCATGGGTTTTACCACTGGGATGCGGCGCTCACGCTCGAATCTGCCACGCCGCTTTTCACTCGAGCCGAAGTGATGAGCGGACTGAAGAAGCTCGCGGGATTCCGCGAAGCGACGCTGTTGATCACCAATCTCCGGCCCGCAGTTATCCCTCCGACCCGCCGCGCCACGCCAAAGCGCAAGCGCGACTACGAAGAAGCAATTACCTTCATCCAAGACCTCGCCGCCGCCCGTACCGCCCGCGGCACCAACCTGCAATTGTTGTTTTTGTAGCCCACGAAAACACGCGAATCACACGAAAGAAAACGGTTTCGCTTTCGTGATTTTGGTGTGTTTCGTGGGTTAATCTCTCGTTATGGCCAAAACGATCTTTCAAAAAATCATCGATCGCGAAATCCCCGCCAAGATCGAGCACGAGGACGACGTCTGCGTCGTTCTGCACGACATTCAGCCCCAAGCCCCGGTGCATCTGCTGATCGTGCCCAAAAAACTTATCCCGCGCGTGGGCGAAGCGGCGCCTGAAGATCAGGCAGTCCTCGGCCATCTGTTGCTCGTTGCCGGTACAATTGCCAAGAAGCTTAACTTGGCGCAGGGATTTCGGATCGTGATCAACAACGGTCCGCATGCGTGCGAGTCCGTTCCGCATTTGCACGTGCATCTGCTCGCCAAACGGCAAATGACGTGGCCGCCCGGCTGAGCCCTTGGGATTTTGGGGATTCGGGATTGCGGAGTTCGGAGTGCGGAGTGCGCAGGGGAAACGACGTCGTGGGGGCGATTCCGCGGCGCGGGCTCGACTTTACCATTCCGCAATCCGCAATCAGGACGATCTGGCTTCGAAGGTGCCGTCGGCGCGTTTCGCGATGACGCGTTTCAATTCTAGCATCATGAGGGTCGCGGAAAGTTGCGCGGCACCCAGTCCGGTCTGACTCGCTACGGCGTCGGGCGACAAGATCGCTCCGCCGCGAAAGCATTCGAAGACCTGAGCTTCTTCCGCATTGAGATTCGCCGGGACGCCGGCGGCAGCTTCAGCGGCTTTCTGTGGAATCGGCTGCGGTCGCAGACCGTCAAGGTAGTTCAGCTCCGAAAGCAGATCGTCGATGCTCGTGAGCAGCGTCGCCCCATCACGGATCAGCTGGTGACAGCCCGCGCTCGTGGACTGATCGATCCGGCCGGGCACCGCGAAAATGAGCCGGCCCTGCTCACCGGCGAAGCGCGCCGTGATCATGGCGCCGCCATCCACATCGCTCTCGATGACGATGACCGCCTCGCACATGCCAGCGACGACCCGATTGCGCATCGCGAACGACTGCCGGTCGGCGCGACGGCCGAAAGGAAACTCGGACAGCACGGCGCCGCTCGCTTCGATCTTACGATACAGCTCGAGGTTCTCGGGTGGATAAATGATGTCGATCCCGGTGCCGACGACCGCGGCGGTTTTGCCGCCGACGGACAGCGCACCTTCGTGAGCGGCGGTATCGATGCCGCGGGCCAGTCCGCTGACCACGCAAAAACCGAGTCGCGCGAGCTCGGCGCCGAAACGGTTCGCCGTCGCCTGCCCATAAAGCGTCGTGCGCCGCGAGCCCACGATCGCAATGCATCGATCCGGGAAGCCATATGAGCCGCGACGATAGAGGCCAATCGGCGGATCGTGAATCTCGCGCAACAAGCGCGGGTACTCGGCGTCGCGGGTCGTGACAAAGTCGGCGTGACTTTTCGCCATCCGCTCTTCTTCCCGCGGCAAATTGAAATGCGTCTGCCATTCGAGCAGCGTATCCGCGATCACGGGACCTACCCCCTTCACGGACTCGAGGCGGCGGCGATCCGCCAGAAATACGGCGCGAGGATCGCCACCCAGCTCGTCCAGCAGCCGATTCAATGTGATCGGCCCGATATTGGGCAGGGCGTTCAGGATCAAAAACGCCTGCCGCGCGGTGAGCTGGGTGGACATGAGCCGCACTGAATACCCCTTCCCTCCGCGCGACAAATTATTTTTGCATCCACTTACGTTCTGCCCGAATCGCGACGCGGACGCCCGGCGGTTATGATCCGCGCAAGGCGGCGCTCAGATAATCGAGCAGTTGAGTTGTCCGCACCGCCGTTTGGCCGTGCTCGCGGGCCAGCGCTTCCGCGGCCAGCCCATGCCAGATGACGGCGCGAGCCGCGGCGCCGAGGGTATCTTTCGGCGTTTGCGCGAGCTGTGTTCCGATCATTCCCGCCAACACATCGCCGCTGCCGCCGCGCGCGAGTACCGGTCCGCCGAAAAAGGAATGGTAGATCCGGCCGCCGTTGCAGAGCCGCGTCACCGGGCCTTTCGACACGACCGTGCCGCGCGATTGCTGGGCAAACGCGCGGAGATCGCGGTCGCCGGCGATCCGCTTCAACTCGCCTGCATGCGGGGTGAGCACGCGCGGCGCGTCACCTTCGCCGACGATATCCGCCTGCAGCGCGTCCGCGTCGATCACGAGCGGGACCGGCGACGTCTTCACGATCGAAGCGACGAGGGCGAGGGTCTCGCGTTCACGTCCCAATCCCGGTCCGACCACCAAGGCATCGGCGCGCTCGATGCGTTCGCGCAGGAGATGTTCGCCTTCGAGCGCCAGACCGCCGGCGGGGGTTTCGGACCATCCCACCCACATCGCTTCGGGCAGTCGAGCGGCGTAGCTCGCCGCCAACGACTCCGGGACAAAGGCGGTGACGAGCCCGGCGCCGCTCCGCAACGCGGCTTCCACGCTCATCAAAATCGCGCCCGGAAAGCTGCGCGATCCGCCGAGCACGAAAACGTGACCAAAGCTCCGTTTGTCGCACTGCGCCGGACGCAATGCGCGCAGCGTATCCAAGGCAGCGGTCGTCAGCACCCGATCGTTGTCCAGGGAACCGTCTGCGGTGGTGTCGTCGAGCGGACGCTTAAAAAAACCGAGATCCAGGTACCGGACTCGACCCGCCCTTTCGCCGACGAGGACCGGCGTTTTGACGCAACCGGTCGCGTAGGTGAAATCGGCCCGAAAGAGATCGGCGCTCGGCAAATCGACCGCGGCGCGCAGCCGAATGGACAAAACGTTGACTCGCTCAATCAGGCCGGCGACGCGGGCGTCAACCGGCGGCCGAAATTGGAAACCGAAAATGCCGTCGAGGCATACGTCGTAAGCGGAAAACGTGGGTTGAGCCACGATACGATCCGGCGCCGCATGAGTAAGATCGCGCCAGGCCCGAGCCGCCAGCGGGCGCAAGGATCGTTCGCCGAAGACGAACAGGACTTCGGCCATCGCCTCAGGGAACGCCGCGAGCATCGCATGCGCTGCGATCAACGCATCGCCCCCGTTATGGCCTTTACCGACGAGCACGAGAATACGTCCGCCACGCGGAAATCCGCCGATTTCCTGGAAATCGCGGAGCGTCGCGTCTGCGATGGCGTGGCCGGCCTGTTGCATCGCGCGCCACTCCTGCGTCTCGTCGTCCTTGAAAAGGCGTGATTCCAACGCATGCGCCGCCGCGCACGAGAGGACCGGAGGACATAGCGCATCGAACGAAGTCATTTCTTTTCCGGCATCTGCAGCGGCGGCCGATCCGAATCGGGCGCCGGAGTCGTGAGCGGCGAAACCGATGGCGACGGCGTGGGCATGGCCGGCAGCGCACGCGGCACGCTCATTTTGGGCCGCAGATTCTCGGCTGGGCGCTCCACCCTGCCCTCGGTGCGCCACTCGCGATATTGCTCCTCGGTTTCCGTGAAGCGCAGCGGGCACTCCGGCGGCAGCGCTTTGCCATGCCGAATCACTCGGTTGGTCAAATGAGGGATGGTGCGGAAATAGTACGTGTCGCCAACGCGCCGCACCTCGTAACACTCCGCAAAATCGCCGACCGCCGAATTCCACATCGCGACCTGCGTCACGTCATTGTCCCAAACCGCGTAGCTCGACCATTCCGAGAAGACGGCTTCGATCGTGGAGATTTGCGGCGGCTCGCTCGGACGCGCCGGCTCCGGCGTCGCCAGCACAACCGGCCGGGCAGGAAGCGGCGCATCGCGATGCGGCAGCCGCCACACGAACAACGCTCCTAGCAGAAAGCCGAGCATCACCCACGACGGCGTCTTGGAGAGCTGCGAAATGGACGGGCGAGCTTTCGGCGCTTCTTCCATGGATCAGGCGCGGACGAGCGCGGCTACGGCCATCGCCACGGTTTCGGTGTGGGAAAGACTGAGATGAACGTGCGTGGCACCGACCGCGCGTAACAGCGCCTCGCCTTGAGCATCCAGCCGGACCAGGGGCTGCTGTCGTGCCCCGTGATAGACCGACACCGACCGCCAGCCGAGTTCGGCGCCGATGCCGGTGGAGAAGCACTTCGCCACCGCTTCCTTCGCGGCGAAACGGGCGGCATAGTGCTTATGCGGGTGCGCCTTTCCCTCGCAATACGCCCGCTCTTCGTCCGTGAATACGCGCTCCAGAAAGCGCACGCCTTGCCGCTCCAGCACGCCGCGCACGCGCTCGACCTCGATAATATCGGTGCCAAGACCGATCAAGATTCCCCCCGGCGGCAATTCAATGTTCATGTCGGAATCGAACTTGGTCACAGAGGCCACGGAGCTCGGACACAGAGATCACAGAGCAAAAAAGGAATTCGGGAACCTCTGTGTCCTCTGGGTCGGAGCTCTGCGTTCTCTGTGGCGAAAGGATCGATTTCATTCATTCATCCTTCGCTTCATTTCGCGGACCGCTTCTTCGACTCCGGTATAAAGTGCGCGACTGACGATGCTATGACCGATGTTCAACTCGTACAGATGCGGCAGCGTGCAGACTTCGGCGATGTTGATGTAATTGATGCCGTGACCGGCGTTCACCACCAAACCTAAATCGTGCGCGCGAACCGCCCCGAGACGCAGCCGCTGAAATTCGGCAGCGCGGCGCGGGGTCGCGTAAGCGTTCGCGTAAGCGCCGGTATGGAGTTCCACCCACGGCGCTCCGAGCTTCGCGCTCAGCTCGATCTGCGGCTCGTCGGGATCGATAAAGAGACTCGTCTTGATCCCCGCCGCATTCATGGCGTCGACGCAGGCCGCGACGCGGTCGCGATGCGCGACCACATCCAAGCCGCCTTCGGTCGTGATCTCCTGCCGGCTCTCCGGCACCAAACACACGGAATCCGGTTTCACCTGCAGGGCGATGGCCGTCATCGCCGGCGTGCACGCCATCTCGAGATTCAGCCGGGTCGCGATGCTCTCCCGGAGCCGCACGACGTCGCGGTCCTGAATATGCCGGCGGTCCTCGCGGAGATGCACCGTGATGCCGTCCGCGCCCGCGCGCTCCGCGAGCAGCGCAAACGTTACCGGATCCGGTTCAACCGGGCCGCCCGTCGTCCGCCCGACGTCACGGTAACGGGCCTGCCTCAGAGTCGCGCAGTGATCGATGTTAACGCCGAGGAGTATCATGGGACCGCGACCAATGACACAAATCGCGAGCGCAGGAAATCAGGAAAATGGTTTGCCATCGCTCCGGCCTTGAACCGGATTGCGGCCTGTGACCCAGCCCAAAAAACAAGAGAACCTCCTGCTCAACATCGTCTGCAACATCCTCGTTCCGACGGTCGTGTTGATGAAATTCAGCAGCGACAAGTACCTCGGGCCGCTGTGGGGCTTGGTCGTCGCGCTCGCGTTTCCGATTGGATATGGCGTTTACGATCTAATCGCGCGCCGAAAGACCAATGTGTTATCGGTGATCGGATTCGTCAGTGTGCTGCTCTCGGGCGGACTGGGCCTGCTCAAAGCGGGCGGGATTTGGTTCGCGATCAAAGACGCCGCCGTCCCGACCGTCATCGGAGCGGCGGTGCTGCTCTCGCTGCGATCGAAAAAACCGCTCATTCGCGAGCTGCTCTTCAACGACCAAATCATCGACGTCGAGCGAGTAAACGCCGCGCTGGACGCACGAGGTGAACGCCCCGCTTTCGATCGATTGTTGCGCGACGCCAGCGTCTGGCTGGCCCTCGCGTTCCTCGGCAGCGCGATTCTGAACTTCGCCCTCGCGCGTTGGATCCTCACGAGTCCGCCCGCGACGCCCGAATTCAATCAACAGCTCGGCAAGATGCACATCATGGTGTGGCCCGTCATCGTGATCCCGAGCATGATCGTGATGATGTTTGTCTTTTGGAAGCTGATCACCGGGTTAACCGCCCTGACCGGCTTGACGCAGGACGAGATTTTCCGCGGCGAAAAGCCGAAGAGCTGATGGGAGTGGGGAGCTGGGATTGCGGATTGCGGATTGCGGATTGCGGATTGCGGAACAACGCGAGGCGTTCGCGGTGGTTAAAATTCACCGCGAGCTACGCGTCGTGCGTCGCCCGGAATCGCCGGGCGTAGCGTCAACCATGAGACGTGCGGATACCTGTCAATCCGCACTCCGCAGTCCCCAATCCGCAATCGGCTCACCGATGGCGCTGCTCGACGCTCGAGACGACGCCGCGGTTAAAGGTCACACGAATGACTTCGTCGACGTGGGTGCGATAGACGTCAGTCGTGACCGGCTCATGGAAAACCGCGTAACCGCGTCCGTCGCGCGTGGGCACGATGACGCGATGCCAGCCGACCCAAGCCGTCCCTTCGTATTGCTGCCAGTAGGTGCGGTAAATCCATAGGGTTTGCGCACCTTGCTGCGTGGTGACTTCGCGCACCTCGTCCGGATAACCCAAGGCGATGTAAACCATGTCCTGCGAGTCGCCGACGCTGATGCGCCCGTGCTGCAAGCGTTGCTGCGTGTCGGGAGGCAAGGCGTTGTAGACGTCGGACTTTTCCCGAACTCGAGATTGAAACGTATCGCAACCGGCAAGCGTGAAAATCGCGCCGAGCGCGACGAGGGGAAGCAAAAGTGCCTTGAGTTTCATGTAGGTCTCCTGGTGGCGCTTTTTGACACGATGGTACTCCCAAGGTTGCCGTGCACGCGACGGGCGTGCGCATGACTGCGCCAACGTCATTCGCGTTCATGCCATTGAGCCGGGCTAAAAGAAAAGCGCCGGTCGCTGACCGGCGCTCGCATGGCGGCAATGGTAGGGCGGACGTATCAGCCGCGCGTCGCCATCGGGATGTAATCACGCTTCTTGGGCCCCACATACACTTGCCGCGGGCGGTAGATGCGCCCCTTCGGATTCGACGCCACTTCGCGCCAGTTCGCGATGTAGCCGGGAGCGCGGCCGATCGCGAACATCGTGGTGAACATGTTCATCGGAATGCCGATCGCGCGCATGATGATGCCCGAGTAGAAATCGACGTTCGGATAGAGTTTCCGCGAGACGAAGTACTCGTCGCGCAGCGCCGCTTCTTCCAGATGCTTGGCGATGTTCAACAACGGATCGTCGACGCCGAGGCGCTTGAGCAGTGTGTCGCAAGCTGCGCCGATGATCTTCGCGCGCGGATCGAAGTTACGGTACACCGCGTGGCCGAAGCCCATGAGGCGCGAGCTCTTGCTGCCGGACTTCGCCGCGGCGATGAAGCGCGAGCCGTCGTCGCCGTCGTCGTGGATCTGTTGGAGCATTTGCATCACCGCTACGTTGGCGCCGCCGTGGAGCGGGCCCGAAAGCGCGCTAATGCCGGCCGACATCGAGGTGAACAAATTCGCCTGGCTCGAGCCGACCATGCGCACGGTCGAGGTCGAGCAATTCTGCTCGTGGTCCGCGTGCAGGAGGAGCACGAGATTGAGCGCTTTCGATACTTCGGGAACCGGGACGTAGTCCTTGTACGGCTCCGAAAACATCATGTGCAGGAAGTTATCGCAGAACGGCAGATCCTGCTTCGGAAACACGAAGGGCAGGCCATGGATGTAGCGATAGATCATCGCCACCATCGTGCGGATCTTCGAAATCGCCATCGACGCCGCGGCGTCGAACACCTTCAGGTCTTTCTCGAAGTTATTCGATGCGAGTTCGGGATGGTATGCTGGCAGCGCCGCGACCATCGCGGAGAGCATCGCCATCGGCGACGCGTGCATCGGAAAACCTTCGAGAATGCGTTGCGCTTGGATCTCGACCGGAGCGTCGCGCCGCAGCCGGAGGCCAAATTCCTTGCGCTGCTTCTGATTCGGCAGTTCGCCGTAGATGATCAGATAGGCGGTCTCGACGAATTCGCTGTACTCGGCCAGCTGTTCGATCGGGTAACCGCGGTGCCGCAAAATGCCGTTATCGCCGTCGAGATACGTGATCTGGCTCTCGCATGAGCCCGTGTTGCCATAGCCCTGATCGTAGGCGATGTGCCCGGTCGTCGCGCGCAGCGTGCGCGTGTCGATCGCTTTTTCGCCCTCCGTGCCTTCAATGACCGGAAAGGGGTATTCTTTATCGTCCAGCTTCAGGATCGCGGAATTTGCCATGACAAAGGCGGAGCGAAGCTAAAAGTGCGCCGCTTGCAAAGCAAAGAAGCCCGCTAACCCGCGAAACGCATAAAATTAGTCCAAGCGGATCACCGCGTTAGCAAATGTATCGACCGCCCGGATGGCCACCGGGCGTCCCCCTCGAGGCCTAAGCCGCCGCCGCGACGGCTGCGAAGTTCCCGTAGATCCGGAGGCCGTTGGCCTGGCTCTTTTCGGGATGAAACTGCGTCGCGAAAACGCGCCCTCGGCCAATCGCGGCGCAAAACGCGCCGCCGTAATCACACTCGCCCAAGACCAGCGCGCGATCGTCCGGGACGCAGTGAAAACTGTGCACGAAGTAGAACGCCTCGCCGGCGGGCTTCAGGCTGGTGGCGAGCGGAGATTGCCCTTGGACAAAGGTCACGTCGTTCCAGCCCATGTGCGGAATCTTGAACTCAGGCGGCCGCCGAAACCGACGGACTTTCCCGCGAAAGACGCCGAGGCCCTGCACGTCGCCCTCCTCGGAATGTTCGAAAAGCGCCTGCATCCCGAGGCACACGCCAAGAAAAGGACGATCCGCCGCAATCCAGTCGCGCACCGTGGCGTCGAGCTTCGTCTCGCGCAACGCCGCCACGCAGTCGCGCAACGCGCCGACGCCCGGCAGCACGAGGCCGGAGGCTTTCGCGGCGTTTACTTCTTCCGGCGAGCGCACGACCTGAATCGTCGCGCCCACGGCTTCCAATGCCTTGGTCACGCTCCGCAGGTTGCAGATGCCGGTATCGATGACCGCTACGCTGGCCTGCGGCCGTTCGGAGTTCGGAGTGTGGAGTTCGGAGTTCACGCGAATCGGTCGCAAGGAGACTTTGAACGTCGGCAGGTCAACTCGAAACCCCAAACTCCAAACTCGGAACTGTAGCCAACGGCTACAGTTTACCCTTGGTCGAAGGCAACAGATCCGCGGCGCGCGGCTCGATTTGGGTCGCGACATCCAATGCGCGCGCGAGGCACTTGAAGATCGCTTCCGCGACGTGATGCGGCTCTTCACCGTAGACGAGCTGCACGTGCAAATTCGCTCCCAGCGCATTGCTGAAGGCGCGGCAAAATTCTTTCACGAGCACGATGTTGAAATCGCGCACGAACATCGTCGGTGCCTCGGCGTTGTACACGAGATGCGGACGCCCCCCGACGTCGACGACGACGCGCGCGAGCGATTCGTCCATCGGGAGAATGAAAAACCCGTAACGCTTGATCCCAACCTTGTCGCCGAGCGCTTCCTTGAATGCCTGGCCGAGCACGAGCCCGACATCTTCCACCGTGTGGTGATAGTCCACCTCGACGTCGCCTTTGCACTTAACGGTCAAATCGAAGAGGCCGTGCTTGGCGAAGAGCGTCAGCATGTGATCGAAGAACGGCACGCCAGTCGCGATGTTCGCCGCACCGCGGCCATCGATCGCGAGCGTCAAACCGATCTCGGTCTCGGCCGTTTTGCGATCGACCGTCGCAACACGCGCGTTCGCACCGGTCGTTTTCGCGCCCGATGCCGCCTTCGGCTGAATTACGTTTTTTGCCATGCGTCGAGTTGTTCGCTGAGGACGGCCATCTCGGCGTCCGTGCCGACGCTGATGCGCAGGAACGGCGCGGTCAAGGCGTGGCTCGGGAAGTAACGGATCAGCACCTTGTGCGCGAAGAGATGATCGTACGCGGACTTGGCCACCGCAGGCCCCGCTTCACCGCGCGCGTTTTTCGGCTGCGTAAAGATGAAGTTCGTCTGCGAGTCGTACGTCTGCCAGCCGCGTCGATCGAGCAAATCGGCGATAAACCGGTCGCGCGTCGCCTTCACTTTCGCGATCACGCCGTCGTAGTACGGCTGATCTTGGATCGCGGCGAGGGCGGCGGTTTGCGAAAGCCGGCTCACGTTGTAGCTGTCCCGAACTCGGTCCAGGATGTCGATGACGTCGGGGCGGGCCAAGGCATACCCAACGCGGATGCCAGCGAGCGCATACGCCTTCGAAAGCGTCCGCACCACGACGACATTCGGATAACGCGCAATCAGCGACACGGCGTTTTCTTTCGCGAACGCCGCATAGGCTTCGTCGATCACGAGCAGTCCACGATAGCTCGCTAAGACGCGCTCGAAATCGGCATTCGCAAAACCGACGCCCGTCGGCGCGTTGGGCGACGTGAGGAAGAACGCGCGCGCCGACGATTGCGCCATCTGCTCCACGGGCAACCGCATCGAGCGATCGAACTCGATCACGTTCGCGCTGCCGTTCTGGATCTCGACCAGCACCGGATAGAGCGAGTAACTCGGCAATGTGTAGCCAAGTGCAGAGCTGTAGGACGCGGTCTCCGTCCCCCTCCGTTGGTCCCGCGATTCGTCCGGAGGCGGCGGGGTCGGGAGACCCCGCCCTACATCGGGATTCGGGCCGACAAATGCACGGACCAGCAAATTCAGGATATCGTCGGAGCCATTGCCGATGCAGACGTTTTCCTCACGTAAGCCGTGCAGCGACGCAACGGCGGCGCGAAGGGGCGTGCTTTTCGGATTCGGGTAAAGACGCAGCGACGCGCCATCCTCCCCCACCTCGCGCCGGACGGCTTCGGCCACGCGCGGGCTCGGCGGGTACGCACATTCGTTTGTGTTGAGCTTCACCCAACCCGGTTCGGTCGGCTGCAAGCCGGGCGTGTACGCATGGAGCTTCGCGACGTGCGGTAAGGCTAAAGAAGAGATGTCGTTCTGCTTAGACACGGAGACCGCAGAGAACTCAATCCGAGCGCACAGAGCAATACTGCGCTGGGCTTCGTGCTCGTGATCGCTACGGCCGACAAACCGCCTACATCGTCCGAATCCGCACCGACCGGCCGTGAGCGTCGAGTTTCTCCATCGCGGCAAAGGCCGAGACGATGGGCTCCGCTTTTTTGATGCTCGCCCGGTCGTACTGAATGATGCTCGTGCGCCGCATGAAATCGGCCACGCGCAAACCGCTGAAATAGCGTCCGGCGCGCGCCGTCGGCAATACGTGGCTCGGCCCCGCCGTAAAATCGCCCAACGCCGTCGGCGTATAGTTGCCGATCATGATCGCGCCAGCCGTCGTGATCGCGGCCGTCAGTTTCTTGGCCGAAGCTTCCGCGACGAGCAGCTCGAGATGTTCCGGCGCGACGTAATTCGCCACGGCCACGGCTTGCGCGAGCGAGCTCACCTCGATGGCGAGAAATCCTTCATGCAAGACCCGCTGCGTTTTTTCCGAGCGTGAAATCAACTGCAGCTGCGTCCGAAGTTCGGTCGCCACCGCCGCGATAATCTGGTTCGAGGTGGCGACGAGATACACTTTTTCGCGACCCGATCCGTGTTCCGCCTGCGCGAGCAGGTCGGCCGCGACATAGGCAATGTTCGCGGTTTCGTCGGCGATGATCATCACCTCGCTCGGACCGGGCAACGAATCGACGCCAACGATGCCGAACACCTGGCGCTTCGCCTCGCAGACGTAGGCATTGCCCGGACCGTAAATCTTGTCGACGGGCATGATCGTCGTCGTGCCGAACGCCATCGCACCGATCGCTTGGACGCCGCCGATCCGGTACACTTCCTCGACGCCGAGCAAGTGCAACGCAGCCAGGACGCCCGTCGCGACTTTGCCGTTCGCGTTGGACGGCGTGAAGACCGCCACCTCCGGACAGCCAGCGATCTTCGCCAGCGTGACCGTCATCAATACCGTGGATACCAGCGGCGCTTCGCCGCCGGGAACGTACACGCCGACACGGCGAATCGGATCGAACTTTTCGCCGATCGTCGCGCCATGCTTGTTCTTCGCCGTCCACGCTTCGGGCAAGCCGCGGCGGTTGCAGGCGAGGACGTTGTCGCGCGCGGCGACCAAGGCTTTCATCTCGGCGGCGGGCAGTGCTTTCGCGGCGGCGGCCAAGTCGTTCGGGCTCACTCGAAATTCGCGCGCCCGAAGCTTGGCCCCGTCGAATTTCGCGGCGTAATAAGAAACCGCTTCGTCGCCGCGGGCGCGAACATCGGCGAGAATCGCCGCAACGGAATCGGAAATCTCCTTGGGTGGAAGCGCCCCGCGGCAAAACGCCGCTAGGTCTTCGGCAAAGGTCTTCGAGCCATGGTGGAGCGTACGCATGATGCTGGCTTTAGCGGGTCTATTTATGGCCGAAAAAACCGCGAGGTTTTTCGTCGTTTCAACGCCCGCCCGAACGGCGACGAGGCGCACTCCGTCCTCAATGGCTCTTCAACAGCGGCACCGAAAAATATCCGTCCGGAAACTTTTCGTTTAACGTGATCTTGTCGAAAGTGATCGTAACCGTTTGGGTCTGACCAGCTTGGTTCTTGGTCACCGTGATGATTGACTTGGGAAAGCGCAGGCCATTCACCACGATGTCGCCCTGCTCGTCGATACTCACGCCACCCTCGGTCTCCGTGTGCACGAGGCGACCCGTCGCGCTATCGAAATAGCGGGTGAACACCACATTGGGGGACGCGTAAATCTGCCGGCCGTTGGCGGCATCGAAATATTTAAAACCCGTCGCTTCGCGCGAGTAGACGAACGCGACCTTCTGGCAACGGACGCCGTTGACCGTCGTTGGGCCGAGGTCCTCGATCGCGCCGCCTTCGGATTCGGCGCCGCGAAAAAAGAGAATGTTCTCGCGCGTATTCGCCCGCAGCCGCTTCACCCCGTCGCCGCCCTGCAACGTCTGCTGCCATTTGCTCCGGTCGCTGACCGATGCGACCCGCGACCACGCGTCGTATCCGTCGAGCGCCGTCGTCTCGATCGTCGTATCGGACGTGATCGTCACGCGATAACGGTCCGGTTTGACGACGATGATCTCGATCGCGGCGCGCGTCTGCTTCTTCTCGTCCTTCGGGTCGGTCGTCACGAGCGTGCCGACATAGTGAATCGACTGGACGCCGTTCAAAACGGACTCCGAACCGAGAAACGCACGCGCCTTCGCCACGATCGGTAATTCCGCGCCGCGCAGGCCGAGGGCAAAGAAGCCGACCGCTACGAACGCTAACCCACGAAGAGTGGAAAGGCTCATAGGCAACAACGTTGGCATCGGTTGGCGCCGGAGGAAAGCCCCGATCCGCCTATTCCCACTCGATCGTCGCCGGCGGTTTCGAGCTAATGTCGAAGACGACGCGGCCCACGCCGCGCACCTCGTTCGTGATGCGGCTCGACACGCGCTGCAGCAGCTCGTGGGGCAGCTTGGCCCAATCCGCCGTCATCGCGTCGGTACTTTCCACGACGCGAATCGCCACGACGTAATCATAGGTCCGTTCGTCGCCAAACACCCCGACCGTTTTGACCGGGAGAAATACGCAGAACGACTGCCAAACTTTATAGTAATAGCCGGACTTCATCATCTCGTCCTGCAGCACGGCGTCCGCATTGCGCAGGATTTCGAGATTCTGCGCGGTGATCTCGCCCATCACGCGCACGCCGAGACCGGGGCCGGGGAACGGCTGGCGCCAGACGACTTCGCGCGGCAGGCCGAGCGCGGCGCCCACTTGGCGCACCTCGTCCTTGAACAATTCGCGCAAGGGCTCGACGAGCTTGAGCTTCATTCGCTCCGGCAAACCGCCGACGTTGTGATGCGTCTTGATCAGCGATGCGGGGTTGTTGCCGATCGAAACGCTCTCGATCACGTCGGGATAAAGCGTCCCCTGGCCGAGGAACTGCGCGCTCCCCTTGATCGACTTCAACGATTTCTCGAACACCTCGACGAAGGTGCGGCCAATGATCTTTCGCTTCTGCTCCGGCTCGGTCACGCCCTTGAGCCGGCGAAGGAAAAGCTTCGAGGCATCGACGACGCGCAAATCGATGTTGAAATGACGGCCGTACAATTCCTGTACGTACTTGCGCTCGTCCTTCCGGAGCAGGCCGTTGTCGACAAACACGCACGTGAGCTGCTTGCCGATGGCTTTGTGCAACAGCGCGGCGGCGACGGACGAATCGACGCCGCCCGAAAGCCCGAGGATCACGCGTCCTTTGCCGACCTGCGCGCGAATCTGCTCCACCGCATGCGAGATGAAATCCTTCGTCGTCCAATCTTGGCGGGCATGACAGATCCCCAGCAGGAAGTTGCGGATCATGTCCACGCCGCGCTCGGTGTGAAACACCTCCGGGTGGAACTGAATGCCGTAAAAGTTGCGCTGCGTATCCTCGATCGCCGCGTAAGGTGAATTCTCGGTGGTGCCAATCGCGCGGAAACCCGGCGGCAGGCGCGTGATTTTGTCACCGTGCGAATTCCAAACGCGCAACTTCTTCGGCAGGCCCGCGAATAAGCGGCCCGGCTTTTGAATCGTCAGCACGCCGTGGCCGTACTCCCGCTCCTTGCTGTGCTCGACCTCGCCGTCGAGAAAGTGGCCCATCAGCTGGACGCCGTAGCAAATACCCAGCACGGGCACGCCCAGCTCGAAAATCGCCGGATCGGGGTGCGGGGCCTTGCGCGAGTACACGCTTTGCGGGCCGCCGGAGAGGATGATGCCAACGACGTTTTCCTCCCGCAATTTCGCCGCCGGCGTCGAGTAGTGGAAGATTTTCGAGTAGACCTGGCACTCGCGGATTCGGCGCGCGATGACCTGAGTGAGCTGCGAGCCGAAGTCCAGAACGGCGATCGTTTGTGGCATGTGCTGGGTGGGAAAAGGTGAGATGAAGCCATTCCCGCCAGCCTCGGCAAGACAAAGGTATGGCGGCACCCGGAGGCGTTGGGCGGTCCGCACGCCGCCAAATCCGCCGTAGTCCGCGCGCGGCCGCTAATCGATAACAGGACAGAATATGTCCTGTTATCTCACATAACGGGACATATTCTGTCCTGTTATCGTTCGCCGGTGCCGAACGCACCCGTGGCGACACGACGCTGCTATCGCGTCTCGAGCGGCTTCAAACCGGCTTCGATCTCCTGGCGCCGCGGCTCGAGAAACGGCGGCAACGCCAGCTTCTCGCCCAACGACTCCAACGGCTCGTCGGCCGCGAAACCCGGCTCATCGGTCGCAATCTCGAACAGAATCCCGTTCGGCTCGCGAAAGTAGAGGCTGCGAAAATAGAACCGATTCACGGGCCCGCTCGAGGGCACGCCTATCTCCTGCAGCCGTTTCGCCCAGCCATCGTATTCCGCGAACGTCGGCGTCCGGAACGCGACATGATGCACCCCGCCCGCGCCGGACCGCGCGGGCAGCAGATGAGGCTCGACGGCGACGTGCAGTTCGCACGCCGCGGGCGCCAGCGCGTCGCCGCGCGAGGTATCGCCGTCCATTTCGTAAACGTGCACGGTTGCGCGCTGGCCATCGCTGCCGGTGCCGTACTCGCGCACGAGCCGCATGTTCATCACGCGCGTGAGCACCGCTTCCGTCGGCTGCAGCACCGGCACGCTCAAAGCGATCGGGCCCAGCCCGCGGATCTGGTGCTCGACCGGCACCGGGCTTTTCGCCCACGGGTGAACGCTGCCGTGCGGCGCCTCGGCGACGAGACTGAGCCGTTGCCCCTCGAAGTCTTCGAAATCGAGCACGACCCGGCGGTCGCGCGAAACGATGGTGCCGTGCTTCACGCCGAGCGTCTCGAACCGCTGGAGCCACCACGACAGCGATGCTTCGCTGTCCACGCGGAAACTCGTGCGGACGATGCTCCGCGTACCTCGTTTTTCCGGCGGGACCGGCCAGTCGAAAAACGTGATGTCGGTTCCCGGAGTCGCTTGGCCGTCCGCGTAGAACAAGTGATACGCCGACACATCGTCCTGATTCACGGTCTTCTTCACGAGCCGGAGTCCGAGCGTGCGCGTGTAGAATTCGAAATTCTTCGGCGCGTTGGCGGTGACTGCGGTGAGATGATGGAAGCCCGTCAGTTGCATGCCGCACCGTGCGCACAAATGCGATTTCGTCCAGCGCACCACGGGGCCGCCGTCCAGGCCGGATCGCGCCGTACCGCGCGCCACGGCGTCGCGCTTAATGCTTCGAGGCTTTGCCGGTTGTCGGCAAAGGCGACGCGGTAGGCCCACCCAACTTCTCTTCGAACTGGCGATAAAGCGTCGGCAGATCGAACGGCTTGCCGAACAACTCGATCGCGCCGGCTTCGCGCGCGAGCTTCATGACTTCCGGCGTGCGCGCCCCGGTCATCATCCACACGACGATGGCATGACCTGTCGCGCGGGCGCGTTCGTGTAGCGCGCGGCAAACCTCGATGCCATTCATGCCGGGCATGTTGACGTCCACCATCGCGCCATCGATCGCGTGTTGGTGCGCGAGCTCGATGGCGTCGGGCCCGTTGGCGGCCGCGAAAACGGTGTAGCCGCGGCGAAGGAGGAGAAATTTCAACGATTCGCGCACCGATTGGTTATCGTCGACGACCAATAGAGCGCGGGGCATGGGTAGACGTGGGTATCCGCGCGAGCCGAGCGCATTCGGAACGCCGTGGCAAGTCCTCCAATGTAAAGAAGGCAGCCTCCGGCGCTCCGATGAAATAACGCGAAATAACGTTCGAGATTTCCACTTCGCCGCTCGACGCGCTCTTGGCCCCGGCCCCGCCATGGCGCCAGACTTGGAGGGGCCATAAAGGCTACCGTGGCGTCGGACGGCTCGACGCCGTCGTGCCGTTTTCCAACGCCTCTTCGACGTAGAGGTGTTGCACGAGACACATCACGACCACGGCAAGCGGCGTCGCAAAGACGACGCCGGGGATTCCGAGCAACAAACCACCCGCGACCACGGCGAGCAGCCCGAGCACTGGCGGCAATCGCACGGCCCAGCGCTGCAAGAGCGGGATCAGCACTGCACCTTCGAACTGCTGCACGATCAGATAGACGAAGAACGCGTAAAGCGCGACCTGCGGCCCCTTCGCGAACGCGAGCAGCAAGCCGGGGATCGAGAACAAAATCGGCCCGACAATCGGCACAAACTCGAGCACGGCCGCCAACACACCGAGTGCGAAAGCAAGCGGCACGCCGATGAGAGCGAGGCCTATCCCGATGAGAATCCCGACCGTGACCATCGCGACCGCTTGTCCGATGAGCCATTTTTGCAACGCCACTCCGGCATCGTCCAGTGCCCGCCCCACGCGGTTGCGATGCCGAGGCGGCAACAGGCGTAACGCGCCGTCGCGGTACAGGCCCGGCTCGATCGCGAAATAAATGCTCAGAAAAATGACGAGCACGACATTCGCGAGACCGCCCAGCACCGCGGTGGCGGCGATGCGCACATTGGACAAGGTTTTCGAATCGGCCGTCGACGCCCGGATATTGCTGACCAGTGCCTTGCCGGCCTCCGATCGCTCAATCGCCGCCACGACCTTGTTGAACGCCGCCGGTAATTGCTGACCGAGTTCCGCGGCTTGGTTGGTCGCTTGTTTTCCGAACAACCATGCCAAAAGCGCAAATAAACCGAGCAGAAGCACGACCACGACCAGTACGGTCCAACGCACTTTCCATCCGAATTTGCGCGCTATCGGCACCGCCACCGCCCGCAGCATCGCAGCCACGACAATTCCGCCGAAACCAACGACGAGCACATCGGACACGCGCCACAACAGGACCGCCAAGCCAAGCAACGCGATCGCGATCACAATCTGCCGAATCACGTTGTTGCCGGAACTGTTGGCGATGGTGCTCACAAATAGTGCGCGACAACCCGCGTTGTCGGACCGGATAGTGCGACAACCGAAATCGCGGTTCCCCTCACGTCGGCGGCTACCGCGCGAATGTTTACTCGTTCTCCTGCGGCGCCGCCGGATCCAGGCGATCGTCAAGCGTCACGGAGAACGTGCCATCGCGTTCGGAGGCGAGCAGCTCGGCGAGTTTCTCCTCGCTGAGCCTTACGGTGCGATGATGCGCGCGCGTGGAGAACATCTGCGGAAACTCGAGCTCGATCTCCACGTGAGACGGAGTCTTTTCGGCGTCGGGAACGACGCGCAGCGTGCCACGCATGCCGGTCGGCGGGTTGTGTCGATCGCGGGCCGAGCAAACGAGGACGATCCGTCCCTCCAACTGGTTCAGATCGGTCACAGGCAGGCTCATGCTCACCACTGACAGCCCAGGCGCCTTTCGGTTCAGCCACCCCGCCACGCGAGCCTATAAGGCTTCAGCTGCCCGACTCATCTTCGCTCTGCGTCGCTTTGATTTTGGCCGCCACCGCCGCAAGGACGGCCGTCGAGGCAGAGACCACGGGGGGAATCGCGAGCACTGTCGTGACCTCCCACCGTCCTGCGCCATCCAAATCTCCCCAGGCGTAACACCGCAATGCGTCGTCGTGACCGAGGAGCGCAAAAACCTCCACCTTACCTTCCCACAGAACGCGGCCTTCGATCTCTTGCCGCACGACCTCCGTCCGCGTGTGCGAAGCCTCGCAACGATGCAAGCGACGGATGGTCGCGCGCAGCTCGGGAATGTACTCCATGTCGCGTCAAGGTGGCCAGCGCCCGACGATTCACAAGCGGCAACCGGTCCCGCCGCGCGATCGGCTAGCGCAGCGGCCGTCGTGGGCGCGGGTTCATTTTGAAACGCACGGCGCGGCCCACCTCCACGACCAACAGTTCGTCCTGCTGCAGCGCCGCCGCCAGTTCCGCACACCAGAGCCGCAGCGCCGGCGCACGATCGGTGCAAACGAGAAGTTGGCGCGACTCCTCCTCGACGAAGGCACGCTCCTGCGGATCGTACCAGCCGCCGTCGGCATTGAGAATCGTGAACCCGTTCGGAAAATGCCGGAAGGTGATCTCGCGAATGAGCGCATCATCTTTCCGCGAGAAGCGCTTGCCCCGCGCGGGAGTATTTCGCGCGCCAAGCAAGAGAGAATAACACTTCATCATCTCCGCATGGACCGCAAAGGCCGGTCGTGGAGCGCTGCTAATCGAATTCGGCATGCACGTCGCTCGCATCCGGCCTGGATGCTGGCCCGTGAGTGCGGGCGAGATTCGGGGATTAGAACTGCAGGCGCGCGTTTTCGTGACCGCACTTGGGACAGCGGCAGAGTACGTTCCCCGAAGGCGCGCTGTACAGAGCGTCACAGCGAATGCAATGAAAGGTCGTCTTGCGCCGTTCCAGTTCGAAGCGGCGATGGTCGCGCCGGTCGTACCAAAGCCAGAGGCCGAAAAATACTGCGGCGACGAGCACGCAATAGATCACGGCAGCGGTGGTGAGATCGAACATGGACGCAGAAACGAAGGACCGACCGAGTAAAGGAATGGGCTCGCAGGCGCAAGGGCGCGCGCATTGCGCGCCGGGTCAGGCTGAACGGACCGAATAATCATCGGCGGCAGCACCCCAGGCGGGCAGGCCGACGGGGCCAACGGCATGACGAAGCGCAAAAAAACGCGCCGAGTTTCCTCGGCGCGTTGTCAGTCGTGACAGAAAACGATTATTCGCTCTTGGGCGTTTCGGCGGCGGGAGCAGCTTCAGCCGTTTCGCTCTTGGGAGCCTTGGCGGCCTTCTTGCTCTTACCCTTCTTGGCGCCATTGGACTTCTTATAGCCCTGGTCGTCGGCCTTGACGAATTCGATCAGCGCGAGCTCGGCGGCATCGCTGATGCGCTGCGGACCGAGCTTGTAGATGCGGGTGTAGCCACCGTTGCGGTTCGCGAATTCCTTGTAGGTTTCGTTGAACAGCTTGGTGACGGCATCTTCGTTGCGGATGTCCGAAAGGACCAGACGACGGAGATGGATCTGATCCTTCTTCTCCGACTTGGCGGCGGCGTGCTTGGCCTTGGTGATCGCCTTTTCGATGAAAGGACGAAGCGCCTTGGCTTTCGTCAGAGTGGTCTGGATGCGACCGTGCTCGATTAACGAAGCGGCGAGGTTCGACAACATCGCCGCGCGATGTTCGCGGGTCACGCCCAGGGAAGC
The DNA here is from genome assembly GCA_966252355.1 of uncultured Opitutus sp. GTDB lineage: Bacteria > Verrucomicrobiota > Verrucomicrobiia > Opitutales > Opitutaceae > ER46. Next base: position 52 of record CBINOT010000019.1, on the reverse strand, counting down.
GTGGTGTTTATTGTGACGCATTGTGTGTGTTGATTAAGTTTCGTCCCCGATC
>CBINOT010000018.1:0-46839 GCA_966252355.1 uncultured Opitutus sp. | reverse complement strand
TGGAATCCACTGCCTTGGGTGTCGCTCGCCACGGTCGTTAACTGGTTGGCGGGGTTCGCGCCCTTCATTGCGCACCCGATCGCGGTGGGCATCCTGTCGATCACGATCTTCGTCGGGAAGGTCCTCGCGCTGATCTTCTTCTTCATGTGGGTGCGCTGGACCGTGCCGCGTTTCCGCTACGACCAAGTGATGGAGATCGGTTGGAAAAAACTCCTCCCCCTCGCGATCGTGAACCTTTTCGTCTACGCGATCGCCATCGCGTTCATTCAAAAGTAACTCCCGCGAATCACGCGAATGAACGCGAATCGAAATCCACCCACGGCCACCTGCCATCCTGAGCATCGCGAAGGATCCACGTTTGGTCAGGCAGCCGAGCGTTCTAATGGATTCTTCGCTTCGCTCAGCATGACACGCGAGCGGAAGCTGACAGCCGTCGGCTCCCCCGTGCTCGGGCAATCGTAAATCGTAAATCCTAAATCATAAATTTCCGATGGCCACCGGAGTCCCAGTCGAACGTAAGCCTCTCACCTTCGCGGAACGCACGTACGTGCCGCAGATTCTCGGCGGACTGAAAACCACCTGGCAGCATCTCACGCGGCCGAAGGAGACGATGGAGTATCCGGAGCAACGGCCCGCGATCCCGGCGGGTTATCGCGGCGTGCCGACGCTGGTCAAGGATCCCAACGGCCGGGAAAAGTGCGTCTCGTGCCAGCTCTGCGAGTTCGTCTGTCCGCCGAAAGCGATCCGTATCACCCCGGGCGAGATCCCGCCGACGGCGACGAATGCTCACGTCGAACGCGCGCCCCAAGCCTTCGATATCGACATGCTCCGCTGCATTTATTGCGGCATGTGCCAGGAAGTCTGCCCCGAAGAAGCGATCTTCCTGCAGCAGCAGTACTCGATGACCGGCTATACGCGCGAGGAGATGATCAATCACAAGGACCGCCTGTACGAGATCGGCGGCACGCTGCCCGACCAGCACTTCAAATGGGACAAGAAGAAAGCCGCGGAAGAGCACGGCAACGAGAGGCACTGACGCCGAAGGGCTGAAACGCTGAAAACCTGAAATACTGAAATGAAGACCGGGGCCACAGAGATCACAGAGAAGCAAACCGAGCGCGCCGAGGCGAAGACCTCTCAGCGCTCCGTGCTCTCTGTGTCCGAGCTCTGTGTCCTCTGTGGCTCAATCCGATGACCCTGCTTTTCAATATTCTCGCCGTCTTCACCGTGGTCACAGCCGCGGCGGTCGTCATCAACAAGAACGCCGTCAACGCCGCGATGTGTTTGCTGCTTTCGCTCGTGGGCGTCGCGGGGCTCTTCGTCGCGCTCGACGCGTACCTCTTGGCGTTTCTGCTGCTGCTCGTCTACGCGGGCGCGATCGTGGCGCTGTTTTTGTTCATCATCATGCTGCTCGACAGCAAAGGCGACGAGCGCACCCGCATCTCGAAGATTCCCGTCGCGGCGCGCATCATCGCCGTCGCGGTGGTAGCCGCGGGCATCGGATCGTTTTATGCGCACGGCAAGTTGGCGTCGCCGGATGTGTCGGCCGCGCCGGCTGTCGGCGCCTCGCTCAAGCTCTATGCGTACCAACTCTTCACGACGTACCTGCTGCCCGTGCAGGTCATGGGTTTCCTGCTCCTCGTCGCCATGCTCGGCGTGATCGTCTTGAGCAAACGGTTCGAAGGTCTGGAGGACATTAAGTGAAATGCTGAAAAGCTGAAACACTGACATGCTGAAATCGAAACCCCTCGTCATGACTCTTTCAAAAATCCCCGTTGCCTCCGACGTCCTGCAACAATCCGGCGCGGGGCGGATTCATGTCAGTATTTCAGCATTTCAGCGTTTCAGCATTTCCCGATGATCCAGCCTACCCTTAACGCTTACCTCGTTCTCAGCGTCGTGCTGTTCGCGATCGGGCTGCTCGGCGTGCTGATTCGCCGCAATACCCTCGTGGTCTTCATGTGCCTCGAGCTGATGCTTGTGGCCTCGACCTTGGCGCTTGTCGCGTTCTCGCGCTTCAACGGCACGATGGACGGCAACGTCTTCGTCTTTTTCATCCTGACCGTCGCCGCCGCCGAAGTCGCGGTTGGCCTCGCCCTCATTGTCGCGCTCTTCCGCAAGCGCCAAACGGTCCAGCTCGACGAGCTGAACGGGCTGAAGAGCTGAAGAAGAGCCACAGAGAACACTGGAGCTCGGACACAGAGATCACAGAGCAATGCATACTAGCTTCGACCATTTTCTCACGGTAGAGCGGGGCTTCGATTCCTCACCATCGATCCTTAGCCCTCGAAGTCGGCACGCCGCCTCTGTGTCCTCTGTGGGCTGCGCTCTGTGTCCTCTGTGGCCCAATTCCCTTTCATGACGCCCTCCACCGTCATTCCATCGATCTTGCTCGTGCCGCTGCTTTCGGCGGCGGTCATCGCGTTGTTCTTCCGCCGCCAAGGCGGGATCGCAGCGGTGATCTCCGTCCTCGCGGCGGTCTACGTTTGCGTGCGCGGCCTGATGATCGCGACGGGTGGCTTCCGCGAGGATCATGCCCTGCCGTGGCTCCAGCTCGGCAGCTTCACGCTCTCGCTTGGCTATAAGTTCGACGACCTCGCCGCCTTGATGCTCTCGATCGTCGGCATCGTGGGCCTATGCGTGCACGTGTTCTCGCTCGCGTACATGAGCCACGACGACGCCAAGGCCCGTTACTTTGGCGGCCTGTCGATCTTCATGTTTTCGATGCTCGGCATCGTTTTTGCCGACAATCTTTTCATGATGTTCATCTTTTGGGAGCTGGTCGGATTCAGCTCCTGGCTGCTGATCGATCACTACGTGCACCGGCAACAGGCGGCCGACGCGGCGAAGAAGGCGTTCATCACGAATCGCGTGGGCGACTTCGGATTTCTCCTCGGCATCATCTGGTGCTACTACGCGAACGGCACCGTAAACCTGTCGGAGCTCGGCGAGCATCACGTGTTCAGCACCGCGATTCCGCTGCTGCTCTTCTGCGGCGCCGTCGGCAAGTCCGCGCAGCTGCCGCTGCAAGTTTGGTTGCCGGACGCGATGGAAGGTCCGACGCCCGTGTCCGCTTTGATCCACGCCGCGACGATGGTCGCCGCCGGTATCTACATGCTGTGCCGGATCAATGTGCTCATGGTCCCGCAGGCCTTGCAGGCGATCATGTGGGTCGGCACCGCCACCGCCTTGTACGCGGCGCTTTGCGCGGTGGTCCAGAGCGACATCAAGAAGGTGTTGGCTTATTCGACGCTCTCGCAACTGGGCTACATGGTCGCCGCGTTCGGGCTCGGCTCGCTCGCGATCGATCACGAGATGGGTGGCATGATGCATCACATGGTGATCGCCGCCGGCGTGGGCGCCGCGATGTTTCACCTGACCACGCACGCCTTTTTCAAGGCGTTGCTCTTCCTCGGTTCCGGCTCGGTCATCCACGCCTGCCACCACGAGCAGGACATTTTCAAGATGGGCGGTTTGTCGAAGAAGATGCCCGTGACCTTCGGCACCTTCACGATCGGCGTGCTGGCGATCAGCGGATTGCCGCTCCTGGCCGGCTTCTTCTCGAAGGACGCGATTCTGTATCTGGCCTTCGCCAACAACAAAGCCGTGTTCGGCGTACTCGCGTTCACCGCGGCCCTGACCGCGTTCTACATGTTCCGCATGTGGAAGATCGTGTTCTTCGGCGCGCCGCGGAGCGAAAACTCCGACCACGCGCATGAAAACGGCATCGCGATCGTGCTCCCGTTGATCGTCCTGGCGGTGTTGTCCGTTCTCGGCGGCTACGGCTGGTTCTATCGGACCGTCTTCCGCAATGCTTTTGGCGGCGTGCTCGAGCTCGTGCCGGAAGCGCATGGTTCCGCCCACACGGTTATTTTGCTCACCAGCGTCGCGGTGCTCGTCGTCGGCGCCTTCGCGTCGTGGTCGCTGTATGCCGCGGATTCGACCGATGGTCTGGCCCAGCGCGCCCCCGGTTTGTTCGGCGCGCTTGGCGCCCTCAAGGAATCGTTCGATCGCGCGTACAATTACTATGTCGCCAAAATCCAGCAGCGTTTCGCGCTGTTCCTGAACTTCCTCGAGCAAGTCTTCCTGGCGGGCCTGATCATCCGCGGCTTGGCCGGCGTCGTCGGTTTGTTCGGCCTGGGCGCCCGTGCGCTGCACGTCGGCAACGTCAACGCCTACGTATACTGGTTCTTGCTCGGCATCGTCGCCCTCTGGGCCTTCGCCGCCGGCGTCGTGAGCTTCTGAACTCCCGATTCTCAACCACCGATGGACACAGATAAACACAGATGGGTGATCCTGGCTTGTGGTAGGGCGAACCCTCCGGGTGAGCCGCGGCTCGACGAGGACTCCTCGCCCTACCGTGCGAACCGGGCGATCGGCATCCGTCCTTCTATTCGTGTCCATTCGTGTGCATTCGTGGTTACCCGTCTGACCGCCTTGATCCAGCGATGAGCAACTTGCCCTTCGATCCTCTTCTCGTCTCCATCGCGGCTCCGCTCGCGTTGGCGCTGCTCATTGCGCTCGGGTTGCCCAAGCGATGGTCCGTCTGGCTGGCGTATGTCGCCTTCGCGGTGCCGATGCTGATGGGCCTGCATGCGTGGTGGCATTTCAACGCCCTGCCGCAGCAAGACGGTTATGTGCTGCTTTCTCATTACTCGACCGGACTCGATTCGCTCGGGATCGGGCTGAAGCTTGGGCTGAACGGCATCTCGATGCCGCTCTTCGCCATGGCAGGCATCGTCGGTTTCGCCGCCGGACTCTACGCGCTGCAATCGCAGGCCGAGCGGCTGAAAATTTATCTCATGCTGCTGCTGATCATGCAGGGCGGCTTGATGGGCGTGTTCGCGAGCGTGGATATCTTCTTTTTCTACTTCTTCCATGAGCTCGCGCTGATCCCGACGTTCATCATGGTCGGTGTCTGGGGCGGTCGCGACCGCAGTTACGCGGCGATGAAGATGACGATCTATCTGACCGCCGGCGCCATGTTGTCGCTGCTCGGCTTGATCATCCTGTATGTGAAGAGCGGCGCGCACACCTTCGATCTCATCACGCTGCGCACGTACTTGGCTGCGCATCCGCTCGCGGAGACGCTGCAGCATAATATTTTCGGCCTGTTGATGTTCGGCTTCGGCATCCTCGTTTCGCTTTGGCCGCTGCACACCTGGGCGCCGCTCGGTTACGGGGCCGCCCCGAGCTCGAACGCGATGCTGCACGCCGGGGTGCTGAAGAAATTCGGCCTCTACGGCCTGATTCAAGTCGCGCTCCCGCTCGTGCCCGCCGGCCTCGGCCACTGGGCCCATACGCTCGCGTGGCTCGCGGCGATCGGCAATGTCCTCGTCGTCGGCTTCATCACCATCGCGCAACGCGATCTCAAGCAGATGGTCGGTTACAGCTCCGTGATGCACATGGGCTACGCGTTTCTCGGCATCGCGGCCGGCACGACCCTCGGCGTCGGCGGCGTCGTGATGATGATGGTCGCGCACGGCCTGTCGGTCGCCCTGTTGTTCCTCTTGGCCACGAGCGTGCATCACCGCACGCAAACCTTCGCGATGGACGAGATGGGCGGCTTGGTCACGCATGCGCCGGTGCTCGCCGCATTCTTTGTCGCGGCTACATTCGCGAGCATCGGCTTGCCAGGCTTCGCCAACTTTTGGGGCGAACTGACGATCTTCGTCGCCCTCTGGAATTTCTCGCATGCGCTCACTGCGGTTGCGATCGGCGGCGTGATCATCTCCGCGGTGTACGGGCTGCGCGCCGCCGCACGAGTGTTCTTCGGCCCCGCCACCGAGCGCCTCGCCGAAATCAATGCCAAGACGCCGCCCACCGATTTGCGCTGGGCCGAGAAAGCTCCGGCGCTGCTATTGCTCGCCACGCTGCTCTTCATCGGCATCTGGCCGAAGTCGATTTCCGATCCGATCAATGCCGCGCTGACGAAGTCCAATCAGGTCGCAGCGAACACCGAGCTCGGACACCGAGGTCACGGAGCAATCACTCAAGCGAAGTGACGCCAAACGACGATGTCTCGAAATACGACTTCCCCTGTGAACCCTGTGGGCTCCGCTCTGTGCCCTCTGTGGCGAATCTCTGAAATCTTTCCGCGATGAACCTCGAAGCCGTCAAACTCGCCGCCGAGAGCAATACGTGGTTGGCCATCTGGCCGGAACTCACGCTGGGCTGCGTCGCGCTGTTGTTGCTCGTGCTCGAAACGATTCTGCCGAAGAACCAGCATCGGATGATCCCTGGGTTCGCGGCGCTTGGCTTGCTCGGCGCGATCGTCGGCGTCGTCGTCGATCGGCACTCCGCCACGCTCGGCACCGAGACGTTCAACGGCCTGCTGCATCACAGCTTCACGGGCCAGATCATGCGCGTGTTCTTCGCGCTCTCCGCCTTGCTCGTGTGTTTGCTGGCGCGGGTGAGCTTGGGCAAACAGCGCATGCCGCGGATCGAGTTCTATCATGTGCTGTTGGTCGTCACCGGGGCGATGATGCTCCTCGCGCAAAGCAGCCACTTCGTGATGCTGTTCGTCGCGCTCGAGACGCTGACGATCGGCTTGTACATCCTGGTCGGTTATTTCCGCACGAGCGCGGCCTCGCTCGAGGCCGGTTTGAAATACCTCGTGATGGGCGCGCTGAGTTCCGGCCTGCTCCTGTTCGGCATCGTTCTGCTCTATGGCGTGGCGGGCAACCCCGCGCTCGCGCAACACACCGCCGCCTCGATGCACTACGGCGATCTCGCGAAATTCCTCGCGGCGAATCCCGACCAGTTTTTGGCCAAAGTCGGCGTCGTTCTCGTGCTGTCCGGCATCGCTTTCAAGATCGCGGCGTTCCCGTTCCAGATCTGGGTGCCCGACGTTTATCAAGGCGCGCCGACGCCGGTGACCGCCTTCCTCGCCGTCGCTTCGAAGGCCGCCGGTTTTGCCGTGTTGCTCGGGCTCTGCGGCGCCGACGGGGCATTCGCGCCGTACCGCTCGCTGACGCTCCCGATTCTGTCCGCGATGGCGGCCGCGACGATTCTCTTCGGCAACATCGCCGCGCTGACGCAGCACAATGTGAAGCGACTCATCGGCCTTTCTGGCGTGTCGCACGCGGGCTTCTTGCTCCTCGGCGTCGTGGCCGCCGGCACGCCGGCCGTCGCATCGTTTGCGACGGGCGCCGTGTACTTCTACCTGTTCGCTTATCTGATCGCGTCCTTTGCGGTGTTTGGCGTGATGACGCACGTCGCCGACGCCAACGACTCCGACCAGGATCTGGATCACTACACGGGTCTCTGGAAACAGAATCCATTTCTCGCCTTGGTGCTCGCGGTGGGCCTTGGCTCGCTCGCCGGCATCCCGCCGCTCGCGGGTTTCCTCGGCAAGCTCCTCGTTTTCATCGCCGCCTTCGAAGCCGGCGCGCGCTGCTTGTTGTGCATCGCCATCACCGGCGTCGTGATCTCGATCTACTATTACTTCGGCTGGATCAAAGCGGCGTTCTTCGAAACGTGGACGCCGCCAGTCGACGCTGGCACGCCGGCCCGCCCGGCGCCAACCTCGGTCAACCTGCTCACGAAGCTCGCCCTCGGCGGACTCGCCCTGGTGTCTGTCGTCCTCGGATTTTATCAAGGCCCCTTGGGCCACTGGCTGGCCTGGTAAGCGGTACAGACGTAGAGCCGGTCCCCCGGACCAGCTTTTACGGGCTAACTGAATTATCCCGGTTGAGTACGACCGGCCTCCTACGTGTTTCCGCGCGTTGCGTCGTTGGCGGTTCGGTTTTTCGTCCCGCTACAACCCGTGAGTTCGATCAGTCGACTCCTTCTTGTGCTGTTATTCCTCGCTGGCACCGCATTCGCGGCCGAGCGGAACATCGTGCGCACGTTTCCCATTGGGCCGGGATGCACGGTGACCGTCGATAGTTATCGCGGTGCGATCAATGTCGCTGAATCCGACGCCAATGAAGTTCGCGTGGCGATTCATCTCGAGATCGGATCGGAAACCGAGGCCGAGGCGGAGCGGATGCTTCAGACGCTCGATCTGAACGTCTCCGGCGACGCCACGTCCGTGTCGGTTGTCGCGCGCCGGCCCGCCGAAACTCGCGCGCGCTTTGTCTGGAACGAGACGAAGCAGATCGAGCCGACGTACCGCGTGACGGTGCCGCGCGCGTGCAACTTAACCCTGAAGACGATCTCCGGCTCGATCATCGTCGGTAATATCAAGGGACAGCTGAGCGCGACGTCCGAGACGGGCGATGTGTTTTTCCGTCATGTGGGCGGGACGGTGAGTGCCGCCACGCAAACGGGCGACGTGGTCGTCTCGCATTGCGAAGGATTGCTGACGGCGCGCGTGCGCAATGGCGCCATCCGCATCGGCACGGTCACCGGTCGCTGCGATGTGAAGAACGCGAGCGGCAGCGTCGAAATCATGGCGGCAAAGACCGACCTGAAGGCGTACGCCGAAGCCGGCGACGCAACGATTGGCGTGCCGCGCGACTTCACCGGCCAAGCCGACGTCACCACCTCGGGCGGCAACATCATCATGAAGATCGATCCGGCGGCGAATTGTCGGGTGGACGCGTCGACCTCGCTCCTCGGGCGCGTCGAAACGCGATTGCCGCTCGCGATCGAATCCGGCGAGCGTGGCCGGCGTAAACTCGTGGGCCGGTTGAATCGCGCCGACGCTCGCCTGGTCCTGCGCGCCAGCGGCGGCAATATCGATCTCCTACTAGGCGAGTCGCCCTTCGAGTGATGGTTCTGGAAGCCTACCGATCGGCAAACCGTTAGCCCACGAAACACACGAACAAAAATAACAACACGAAAGCACTGCAGATTTCCCGCGGATCACGCGAACTGACGCGGACGTCACGGCCAAGCCAGCCTGCGGTTTGCGGCAGAAGAGAGTTTGCCTTCCTACCTGTTACTCAGTCCGAGCCGTTTCGTGTGATTGGTGTGTTTCGTGGGCCAATCGATTGGTTGAGAGCGCCTGACTGATTTGCGTCATTCGCGTGATTCGCGGGCCGTGCCTTGGGTCTCGCATTCGTCCGCTTCGCCCATTCAGTTCCGAGGGCATGACTCTCGATGACGCTTTCGCGGAACTCACTCGCCTGGGGCAGCGCGCGCACGCTTTGTCCACGATCGGCGAGTTGCTGGGCTGGGATGAGCAAGTGAATCTGCCCCCCGGCGCGGCCGAGCAGCGCGCTGCCCAACATGCCGTGCTCGCCGAAGCGCAACATGCCGCCGCGAGCGATCCGCGGATCGGTGAATTGCTCAGCGTGCTCGAAGCCGCCAACGCGAGCTCGGGCAATGCACCGACGATGTCTGACGCGCAACGCGCGGTTGTAGCGAATGCGCGACGCGACTTCGATCGAGCGACCAAGCTGCCGGCGGATTTCGTGCAGGCTAAAGCGATGCAAGGCAGCCGCGGTTATCACGCTTGGGCGAAAGCGAAAGCCGCTGACGATTTTCCGAGCTACGCTCCGGTGCTCGAAAAGAATCTCGAGTTCGCGAAACGCGAAGCGGCTTACCTCGGACGCGAGCATGCGGCTTACGACTACATGATCGATAAGCACGACCCGGGCATGACCGCGTCGGTGATCGCGCAGCTGTTTGCCGAGCTGAAACGCGACTTGGTGCCGCTGGTGCAGAAGATCACGCGCTCGCCCACCGCGCAGCGGGCGCGCACGGCCGCCGGGCGCTTCCGCGGTTTCCCCATCGAGGCGCAGCAGCAATTCCTCCGCGAAGTGACCACCCGCATCGGCTTCGACTATGACTGCGGACGGATCGACGTGTCCTTGCATCCGTTCTGCTCGGGCACGGGCGCCGACGTGCGGATGACGACCCGGTACAACGAGAACCAGCCGCTCGACGCCCTGTTCAGCTCGATCCACGAGACGGGACACGGCCTCTATGAACAAGGCCTGCCGCGCGAGCATCTCGGCACCGCCTTGGGCATCGCTGCCGGCATGGGCGTGCACGAATCGCAGAGCCGACTCTGGGAAAACCAAGTGGCGCGCAGCCGTGGTTTCTGGCGATTCTTCGAGCCGCGTTGGCGCGAACTGTTCCCCGCGCAAACTGCCGGCGCCACCTCCGACGAGCTCTATCTCACGGTGAATGCGGTCGAGCCAATGCTCATCCGCGTCGATGCCGACGAGGTGACGTACAATCTGCACATCGTGCTCCGGTTCGAGATCGAGCAGCGCCTGTTCTCCGGCGAACTCGCGGTGTGCGACTTGCCCGCTGCGTGGTGCGCGGCGTCGCGCGAGCTCATCGGCCTCGAGCCCGGGAACGATCGCGAAGGCGTGTTGCAGGACGTCCATTGGAGCGACGGTGCATTCGGCTACTTCCCCAGTTACTGCCTGGGCAACATGATCGCCGCGCAATTGTGGTATCGCGTCCTTGGATTGCGGCCGCAGCTCGAGGAGGAGTTCGCTCGCGGCGATTTTTCGTGGCTGCTCAAATGGCTCCGCGAAAATATCCATGCGCACGGCCGGCGCTTCGGCACCCTCGAACTCGTCCGGCGTGCCACCGGTGAAGAGTTATCGCCGAAACATTTGGTGCGCTATCTCCGCGAACGCTACGGTGCCCTTTACGAGGTGTAAGCGAAGGGATGCGCTCCGCTCGCTGGCGCACGCAGCTACGGGGCGGCAATCCGCACTCCGCACTCCAAAATGCCGAATCCAAAATCGAAAATCCAATGGGCTTGATCGACACGCACACCCATCTCGAATCGTTTGCGCGCAAAGGCGCTCTCGCGCCGACACTGCAGCAGGCGCGCGAAGCGGGTGTCGACGCGATGATCACGATCGGAACCTCGCCGGATGACTGGGCGTTGTACCGGACGATCTCCGCCGAGAATGCTGGATTCGTGCATTACACCGTCGGGCTGCATCCGTGTTCAGTCGACGAAGGGTGGGAGGGAGCCGTGCGGCAGGTCGAGCCGTTCTGGGGTAGGGCGAACCGTCCCGGTGAGCCTCGGGTTGGCGTCGCCTCCGACTCTGCAACACGCGAGGCGGGGCGAGACGCCGATGCCCCGCCCAATCCGGTTGCGCTCGGCGAATGCGGACTCGACCGATTCCATTTGCCCAAGGATCCGGCGAAAGCGGCCGAGATCTTCGCTTGGCAGCGCGCGGCCTTCGACGCCCAGCTTGCCATTGCGAAACGGCTCGGCTGCCCCGTCGTCATCCACTCGCGCGGGGCGTTTCGCGAATGCGTCGAGATGATCGATGCGAGTGGAGTCGACTGGACCAAGGTCGTCTTTCACTGCTTCACCGAGGGCGAAGTCGAAATCGCCGAACTCACGCGGCGCGGCGGGGTCGGCTCCTTTACCGGCATCCTCACGTACAAGACGGCGGAGAACGTGCGCGCCGCCGCGAAAGCGCAAGGGGTGTCGCGCTTCATGCTCGAGACCGATGCGCCGTATCTCACGCCGATGCCGCATCGCGGAAAGCCCAACGTCCCGGCGTATGTCAGGCACACTGCGGAATTCGCCGCGCGCGATGTCTTCGGGCTCAGCTACGACGAGTTGGCCGCGATCAGCACCGCAAACGCCAAACGCTTTTTCGGATTATAGATCGACTTCCGCGGTGGGGCCGACACCCGCTTTGGGCCGTTTAATAGAGCCGGTCTCCGATCGGCTTTGTTTCTTCGTTCCATGGCGATCTTCGTTGGGCAGAGCTGCTTGACCGGTTTTTCGTGTCCTTCGTGTGTTTCGTGGGCCTCCCCTCGAAACCTTCGTGTGCTCGCCCGCCCCGTGCGCAGGCGGCCGATCTCCCGGGGAAACACTCTTTTTGTAATCTTTGCGGGATTGCGGTGCCTAATGGGATAAGAACCAAACCCAGTGCGCCCCATGCTTCACTTTCGTCCTAAATGCGTTCGCGTCCGCCCGGGACGTCTCGCCCACGACGCAAACATGGCCCGATCCGGAGGTCAGCGCCATGTCTGACGCGTCGACCCAACTATTTAATGAGATCTACGCGCAGCATCTCGGGATCGTCTGGAAAACCGCTCATGGCTTTGCCGTTTCCAAGGAGGATCGCGACGACCTTTTCCAGGAGATCCTGATCGCACTCTGGGAGGCGCTGCCGAATTTCGAGTCTCGGTCCAAGCTTTCCACGTACGTCTACCGCATTGCCCATCGCCGGGCGCTGAACTGGAAACGTTCCCAGCGGCGCTACGACCACAAACTCGCCAAGTACGAGCAGGACTTCCCCGAGCTGAAAATCGCGCAGTCCGACCCGGCCGCCCAAGCGCGCCTGGATGCGCTCTACCGCGCCATCAACGAGCTCCGTCCCGTCGATCGGACCATCTGCTTGCTTTTCCTCGACGGCGTCAGCTACCGCGAAATGGCCGACATCGTCGGCCTCTCCGAGGAAAACGTCGCCGTTCGTGTTCACCGTTCGAAACAGCAACTCACCGCCACTCTCTCTCGTAGCCATGAATAACTTTGAAAATCTCGAAACCCTCTGGAGCCAGCAAGCCGTCGCCGCCACCGCCGAACCGCAGAAGGTTCGCGCCATCCAAAGCGTGGCCGACCGCGTCGTGAACAGCCGCAGCCGCCTCTTGAAATGGGGCGTGGCCGTCACGGTCTTCACGATCGTCGTCACCCCGCTGCTCACCGTCGTCAATTACCTCGCGGTGAATCGCGTGCCGACGGCAGTGGCGCTGCTGCATCTTGGCGTCCTCGAGGTGATCCAGATCGCGTTTCTCATCGCGCTGCTTCGTCGCATCTCCGCGCATCGTCAACTGCGCGCCCGCAGCGCGGCCAACGTGCGCGAAAACATGCAGGTCTCGCTTGCCTTGATCGAGGTCGAGATGCGCGACTATCGCTTCGGCGGCCGGCTGTTCGGCCTGCTCGTGCTGTTCGATCTGTTACCGGTGTTGAACGGCTATGTCGCCGGTCATTTCGGCGGTGTCGGCGCCCTCGATCGTGCGGCTGGCGTTTTGGTGGTGTGCGGCGGCTTGTACGCCATCGCGGTGCGCCATTACCGGCGCGTGCTGCAACCGCAGCGCGACCAGTTGTCGGATGTCGTGCGCGACCTCGCGACGAACTGAGCCACTGAATCACGCAAGCAACGGAACGCTGATCTACAAACCATCGACGCTGACGAGCGGAGATTAGCAGCGTTCCCCCGGTTTGGCGGCGGGCGGGGTTGATGTCCCGACCGATTGCGCGCGCGATAAATTCGAGGCGTAAAGCCGTCCTGCCTTTCGCGCCCGCGACGGATTTCAAAAAGTATCCCCGTCGGGATTTTTTGTAAGGAAACGCCCGCTCCCGGTGCCTGATAGATCGTTAGGACAATCGTAAGCGGTCCGACCGGGTCTTTCTCCTTTGCCCAGCTTCGGAGAACAGGTCCGCCCCCGCCGCACCGCTCGGGCTCCCGCCCAACCCACCTCCTCGGAATCCGCCGCGATTCCGCCGGACGGAGTCTTGCCTGCGGCATCCTTCCTTTCCCATGCATACCACCTCCCACATTCGTTTTCCTCGTGCGATTTCATCTCCGGTGTTTGCGATCCTTCGCGGCGCCGTCGTGCTCTTCTGGATTTGGCGATTAATTCTCGTCTTCGCCCGCGCCGCCGATCCCGTGCCGCTGATTCCGATCGAGACGCTTTTCCGCAACCCCGAGTTGTCGCGCATGGAGCTGTCGCCGAACGGCGATTACGTCGCCTACCTCGCGCCGTACGAGCATCGCCAAAATATCTTCGTCAAACGCATCGGCGAGGAGACTGCGACGCGCATCACGTCGGCGACCGAGCGCGACCTCGGCAACGTCGTTTGGGTTGGCAACGACCGTCTCGTCTATGCGGTCGACGAGGGCGGCAACGAAAACTGGCGGATCTACGCGGTCGATCGCGATGGCGGAAATCCGAAGCTGCTCACGCCTGAGCGAGGCGTCGCCGCGCGGATCGTCGGCAAGGTTCCGGGCGACGAGGATCGGCTGCTCGTTTCGTCGAACCAACGCGACCGCCGCGCCATGGACCTGTACAAGGTCGACGTGAAGACCGGCGCGGCCGAACTCGTCGTGCAAAACGATCAGCGATTCGCGAAATACGTCACCGATAACGCCGGCACCGTCCGCCTCGCGATCGCAACCGATGGCGTGAACTTCGCGCTCTTTCATCGGCTGACCGACACGGCGCCGTTCGAGCGCATCCTGACAACCGATTTCCATGAGCTCGTTTCACCGCTCTTTTTCACTCCGGACAATCGCAGCTTCTACGCGTTGTCGAATCGTAGCCGCGACAAGGCGGCCGTCGTTCGCGTGGATCCGAAAGACGCCACCGAACTCGAGGTTATTTTCCAGCACCCGGAGTACGATGCGAGCGGCCTGACGCGCGAAGGTTCCGATCGGCACTTGGCCACCGCCACGTACGTCGGCGAAACGGTCGAGCGCGTGTTCTTCGACGAAAACGTGCGCAATCGCTACCGCGACGTGCAAAGCCAGTTGCCCGGTCTCGTGATCGATTTCGTGAGCAGCGCGCACGGCGGCAACGAATTCCTGATCAAGGCCTGGAGCGATCGCGATCCCGGCACGATGTATCTCTATCGCGCGGCCACGAAACAACTGACGCGCATCGGCTCGGTGGCGCCGTGGATCGATTCGAGCCAGCTCGCGGCCGTGAGGCCGATCGCTTATCGCAGCCGCGATGGCCTGACGATTCACGGCTACTTGACGCTGCCGAAAGGCGCCACGGGTCCGTTGCCCACGTTGCTCGTGATTCATGGCGGACCCTGGGCGCGGGACCAATGGCGCGCCGATCCGGAAGTTCAGTTTTTGGCCAATCGCGGTTATGCCGTGCTGCAAATCAACTATCGCGGCTCGACGGGTTATGGTCGCGCCTTCACCGATGCCGGGTTCAAGCAATGGGGCCGTGCGATGCAGAACGACATCACCGACGGCGCGCACTGGCTCATCGAGCAGAAGATCGCCGACCCGAAACGCCTCGGCATCTACGGCATCTCGTACGGTGGTTATGCGGCGCTGGCGGGTCTCGCCTTCACGCCTGAGCTCTACCGCTGTGGCATCGACGACTGCGGCGTGTCGGATATCGGCGACTGGCTGAATCGCATCCCGCCGCAGGCGCCGGCCCGGGCGATGCTGTTCACGATGGTCGGCGACCCGGAGAAGGATCGCGAGGCGCTCGCAGAGGTGTCGCCGCTACAGCATGCCAATCGGATCAAGGTCCCGGTGCTGATGGCGCATGGCGGCAACGACCCGCGCGTGCCGCAATCGCACTCCGACCGGATGGCGGCAGCGCTCAAAGCCGCGGGCGTCGACGTCGAGTATCTCACGAAAGGCAACGAAGGCCACAGCTTCCACCTCGAGGAAAACAAGATCGAGTTCTACCATCGCATGGAACGCTTCCTCGCGCGGCACCTCGGCGGCCGCCAGTTGACCGACGCCGTCGCAAGCTACCGCTGACCGTCGTCGGCCTTCTCTCGCCCGACCGATTGCTTGGCTCAGCGCTTCACGTCGAACTCGAACGCATGAACGTCGTTTCCGAGGGTGACGACGACACGGAGCGGCTTTCCTTCCGCGATGTCCTCGGCGTGAAGCTTGATCAGGCCGCCCTCCGTTTTGCCGGGTCGAATCGTCACGGGGTAGAGCAAGTTCGCGAGCACGCCCGCCCGCTTTCCAGCCGCTGTCTGGGCGGCCGTGCCTTCATTCAACGCTTGCCGTCGCTGCACCATCATCATCGTCGCGCTCGGGTCGAGGCGTGCGGTGTTGGTCGCCTGAATTTGCGCGGTGTCCTGGGCCGCGGCGCTGGCGGCCGCCGCTTCCGATTCTTTGGCGAGCTTATCGACCAGCTCGGTGGGGCTGTAGATGCGAACCGGATTCGCACCGGAAGATACGGTCACGTTGCCCACGGCGAACGGCAGCGGCGAGTCGCTGCGATTTTCCACGGTGACGATAAACGCGGGCAGCGACGCCGATTCGCTAGTAAAGGCTGTCGTCACCAGCCGCACGCCTACCCGCTGCGTTTTCTCGGATAACACGAACGCAGGGTCGTTGGGCGCGGCGGTCCCTGGGCGAGGAGCAATCGAGAGATGCGCTTGCGAAGCGCAGCCGACCGCGCCCAAAGCGATCGACAGGGAGGCGAGCACGGCGGCGGCCCGCCAGGCCGAGACAGCACGAAGGCGGTAGCGCGCGCTCAATCCGGAGCGAAGGGTAGAGTTCATGGGCGTACCCGAGCGCGGCGCGCCGTGCATCGCAATGCCGACACTACTTGCCCGTTCTGCCGGCGCTTCGCTTGCGCATCGATCTTACGACGACCGCGGAAAGCGGCGCTTCGGCGCAAGCCCGGCCAACCGCCTACGCCTCGACCGCCGGCGACGAGGCGGTGGTCTCTTTCGAGCGAAGCCAGCGACGGAAATTTCCGATCTCGGCCAGCGTGCCCGCGACCAATACATGGTCGTTTTCGTGCAACTGCTCCTCGCCGGAGGGGGCGATGATCCTTTGTTCGCCTCGCTGAATTCCAACGACGCGGACGCCCGTCCGTTGGGCGAGCTTGAGTTCCGCCAACGTGCGTTCGTGCCAGGGGCCGGGCGGCACCGCGAAGGTTTCGAGCACGGACCCGCGAAATTCGTCCGCTTGATCGCGCACCGCTTTTTCCCGCGTGAGAAACTCGCCCGCGGTGCGAATCTGTTCCGACCGGCCCAGGAGCAGCAGTTTGTCGCCGGGGTACAGCCGCAGGTCGGGCCGGATCGCCGTGATGACGATGCCGTTGCGCTCCAGCTCGATCACGGCGCAGCCGAATTTGGCGGGGATCGAAAGCTGTGCCAGTGTTTGGCCCGCATAACTCGCCGCATCGGGCACGATGCATTCGCCGAGTTGCACGTTCCAGGCCTGGAGATCCTCGGCGCGCTGCGCGCGGGCTTGCGAGGCCGCGCCGCCGGGGCCGCCCGCGTCTTCGGCCAAAACCTCCCGGACGGACGATTGCCATTGGCTGTGCCAATAGATGAGGCGGCTGGAAAACACCGCCGTGATCACCGCGGCTATGAGTCCGATCGCAACCCAGCCCCAGCCGCCGAGCCGATCGGTCGGTACGATCGCATAGATCCACGCCCCCAGCATTAGCGCCGCGATGGCTGTGATAGCGCTTTGGACCAGCGACGACGGAACGTGGGCGCCCCCGACATTCTCGCCCACGATCATTGCGACCGTGGTGACATTGCGCCACAGCGCCACCAGCGGGATAAGCGCAATCAGCGCTACACTGCCCCAAAAAAGATAGATCAGCGTTTGCGGCTGCACCCCAAACGCGTCCGCTTGACGCAGCAAGAGATCGAGCAGTTGCCGCGACGAAGTCATCACGCCGGTCACCAGCAGAACTTCCAGGGCGATTTGTCCGAGGCGGCCGCGAATGAGTTTCCACGCCATCGATGGCTCGGCGGTGTTTCGAATCTGCGCCACCCAATCGTGATAGGCCGCGAGCGCCCGGCGCATCCAGACCGGTTCGAGGCGTTCGCCGAAATCGAGAATTCGCTCCGCGTGGCGATTGACGAGCGGCCCGAACAATACCGTGAAAATCGAGACTCCGACCGCCATCGGATAATAGTTCGCGGGCAGGACGGCGGCGCTTACCCCGAGCTGCGCGATGATGAACGAAAATTCTCCCAAGGGCGTCAGCAGCAGTCCCGCCCGGCGGGCGTCGCGGGGCCGTATGCCGCAGAGGATCAGCGCCAGCCCCGTGGCCAGCGCGCGCGCGACCAGCACGAAGACGCCAAGTCCGAGCGCCAACGGCCAGACTTCGAGCAAGAGCTTCAGATCGATAAGCATGCCGATCGCGACGAAGAACACGCTGCTGAAGAGATCGCGCATGCCGTGGAAGGACTTCTCCACGGCGGCCTTTTGCGGAATTTCCGCCACGATGGCGCCCAGCAGAAACGCGCCGAGCGCGAGCGAATAGCCGGCCTTGGCGGCGGCGAGCGCGAGGAGAAACAGGACGCCGGCCACTACGATCGTCTGCAGCTCCGGATCGGCGCGGGCTTCGAGGCGACGCAGGAGGCGCGGCACCATGAGCAGGCCCACGCCCACGAGCAACGCGATGAACGCCGACATGCTCGTCAAGACGCTGCCGACGCTCGTGCTGGGGCCGTCGCCGGTGCGCGCGGCCAGAACCGTCAGCATGATCACCGCTACCACGTCTTCGAGGATCGCCACGCCGAGCGCCAGCTGTCCGGATCGCTCGTGGCCAAGATTGAGATCGCCGACCATCTTCGCGATGACGGCCGAGCTCGAGACCATGAACATGCCTGCGACGAAGAGCGCCTGATTGGAATTCCAGCCCAACGTGCGGCCGAGCAGCAACGTCAAGCCGAGCATCAACATCGCTTCCGCCGCGGTTGCGACGAGGATCGGCCAGCCCATCCGGCCGAGCTTGCTGATGCTCAGCTCCAGCCCGATGCCGAACATGAGGAAGACCAACCCGACCTGCGAAAGCGTGTGGATGCTGTGCAGGTCGGAAACGAAGGAAAACGGCGGCGTGAAGGGCCCGACGAAAATCCCCGCCACGAGATAGCCCACGACGACCGACAGCCCGAGTCGGCGACAGATCGACCCCGCGATGCCCGCCGCGAGCAGCACGATGCCCAGATCTTGAATCAGGTTGAGTCCTTCCATGCGAAAAATTGAGCCGTTGGCGTAGAATCGATCGGTCGAGCCGTTAAATGCGCTGCGCGGCACTTCACTACGTCGTCGAATCGTTAGTTGACGAGTCCGCATTCACGAATCGTTCCCATTCTCGCCTCGGGACGAATCTCCGAACCGGAGAGAACGGCCACGATTCCGAGCGAGAGAACGACGCTGTCTCCAATCGTTTTGATGTACGGCGGGGGCTCCGAACCCCGCCGTCAGAGCTTACGATGTAAACCCAGTACGAGTTGTCGCACGTATCGAAGGCGAGCGAAGACGAAGTATCGACGTGACAACCTTCGACGGCGAGGTGCGGAGATCTCGCCCTCCCTCCATCTCCGCATGCTCCAAAAAATCGCGTGCAATTTGTTCGGTTCGGCCACGGGCGGGTGGTGTACGATACGAAGGAAATGAACGACGATGCCGAGCTCCTACGCCGTTATGTGGACGAACAATCGGGCGCCGCTTTTACCGCCCTGGTCGAGCGGCACATCGGTTTCGTGTACGCCACCGCGCTCCGGCAGCTTGACGGCGCAGCGCATCGCGCCGACGACGTGACTCAGAGCGTGTTCATCGATCTCGCGCGCAAAGCGCGCACGCTCATGCAGCGGCGCGAACTCGTCGGCTGGTTGTACACCAGCACTCGTTTTGCCGCCGCGAAACTGAAACGCGCCGAACAGCGCCGGCAGAAATACGAGGAGCAGGCTCAAGCCCTGGCGGAGATCGACGCGGCAGCCGACCTCGCTTGGTCGCGCCTGCGGCCCGTGCTCGACGACGCCCTCGAGCAACTGAGTGTCAGCGATCGCGACGCCATCCTCATGCGCTACTTCCAAGGTCGGCGATTCGCGGAAATCGCGGCCCGGCTCGGGCTGAGCGAGGATGCAGCGCGGATGCGCGTGGATCGCGCCCTCGACAAACTGCGCGGGCTGCTCGCGCGCCGGAACATCGCTTCGACCGCGGCAGCCTTGGGCGCGGCGCTGGCGAGCCAGCCCGCGGTCGCGGTGCCGGCCGGCTTGGCGGCGAGCGTGACGACCGCCGCACTCGGCGGAGCGGGCGTTGTCGGCGCCGGTCTTTTTGGAATTATGAGCGGAAAAACCCTGGTTGCCTCGACCGTCGCCATTCTCGCCTTGGGCGTGGCCGGTTACGAATACCGCACGTCACGCCGCGAAAGCGTGCGTGCCGCTGCCATGTTGAAGGAACGAAACGCCTTGGAGAAAAAGCTCGTCGCGTTGCAGCAAAAGGCGGACGCCGCGACGGAGGTGCACGCCGCTCGGCTAAAGGAGGCGCCGGCATTTCCGCAGGCAAAGTTGGCGGTCGCCCCGGCCGCGTTTCGGACGACCCCGAGTCTTGCCGAGGAGCCGTCGGCCGCCGTAGGGCGTGGATGGACATTTAAGCTAGGAAGCCAGGATCCCGCCGAGCTCCGTCGTCAAATGCGCGAGAACAACCGCCGCAATCTGGAGATCAGCCACGCGGCCTTGTTTCAGCAGCTCGGCCTCACCGCGCCGCAACGCGAGCAATTCAAAGACCTCGTGCTCGAGGTGAAAGATGCCCGCGCTAATCTCTTCAAGGACGCGGTGGCCGCGGCGCGGGCGCGCAATCCTCATCTTGATCGCGCCGATATGTACGAAATCGCCCAGGCCACGAACGACCAGATCGCGAAGGAACAAGTCGAGGCCGTGCGGCAAGCCTTCGGCGAGAACGTCAGCCAAGCCTTCGAGCGTTTCCAGGCGATCGCTCCGACGCGCAGCATCGCTTCGCAGCTCGCCACGGCGCTTTTCAACACCGACTCGCCGCTCACGCCCACGCAGGCGAATCAGCTGGTCGACGCGCTCGCGGCCCATGCGGTCGGTCCGCTCGGAAAAGTCGACGTGCTGGCCTTGAACGTCGACGCCGCCTTGGCGGACATCCAGGCCCGCGGCATTTTGTCCGCCGCGCAGTTGGAGCAGCTTCGTCCGGTCATTGCCCAGACGCAGGAGACAGCCAAAGCCGAACGCAACTGGAACACGGCTCCGGCGACTTCAGTGAAGGTGTCCGGCGGCATTGCCGAAGAAAAACGCTAGGGACGCTTTTTTTACCTGTCCCTCTCAGGACGTTCGACCGCGACGACGCCAAAACCGCCGAATCCCCTTGGGCGGAGCGCTTGACGGACGCGGCTGTCGCGCATGCGCTTCAGCAGTTGGACGTACAATGTGGAGTCAGTAAACGAGCGGTTTCGCCCTCATGATTATCAAACAACTCGCGCATCTCTGTTTCTTCACGAATCAACTCGACGTGATGGTGGCTTTCTACCGCGACCAAATGGGATTTCCGGTCGCCTTTACCATGCGGAACGATGACGGGTTTCAGTTCGGCTATTACTTCGCATTGGGGCAAACGACGTTTCTCGAAATTTTCGACCAGAATGGCGCAGTGAAACAATGGGGCGGCGATTCGACGCCGCGGAAAGCGAACGACGGCGTGCGGTACGGCCACTTCTGTCTCGAAGTCCTCGGTCTCGAGGAAACATGCGCCGAGCTGAAGGCGCGCAGAGTGACGGTTGTGCATCCAATAAAGACCGGCATGGATCACTCGCGGCAGGCCTGGATCAAGGACCCGGACGGCAATCTCATCGAGCTGATGGAATATACGCCGAAAAGCCTGCAGCTTACGCGCGGAGAGTAGTCAGGTTTCGACGAGCGGCGGCACCTGCCGCGTAGGCGCTGCCACCGCATCGACCTTGAACATTCCCTTTCCGGCGACGTTGCGTGCGCGCGACCGAAGAAAACAGCTTGGAAACGTTTGTCCGTTGCGCAGTGCCGCCGGTGAGGTGGACCACACTCACCGTTTCGAGGTCAAAATTCGGGACCGCCTATGGTCTCTGATCGTGAGGCACCGTGACGGCGACATCTCGCGTCGAGGCGTTGCCGGCGGTGTCGCGGGCTTCCACCGTGATGGTATAGACGCGAGCATCTAATTTGCCGATACGGTCTGCCAGCAGGTTTACGGTGTTTGGCCCGGTGATTTCCCATGCCGCGCCGGAAACCGTCTCGTTACACGAAACTCGCACGATCTTGAGCGAAGTAACGCCGACCGCATCGTTCGCCATGGTCGCGAGGGTCACTGGTTTCATCTTTTTGTCGACAGGCCAGAGTGTTTCGGTCGAAGCGACCACGCTACTGATTGTGGGCGCCGTTGTGTCGCGCACGGTGATCGTAAAATCGGCGTTCGCCGCGTTGCCAGCGACATCTCTTGCGCTCGCTTGCACCGTGGTGGTGCCGAGGGGAAAAATGCTGCCGGATGATGCGGAGAGAGCGACACTGGTCGTGCCGTCGACGTCATCGGTCGCGCTTACGGAAAATTGAACCTGCGCGCCCGACGCGCTGGTTGCCTCGACCAAGAGATTACCTGGCGTTGCGATGAGCGGTGGGGTTCGGTCGACGATTTGCAGCGTCGCGTTCGCGTGACCGACATACTGGGAGAGATCGTGCACCGTCGCACTTACGTTGTAGCTGCCGACTTTCGTCGGCGGCGTCGCCGAGCCATCATATTTCACATCGACGACCACGCCACTCGGGATCGTCGTTATCGAGACTGGCTTCGGCATTCCATTATACGTCGGGGATAACGTACCGATCACGATTTGGACCGGAGTCTGTTTCGGTCCGACTGTAAATACCGTGCCGGTGAGTTCGGTGACCTTCGGCGTACTCGTGTTGTCGAATACGACTGCAAAGCGTCCTCCCGACGTCGTTCCATCCAGATCGTCGGACATGTTTTTTTCGGGAACGGCACCGCCGCTGCCAACCACCTGAACCCAGACCGTCCCATCGAAATACTTCAGGACGAGATCTTGTTCGGCCTGGCCGGTGATGGCGTTTGGATAGTAGAAATACGATATCGCGCGGTCGCTGACGTGCGCACCCGTTACCTGCACGTCGACGAATTTCCCGCCGATGTCGAATACCGGGACCGAAGTGGGATTCGTGGCATAATTCGCCACCGTGACCGCCACGGGATCCGTCGGATTCGTGGCATTTACGACCGTCGTCGTCACTCCCGCGTCACCCGGAGCTGTGGGCGCCGTCGTCACGGTGGCCGACGTATTTAACATGGAAACGCTCGTCTGCGCGGCCGCAGTGGCCGATGTCGTGATGACAAACGATTTCGCATTCGTCACATCGCCATTTGGATTGCGCACGGCCACGATGGCCGTCGTCAGCTCGGGAGCGCCGACGTCGGCGGCGGCGATCGCGGCCGTCAAATGTGTGCTGCTCACGAACGCGGTCGGCCGCGCAGCACCGTTCCACAATACCGTGCTGCCTGAGACAAAGCCTCCACCGTTCACGGACAGCGAGAACGGCCCGCTGCCGCTGGCCGCTTGTTGCGGCGCAATCTCCGTGACGTTGACGAGATACCGCATCCGCAACGCGGTCTCGACGGTTGTTCGTTCCTGATCCGAAAGGCCGCGATTAAACACGAGCAGTTCGGAAATGCGGCCATTGAGCGGTTGGCCTCCATCACGCGAAGCCCCAATCGAAAAGGCCGTCGGGTTAATGCCTAACGTTCCGACGGAACTCGCCGAAATCGCTTGTCCGTTAAGGAACGTTTTCACGACGCCGCCAATCTTCACGACTTCCACGAGTTGAGGCGTGTCGAGCGCCATCTGCACTGGCGTGCTGCCCCACCATGCATCTTTCACCCACATCGTTTGAACCTGTCCGCCGTCGTGGGCGTACAAGTGGAAGCCGCTGCCACTGCGAAAGTCGGCGTCGAAGATATTCGCTTCGTACGAGGGCTGGGTCGCTGCGATCTCGACGACGGCGAAGGTTGCGAAGTCGCTGCTGCCGCCCAAGACGTCGACCGCACCGTTAGTCTGCAAGAATGCCGAACCGTTGAAGGCAATGGCGGGTTGTCCCGTGGACGGGTTCGTCACAACCTCCGGCCGCTGTCCAGGATCCGATTGCACGGCATTTACACCGTGGCCGGAGAGATCGAGCCATTGGCTGACCTTGCCATTGACATCGCGCGTGAGCCCAATGTCCGGACGGAACCAAGCGCGCAATCCCGCGGGCAACAGGGTGGCGGGCTGCGGCGGTTGATGCGCGCTATAGGCGTTCGACAGCGGCCCGGTGTGAAATGGATCGCTTTGACCGTCGTAGGCGAGCGTGCCGAGGAACTGCATTTCCCAAGCGTCGGGCAGTCCGTCGCGATCGAGGTCTGCCAGATTGTACTTCGCCGTCCAAGCGGCCTCGATGGCAGTGCGCTCGGATTCGCTCAGCGCCCGGTTGTAGAGAAGAATTTCGGAAATTTGGCCGTTCAGCGGTTGGCTGCCATACCGCGAGGCGCCGATAACGAACGCCGTCGGGTCCGTGCCGATCAATGGCGAACCGAGCTCGGTAGACCACATGAGCCGTCCGTTGAGATACGATTTCACGGTGCTGCCATTCTTGACGATCTCGACGAGTTGCGGAATGCCGACCGACACCGCGTACGGCATGCTGCCCCACCAACCGCCACGACTAGTTACCCACATGGTCTGCACCTGGCCGTCGTGTGCGTAGAGATGGAATCCATTGCTCGTGTGGAAATCGGCATCGAAGATGTTCGACTCGTACGAGGGCTGAGTCGGGGCGATTTGCACCAAGGCGAAGGTGCTGAAATCCATGCTGCCGCCCGTCGCATTCACGGCTGCGGTGGTTTGCAAGTAAGACGCACCGTCAAAAGCGACCGCCGGCTGCCCGGTGCTGTCGTTCGCCACGACAATCGGCTGCTGCGCCGGATCCGGTTGTGCGACATTCATGCCGTTTCCGGAGAGATCCACCCAGCGGCTGATCTTGCCGCTGACGTCCTTCGTGACACCGAGGTCGGGTCGGAACCAGCCCCGCAATCCGTCGGAAATCAACGCCGTGGGCAAAGGAGACACGTGCGTGTCGTAAGCGGCCTGTAGCGTGCCGGTGCCGAAAGGATTGCTGCTCCCATCGTACGCCAGCGTGCCCAGGTATCGTATTTCCCACGCGTCAGCCAGGCCGTCGCGATCGGTGTCGGCCAAGCTGTATTTGGCGGTCCACGAAGCTTCGATCTGCTCGCGTTCCGCATCGCTGAGCGGGCGGTTGTAGAGAAGAATTTCCGAGATTTGGCCGTTGAGCGGTTGGCTGCCATCGCGAGAAGCGCCGATCGTGAACGCCGTCGGGTCCGTGCCGATGAGCGGGGACTCGATGGTCGTCGACCAAATGAGCTGCCCGTTGAGATACGATTTCACGCTCGTGCCGCTTTTCACGACCTCGACCAACAGAGGCGTGGCCGGCAAGACCGTAACGGGTTGGCTGCCCCACCAGCCGCCGCGGCTCGTCACCCACATCGCCTGCACGTTGTCGGCGTCATGCGCATATAAATGGAAACCGTTGCCGCTATGGAAATCCGCATCGAAAATGTTCGCTTCGTACGAGGGTTGAGTCGTCCCGATTTGTACGACCGCTAACGCGGTGAAGTCCGTGCTGCCGCCGGACGAGTCGACCGCGGCGTTCGTTTGCAGGAAGGACGCGCCATCGAAAGCGACGGCGGGCTGGCCCGTCGCGCTCGCGACCACGGCCGATGGCCGCTGTCCCGGATTCGATTGCACCACATTCATGCCATGGCCTGAAAGGTCGAGCCACTGGCTGATTTTGCCGTTGGTGTCTTTCGTTACGCCCACATCCGGCTTGAACCATCCGCGCAGCCCATTCGTGACGAGCGCAGCGGGCAAGGGCGACAGATGCCCCGCGTACGCTTGCTGCAGCGTGATCGTGCCAAACGGATTGCTGCTGCCGTTGTACGCGAGCGTGTTGAGATATTGCATTTCCCACGCGTCCGGCAGGCCGTCGCGATCGGTGTCGGCCAAGTTGTATTTGGCGGTCCATGACGCTTCGATTCGCTGCCGCTCGGTCTCGCCGAGGGCGCGGTTGTAGAGGAGGATTTCCGAAATTTGGCCGTTCAGCGGTTGGTTGCCGTTGCGTGAAGCCCCGATCGTGAACGCCGTCGGATCGGTGCCGAGGAGCGGCGAATCGATGGTCGTCGACCAGATTAGCTGCCCGTTGAGATACGATTTCACGTTCGTGCCGCTCTTTACGACCTCGACCAACTGAGGCGTGTCGACCGGGAGCGCGACGGGCCTGCTGCCCCACCATCCGCCAAGGGTCGTAACCCACATTGTCTGTACCTGGCCGTTGCCGCCCGTGTACAAATGGAACCCGTTCGCGGTGCGAAAATCGGCATCGAAAATGTTCGCTTCGTACGACGGCTGATTGGGCGCGAGCTGCACCACGGCGAGCGCCGTGAAATCCGTACTTCCTCCGGATGAATCGACGGCTGCATTGGTTTGCAGGAACGACGCGCCATCGAAAGCGACAGCCGGTTGCCCCGTGCTGCCGGTGCTCACCAGCAGAGGCTGCTGCGCCGGGTTCGACTGCACGACGTTCATGCCGTGGCCTGAGAGATCGAGCCATTGGCTGATTTTGCCGTTGGCGTCTTTCGTCACCCCGGCATCCGGCCGGAACCAGCCACGCAGCCCGTTCGAAACGAGCGCCGCGGGCAAAGGCGACGCATGGCTCGCGTAGGCCTGCTGCAGCGTGATCGTGCCAAACGGATTGCTACCGCCGTTGTACGCGAGCGTGTTGAAGTACTGCATTTCCCACGCGTCAGGCAGGCCGTCGTGATCCGTATCGAGGAGGCCGTAACGGTTGATGCACTTTGCTTCTATGTTCTGGCGTTCCGCTTCGCTGAGCGCGCGATTGTACAAGAGTATTTCGGCAATCTGTCCCTTGAGCGGTTGGTCTCCATTATGCGAGGCCCCGAGGGAGAAGATCGTCGGCGCGGTGCCAATGAGCGGCGAGTCGACCGTTGTCGACCAGGCGAGTTGGCCATTGAGGTACGTTCTGATCGCGGTGCCGTTTTTGACGACTTCCACCAACTGCGGCGTATCCGCCGGCACCGTAACGGGGAAGCTGCCAAATCCGCCTGCGCTCGAGAACCAGCTCGTTTGCACGCGACCGCCATCGTGTGAGTACAAATGGAAACCGTTCGCGGTGCGGAAATCGGAATCGAAGATATTCGACTCGTATGACGGTTGATTCGCCGCGAGCTGAATTACGGCAAAGGCGCTGAAGTCCGTGCTTCCCCCCGTCGTGTCCACGCTCGTGGACGTCTGCACGAATTGCGTCCCGTCAAAGGCGACTGCGGGCTGTCCGGTGCTGCTATTCGTGATCGCCGATGGCTGCCGGCCGAGGTCCGACTGCAGGACGTTGATGCCGTGTCCGGACAGATCGAGCCATTGGCCGACTTTGCCGGTGCTGTCTTTCGTCAGGCCCGTATCGGCGCGGTACCACGCCTTGAGCCCGGGTCGCACTGCGGGCAGCGGAGTCCAGTTGTTCGGGGTGAAGAGCTCGCAGCGAAGGTCGAAAAAGTTCTGCTGCGACGAGCCACCGGTGATCGCAATCCGTCCGTCGGGCAGATTGAAAGCGAATCCTCCGTTGCGCGCAATGAGCGGCGTCGCTCCCGCCACGATCGCGCCGGTCGTCGGATCGAAGAGCCGGCCTGACGCGCCGAAATAGACGCGATCGTCCGCGAGCTGAATCGCCCATGCGCTGTCTCCGAAGGCGTACCACTTGGCGATCGAATTCGCAGTCGGATCGAACACTTCCAAGCTGGCGCCTCCGCCGCCCCAGATCAGCACCCGGCCATCGCGGAGCGCCAGCATCTTCGGATTCACGCGCGCTTCATGGAGCGAGCCGAGTCCCGTGATCGTATTGGTCGTCGGATCGAAAATCTCCAAGGTGCGTTGCGGCACGCGATAGACGTCATGGCCGCCGGCGACGAGCACGCGCCCATCCTGCATGCGCGCGGCGCTCACGCTTTTCCGCGCTGCCATCTTGACCCAGAGTGTGATGGCCTTCGCTTTTGGGTCGTAGAGCCACGCTTGGTCCCAAGGCCAATCGGCATAAGTTTGGCCGCCGGTAATCAAGACCCGCCCGTCGAGCAATACGGTCGAAGTTGCATCGACGCGGCTGTAAGCGGTGCTGCCGCCATTCGAAAATGCGCCGGTTTTCGGATCCCAAATCTCGATATCGGATACGGTGCCGACGATCGAACCTTGAAAGTTATTGCCGCCTAGCACCATCACGCGCCCATCGGGCAACGCGGCCACGCATGCGCCCACGCGCCGCTGACGGAGCGAGCCGGTAACCGTGGTCGTCCCGGTGTCCGGGTCGTAGATCTGCGCGTTGTCCATCGGCCAGAACTGATTCCGATACCCCTCGGGGTAACCGGTGCCCGCCGCGTACATGATCCGGCCGTCCGGCAACATCACGGGGATTGACCCTTCCTGATTGAACGCGAGCTGCCCGGCGAGGGAGTACGTGCCCGGATATGTGGGGGTTTTGTTGGCCGTGCCGTATTTTTTTCCGAGTGACTCTTCGATCTGCTGACGCTCCACCTCGGACAGCGCCCGATTGTAAACGAGCACTTCGGCGATCTGGCCGCGGTAATAATACGAGGGCCAGCTCGCTCCTCCGAGCGACGGCTTGCCGATCGCCGTGTAGATGGTGTCCTCGACCGTGCGGTCGCCGGCGAAAACGCCATTGAGAAACGTCGTCGCGGTGGTGCCGTTTTTGATCGTCGCGATCAGCTGCGGATTTCCGGGCCGCAACGCCACGGCTGGGCTCTGACCGTTTCGCCAACCCATGAAGTACTGGTTCGCGCTGGTGCCTTGGATCCCGCTGGCGGCGTAGCCATCGGTGGTGTCTCCGAGGTAAACAACATTGGCCGGCGCTGCTTGCAAGGGATCGGGCGACACCACCGCGAAGATCGTCAGGTCGTTGCCGCCGTTGCGCACGTCGAAGGGCAGATTCGATACGAGCAGCGTTGAGCCATCGAATCGGAGCGACGGCTGGCCATTCATTGCCGTCGGCAACCAAGTCGGCTGCCGCGACGCGGCGATCGTTTGGCGCAGGTGCACCGCATTTCCGCTCAGATCAGGAAGCAAGCTGACTTTGTTGCTGGCGTCTTTGAGCACTCCGCTGCCGGCGCGATACCACATCCGCAGCCCAGAACGGACCGCTGCGTCGCCCCAGGGATTTGAGCCGTCGCGGTAGGCGTTCGTCAGGGTTTTGCCCGTGGCGCCCGGATCGTCGTTCGGGCCGTATACCAGCGTGCCGAAGTATTGTTGCTCCCAGGCATCCGGCAGGCCGTCGCGGTCGGCGTCGCTTGCGATGTAGGGCGCCGCCAAGTCCGCTTCGATCTTCTTCCGCTCGTCGGTGGAAAGAGCGCGATTGAAGATCATGACTTCGGCAATCTGCCCGGTGAAGCCGTATGAAGACTGCGTAAAACGATACGCGGAACCGCCGAGCGCCACGACTCCGGGCCCGTTCGTGATTGTCAGAGGCACGGTTTTCGCTCCTGCGGCGGAGCCGTTCAGGAAGACCGTGGCGTTGGTGCCTTCCTTTATTCCGGTAAGAATTTGCACTTCGCCCGCGAGCGCGGTCGCGTACGGCGAGGCGCCGTCGTGCCAGCCGAGGAGATATTGGTTGCCGCCGTTGCCTTGGAGCCCGTACGCACCGTATCCATCGCCTTCGTTGCCGAGACAGACGACGTTCGCGGGAGAACTTTGCGTCGGTCCAGGGACGACCACCGCGACCACCGTGAGGTCGTTGCTCGCCGCCCGGATATCCATGGTTGTCTGGGTGCATAATTGCATGGTCCCATTGAATTGGAGCGCTGGATTGCCATTTGCCGCCCCCGCCACCCAGAGCGGTTGGTTCGCGGGAGAAGTTTGGGCCAAATGGAAGCCGTGGCCGGTTAAGTCCGATAACACCGAGACTTTCCCGGTCGTGTCGGTGAGCGCTCCTACGCCTGCTTTATACCACGCTTGGAGCCCGGCCGGAACCGGCGCCTCGGGCCATGGGTTCAGTTGATGAGCGTAAGAATATTGCAGCGAGCGATGAACGTTGCCGGGGTCGGCGGCACCGCCATAGGCGAGCGTGCCGAAATATTGCTGCTCCCAGGCGTCCGGTAGCTCGTCGCCGTCGCTGTCCTCTGAAATATAGCGTCGGAGGAGTTCCTGCTCGATCGTCGCGCGCTCGCTTTCGTTGAGGGCTCGATTGTAAATCAACACCTCCGCGATTTGACCGTTGTAGCCGTGTGCGGGCTGCGTGGTGTTGAACGCCGACGCGCCCATCGCCGCGACGCCAATCGGGTTGGTCACGGTTTGCGGCACGTCACTCGTCCCAAAAGCGGTGCCATTTACAAAAATGGAGGCTTTCGATCCCATTTTGACGCCCGTAAGGATCTGCACGCGTCCTGCCGCCGTGTTGGCCGGTGGACTCGCTCCATCGCGCCAGCCAAGCAGGTACTGATTGAAGCTGTTCCCCTGGAGTCCATAGGGGCCGTAGCCATCCTTTTCCTGGCCAAGACACACGAGGTTCGCTTGACCGTCCTGCGGCGTCTGCGGGATCGCGACCGCGATGACGGTGAAGTCGTCCGAGCCGGCTCGTAGATCTGCCGGCACTTTGGTGCCGAGCACGGCGGAGCCGTTGAACTGGAGCGCCGGTTTTCCATTCGCGGCCGCCGCTACGAACGTGGGTTTCGAGGTCGTGGCGATTTGCAGGAGATGGAAGCCGTGGCCCGAGAGATCGGTCAGCGCGGAGACCCGATTGCTGGCATCCTTTGTCGCACCCAGCTCAGCGCGGTACCACGCGCGTAAGCCATCGCTCACTTCCGCAGTGGGCCACGGATTCGCTCCACTGGTGTATGAATCGATGAGATGCCGTTTCACGTCGCCGGGATCGTCGCCGGGGCCGTAGTTCAGCGTGCCGAAATACCTCTGTTCCCATGCGTCCGGCAGGCCGTCGTTGTCCGCGTCGGCGGAGACATAGCGCTGCTCGAGGTCGGCCTCCAACTGCTTTCGCTCCGTTTCGTCCAACGCGCGGTTGTACACCCGGATTTCGGCGATGCCCCCGCTGTACCCGAAATACTGGTATGTGCCGTTGCCGATCGCCATTTTCGCCGGCGTACGCCGGACGTCCGCCGGCGCGGGAATCGACACCGAGCCGGTGGTTTGGCCGTTCACGAACAGCTCGGCCTTGTCGGCATGCTTGATGCCAATGAGAATCTGCGGTCCCGTCGGCGACACGAACACCGAACCCGTCGACTGCAATGCCCCGGTTGAATCCGGCCATCGCATGGCGTAGCGATTGTCGCTGTCGCCGAATATTCCGTAGCCGAAATATCCGCCGGCCGAATCCCCCAGGTCGAACACGTTGGCGTGCCCGTATTGGGTCGGGTCGGGGTGGATGACCGCGACCATCGTGAGATCGGTGCCCGTCTGTACGACGTCGCACGCGCCTTCGGTTGTGAGTTGCGACCACCATCCTTGCGAATAGACGGAGCGGTGATTATTGAACGTGCCCTGCCAGAACGGCGCGCCGATATTCGGCGATGCGCTCATGTGGAAGCCGCTTCCCGACAGGTCGGTCCATTGATACAGCTGATCGTAGTATCCGTGGTTCGCGGCGATGCCGATATCCCCGCGATACCACAGGCGCAAACCGCCGGGCGCGACGGGGTCCGGCCAGGGCGTACGGCCGCCATCTCGGAAACTCTCGAGGAAGGTGCGACCGGCGCCGCCCGGATCTTGGTACGGGTCGTCGTCGATATTACCGAGGTACTTTTTGATCCACGCATCCGACAACACCGGGTTGCTGCCGGCGACGAACTCGTGCGCGTTGTCCACGCCGTCGCCGTCGGGATCCTCTGTCACGTGGGCGCCAAGCGTGCGGAACCATTTCATCTCCCACGCATCGGGCAGGCCATTCGCGTCCGTGTCCGCGTAGTCATTGATCAAGGACCCGTCGACCGCGCCGCTCAATGGGATGACGTACAACGGGCCCGCGGCCGTCGGCAAAGTGATCGCGCGATCGTCGCCGAGCGTGACGCCGTCGAGCACGATCGTCGGATGGGCGGTCAGGCCCGCGACCACGGCGGCCCGGCCTCCGGTGGCCGAGCCATCGATGCCACCCGAGTCGATCCAGATTTTGTTCTGCGTCGGACACACCGCCGCGCGAAACGCGCCGACTTTTCCTTCGGTGCGTACCACGATTCCGCCCGGGGCGGTCAGCACGAACTTCGAGAGATCTGGCCGGCCATTCACCCCCATGTAGGTGCCGGAGATGGGCTCCACCTCGAGAAAGGCCATCGCCTTGGAATCCGTCAGCAGCGTCGCGCCGTTCTTGGTCAAGACGCCCCCGGTTCCCTGAATCGACACATCGGTGTCGCGGACGATATTCGGCGCGAGGAGAAGACTGCTGCCGTTCGCCACGGGATTGCTCACGCTGCCGCCGCTCGCCGGATTGAACGTCGCGCCGAGGGTATCGGTCCCGCTGGTATAGCTGAGGTCCACCGCTTTTCCGTCGCCGGCCGGGAAGACGCTAAGAGTGGCTGCCGCGATGTGCTGCTGAAATGCTTCGAAACTTCCAAATTCGGTCACGTCGCCGATCTCGATGACGTACCCGCCCCAAGCCGCATCGAGTTGCGCGGCATCGAAAGTGTTTGGTGCAATCGGCGTCCCGCCTTTGAAATTGTAGCTGTCGATGCGCAGCGCCTCTTTCGCGGTGCCGCCGCCAGATTGCAGTGCCGTGTCGAGCGCCTCGGTCGAGATTACGACTTCATCCGTTCGACCAAGATCGGTTGCCGGCAACGGCACGATGGCCAGGTAGGAGACCCCATCGCGGAGGGTGATCCGCTGGTTGTTTCGGATCGAAACGGGAAAGGAACTCACCGGCTGACCGTCCACGAAGAGCTGCCACCCCGGCGCGAGTTCGAAATTATAGAGCCCGATCGAAGTTTGCAGGCTCGCGATTGTGGCGGGCACCGGTCTGGCGCCATCGGTGACGAGATTCGCGGTAGGCGTCGCGAAAACGATCGCTTTATTGCGGTATTGGATCGGCTGGATGTAGCCGCCTTGGTTGCCCACGACTCCGTTGCCGTTCGGGTTCGTCGTGCCGTGCATCACGGTATCGAGGAACTCCGTGCGATTGACGCCGTACCGCAGCAGCAGGGTGCCGATCTCGCGCAACGAGTTCGGCTGGCTTTCGACGCGCCGCCATTGCGCCATAAACGGAATCGTGCCTGAGGCGCTGATGCCCGACGCCAAGCCGTAATTGTGCCCGAGGTACGACGTCTTCAAGACTCCGGATCCAATCAGCTTGCTCTGAAACGGCAGGGCCTTCGAATCCACCAAGTTTGGATACCACTCCGGCGCCCACGAACTATCGAGCGACATCATCGCCGCCTCGGTGGGCAACACGTCGTGGCCGAGTACGTTGATTCCTGCGGCGACGGTTTGCCCCTGATCGGTCAAGGCGCCCGAACGCGAAAGCGTGTGGATGATGTATTGAAGGCCGTCCTGCGTTCCCAGCACGTAGGCGGGACCCGTGCGGCCCGACGTACTGATAAAGCGACGCAATCCAGGGTGATAGTGGACCGCGAGTTCCTCGACCGACTTCGTCAGAGCGAGCCGCCCCAGCAGGCGGTCATACGCGGTGGGACCGTAGTCCGCGAACGGCTTCGTTGCGCCTAGCGTGATCGCGAAGTAGTAGTGGTCGATCGACTCCTGCGTGCTGCCATCCGCCCACGTCCACGTGCGGATGGGGAAGGTCTCGAACCCGGTCCGACCCTCGGCGATCATGTCCGCCGAGCCGAGTATCGATCCGCCGAGCATCACACCGGCTGCCGCCCAGTAGTTGAAATCCTGCGGCCCGAGATCGTGCACGTACGACCGGTACACGCTCGAATTGCCGCGCCAATCCCGCGTCAAATCGTAGTAAGCGCGACCCTTGTCGATTTCGGTCACGGCTTGAACGAAATTGTTCGAGCCGTCCGGGTTCAGCCAGGGTCGATCCGGCATCAACCACGACCACCAATAGAGTCCCCAGTGATCTTTGAGCGGCGCGGGAAAAGCCGAATGGTAGCGCAGGTAGATCGCCGCTTTCTTGCCTGCGTCGAAGCCGGCCCAGCGACGCGGCTCGATGGCAAGCATGCTATCGATCCACGCCTGATATGCCGCATACGTCGCCGGAAATTCCGTCGCCACATCTTCGGCGAAACCGGCGACCGGGGGGAGGGCGCTCAACTCTTGGATGCGTTGCCATTGCCACGCGGGCATCCACGACGGTGCGACGAGACCTAGCTGCGACTTCAGTTGCGTGAATTGGTCGGGCGAGGGGAGAACCGCCGTCGGCGCGCCGCCCGAACCGGCTTGTCGGACCCGGCTGATTTCAGCGGTGAGATTTAAGGCCGGCTTGGCTTCGACCGCTTCCGGCACGGCCGCGGGTTCGAATTCGACGATCAACTTCGGCGTGCGGATCAAAATGCCGCGCTGCCCGACCTCGGTGGCGTATTCGTAGCCGCCTTTCCAGTATAGGAAGTCGTACACCTCTTGTTTTCTGATCAGCAGGCCCTGATTGTTCAGGATATCGAGCCGGTCGCCGAGTGCGCCGCCCAGGCCGCCGGACGCCGAGGCGATCGCGGCCGTCAAATCGACGCGACCGTCTGGATTGGCGGAGGACACTTCCGTTGCGAGCGAAAACGGGAATCGGTCGGATGCGCCTTGAGCCCCATACTTTTCCCAATACGAGGCGCCGTTGATATTCGCGTTGAACGTCGGGCCGTACGACGAGTCGCTGGCCCAGGGCTTGCGCAGAAACCAAGCCACAGCATGCCAGCGCGGCGCCGTATTCAGCCAGCTCTGGCCGAGGAACGATAAGCCGCTCGCGGGTCGGTAGGATTCCGGCCAAAATTCCGTGCCCTTCCGAATGTGGGTGCCGCCGGTCGGGTCGACCGGATCGGTGTCAGGTCCCGAATCGTTCAGCTGCAATTGCAATTCGACCTTCTTGATCCGGAATCCTCGTTTGACCTCCGCCGCGATCTGCTGCGATGCCGTCGGAAAACGGACGAGTACGCTCCGGTGAATTGCGTCGAAGACCAAACCTGCCGGCACCGTCATGTCGGGCCGATTTGGACCGGACTGCCAGTAAACTGTCGGGGCGACGCCATAGTCATGGCGTCCCGGTTCGGCTACGGTATAGCGGACCGGGCCGCTGCCGGTTGATGCTGCGATCGGCAACTCCGCAAGTGAAACCGGTGTGTCCCACAAGGGCCGGAATCCGGCGATGCCTGCGGTTTCCGGATTGCTCAAGGTGAGCGTGTGCGCGCCCGTGCTCGGGTCGGTATCGCGCATGAATTCCTCGAGATTCGTGGCGCCGTCCGCGTCGGGGTCGTCGCCGCGATTGTCGTTGGCGAGGCTCAAATTCCACCGTGTCTCCCAGGCGTCGTCGATGCCGTTGCGATTTACGTCCGCGAAAAGCGGGTTGTCGGGTCCCGCGTAGACGTCGTCGACTCCTGTTTCCGCGCCCGCGCCGCCGGCAATGGTCAGGTGGCGCAGATCTGGCGCCGTATTATCCAACGCCCCGATGCGGCAGGCGATCAAGCTCCCGCGAATATAGAGATCGGATCGGTGCGCCGCGTAATCTTCGCGCAACGTGAGCCGAATCCACTCGGTCGCTTTGCCATCCGGCGCCAAAGGAATGGAAATCCCGGTCGACTTCCATGTTCCGTTCCCTGCGCTGTCGCCGTCTCGATAGTACAAGACCCCGACGGCGTTTTCGCGCATGAACCGCACCGCAACCTGATCTGTGCTCAGCACGGTTGTGGTCGCAGCGTCCGCGGTGGCAACCGGCCGCAGAAACAAATCGACGAAGACAATATGCCCCGTATGCGTGCCGCTGACGTCGGCATTCACCGTCGACCCGGTGCCTACGAGTAGCGACTGCGCCCCCGAAACTTTGTCGCTGCCTATGATGGTGGCGGAGCCAGGTCCGACGGTCCAACGGCCTTGCGTGACCATTGGTCCGCTGGTGTAGCCGGCTGCGGTCTCGAAGTTCGCGAGGTACGCGGCGCCTTGGGCGGCTAGCTTGGCGCCGGCCGTGGCAAACACGAGGCTAAGGAGCGCGAGCGAACGCACAGTTCGTACACAACAGGGGAGCTGGAGCATAGGGGTTGTAAGCTGGAGGGTCTACTCACCGCAGCCGGCCTCGAAGGCATCGATGGCGCACGACGACCGGAGCTGGAAATGTCTGGAGACGAGCGAGTGGGGATTTTCCCCTAGGCTCTTACTCCGTCAAGTTGCTTTCACCATTCGCGCGTTTCACCGCGGGATATTGCATAAACTACGTACGCGGGATGCACACACGGCTGGACCTAAACGTTGTGCGACGCTGCCTGCTGACCGATTTCGCGCGCGATAAAGTCAGGGCGCAAAGCCCCTCCCGCCGTCTAGCTTTCGTTGGTACTATCGCCCGATCGCTGATGCTCGAGCGACCGTAGCGTCAGCTCCAGCATGAGCGTGCCGAGCAGGAAATCGTAGTGGCGCATGTCGCCGCCGCGAAAGCTGGCGTAGGTCGCGGCGAGCGCCGGGCCGTCAACCAAGCCTTGCTCCGCCAAGCGCGGCGCGCGGAAGAGTTCCGTAATCGCGTCGGCCGAGGCTTCGCGCAGCGCATGGTTCATCACGTCGTCGAAGTGCTCGAGCGTTTCCGGCTGCGGATGTGTCACCAGCGCCGGATACCCAAACGACGTCAATACCTCCCGGTGCAGGACGCGTTCGCGCCGCCATTCTTGCGGAAGCCGCCGACAGAATTCGACCAGCTCCGGTGTGCAGAGCGGGCTTACCGGCCAGATGCCGGCACTTAGATATAGGGTCGAAACCGCCGCCGCCGACTCCAGGGTCGATGTATAAAGCAACGATTGCGGCGCCGTATCGAGCCGCGCCAGCCGGCTGGAATAGACTTCGCGCAGGAGACCGGTCGCAAAGGGCGGAAACTCGATTTCAACGGGAGGCTCGTTCGAGTCCCGTTTCTTGGTGGCGGCCTTTTCTTCGGGGCGGAGCGAGCAAAGTTCGTCGCCGCCCATGCCGGTGAAAATCATCGTGGCTCCGGTCTCGGACGCTAGTCCGAGCATGGCGCCGACGGCTTCGGCGTAGAATTCATCCCACGGTACGACGCAGCGCTCGCGTACGCGGCGGCTCGTTGGACCGAAGGGCGGGTGGGCGATCGCCGGCAGCGTTCGGTCCACCAAGCCGAAGCGATCGATCACCGCCTGCCGTCGCGCCCACTGAAACGCGCCCGCCGGTCCGGGCATAATGAGTCCGAACGAATGCACGGGAGCGCCGGCGAGTTCGGCGGCACCCGCCGTCACGATCGACGAGTCGAGTCCTCCACTCAACTCCACCGCAGTGAGGCCGACGGCTTCGTCGCACCAGCGTCGCATCGAAGCGCAGAGAATTTCGCGAAAGGTGCCGGCCACGTCGGCGCCCGGAGCGAGGCGTCCGGGCCGCGCGCGCGGGACCGGCGGAGGGTAGGCGACCTCCGGATGTTCCTGGCCCGGTCGCCACGTCGCCACCGAGCGTTCCGTCAATCGCCACATTCCGGGGAAGACGGTGCGGCGCGAATACGGTTGATCGAATCCCATCACGTACTCAGCGGCCAAGCCGGGATCGAGCGCGGACGAACGAAGGTGAGGATACAATCGCGTCGCGTTCCAATCCACGCGCAGGCTTTCCCCGTTTGCCGTAAGATAGACCGGAGCGGTTCCCCATTGGCCGCACCGCAAGCTCACGCTGCGCTCGGTTGGGGATCGCGAAACTAGAACTTCCAGGAACTCGAGCGGCCAAGCTCGCGATTCGAGCAGCGCGGCATCCAGCTCGTCTTCGGCGCACGAGATTTGCCCGCGATGCGTTTCTGGCACCGGCGTGCCGCCGATGCGCTCGCGTACGATGGCCGCAATTCGCCGAGGAGAAACGAGCAGCGCGGCGTGAAGGGCGGGGTTGGCGTAGGGGTGGATAAAGCTCTGCCCCGCGGTCCAGCCGTCCGAGGCCGCCACCCAGTCCCGGTCCAAATCGCGAGCATGAAAAACGGCGGAAAGCATGATGCTATTCCGCCGAGGTAATACGTGGGCGAGCCGAGACTCGAATACGCCTTTAGACCTTTTTCTTTTTCTTGGCGTCGCGCGCGCCGGCCTTTTTCGCATCGGCCGCATTTACGCTATCCAGCGGGGTCGCGTCGCAGGCGATATCCTGCACGAAAACGTTATCGCCCGTCGGCATACGATTGGTTTGAGACGCTGTCGGGGTTTGGAGCTTCATATGTTTTGTGGATGAGAACTGCCGGGATGTTGATCGTACTTTTCCGCGAGAGGAGGCGGCAGACCTTCCAACGCGAAGATCTAAAGAAGTGGGGAAGCTCGGAGCGTGCGTCTCGCGCGGTACGCTGGCGACTTTAATCGTGCGCGATTTTGCCATAGAGCCGAGCGTTCATATTCGGACACGATAGTGTTGTCCTATGCTATAGTATGCAGCGCGGCATCTGCGTGCGCGATCCGATCCGAACGCGGCCGCGGGCCCCTGTCGCTCGTGCAGCGAAGTGGCGCACGCATTGGGCGGAGCCGGCGGCTCCGATTACAAGCTGATGTATGAACTACTATTTCCCGCGCCGCGCCGCTTCGATGGCGGCGACGTCGATCTTGCGCATCGTCATCATGGCGTCGAAAGCGCGCTTCGCTTCCCCGCCGCCGGCGGCGATCGCTTCCGTGAGTGCTCGTGGGGTGATCTGCCACGACAAGCCCCAGCGATCCTTGCACCAGCCGCATTCGCTCTCTTGGCCGCCATTGCCGACGATGGCGTTCCAGTAGCGGTCCGTTTCTTCCTGATTATCCGTCGCGACCTGAAACGAGAACGCTTCGCTATGTTTGAACACCGGCCCGCCATTGAGCCCCAGACAGGGAATGCCCAAGACGGTGAACTCGACGGTGAGGATGTCGCCTGCCTTGCCGCTCGGATAATCGCCCGGCGCTTTATGCACCGCGGTGACTTTGCTATTCGGAAAGGTCTTCGCGTAAAAGCGCGCCGCTTCTTCGGCATCTTTGTCGAACCAGAGGCAAATGGTGTTCTTCGGTGTCATCGTGAATTGTCTCTTTAGGTTACGCGTTCCGCGCGCGAAGCAAGTTGCGCCGTCGCTCATTGCCCGCGAAACAACACGAACGACACGAAAGGAAACTGGCTCGGATTTCCCGCGAATGACGCGAATCGATGCGGATCGATCACCGCAGAACGAACACTCGAGCGACCATCCAAGCCTTCGTCCGTTTCCTCGCGCTCGGTGCCGCTCACGCGCCTGTCATCCTGCGCAACGCGAAAGATCCATCGACTCATCGGTCCCCGCCTGTCGCCCGCTTTTCCGTGTCCTCCGTGTGATCCTTGGGCAAACCGGCTGACCGTTTCGTGGGCCACGTCGTCCGCTCTGCGCTCCATCAACTGATCAACAGCAGCCGCGGCGAATCTCCCGGCCGCGTGCGCGGCGCGCGATGGATGCACGGCGGCACGGGATTGCCCGGATAATCGACCGCGATCCGCCAAAGATTGCCGACGCCGAAGCAAAAGGGCCGCGCGCGCGGCAACGGATGATAATGGAGGTCATGGCATGTTTCCTCCAAGTAGGCCGCGAACTCCGCATCGTCGTTCCCCCCAAACCGACGCAGCAGCTCTCGCCGCATCGCCGGGTCGTCGACGCGTCGTCGCGCTTGGGTATTGGGCAAGCCCTCGCTCGGCGCGCCATGGTACGTGCAAAGCCAGGTATCCGCGGCGATCGGCGCGCGATCGGCGTGAAACGAGAAGACGTCCGTGGGATATGCCTCGTCGTCTTCGTCAAGCGGGTAGCTGTAAATGCAATTCAGCTCGGGCGTGAGCCCGTGCGACTGCAATCGCCGAGATCCTCGAGCATGCATGCGACGCTCGCGCGGCCCATGGCGTCCAAGGGCAGCGCGTGCAACCGATCTTCGTCGAGGCCGACGATGCCTTCGCCTGCCCCAAGGCTCGCGACGATTTTCGAAAAGTCGCCGGCGAGCACACGCCGCCAGCACAGTGCGTTGACGCCCTCCGCGAATGGCGTGCCGAGGAGTTCCTGAAAACTGTCCACGTAACGAATCATGTCGCGGCGCGAAGCGGCAAAGGCATCCGCGCATTTCAGCGTTAGCGCCAAACGACGCCAGCTTGGTTTCTCGCGAACCTCGAGAATCCACGCGGATCGAGCGCAGGCCCGAGCGCCCAGCCTTCGTTCGCTTCCCGTTCCACTCAAACGTTTGTCATCCTGAGCAAAGCGAAGGATCCATCCGACCTCTGTGTTCCGCCGCCGCCACTCAATTGGGCGTGGGCGACGAGAAGCCCAAGTTCACCGGCGTCTTCGGCAAAGGTGCCGGCTTCTTCGCGAGCAGATCCGTCGTCGGCACCTCTTTGCCGACCGGCGTAATCGTCACGCCGTTGACCCACATCTTGCCTTTGCCGGAAACGAAAAAGCCGTAATTGACGCGGGTCGCATCCGGCGGAACGTCGAGGACGATGGAATGTTCTTCCCACTCGGTGGTGCCTTTCGGGGCGCGCCCATTCATGTTGTCGAACCGCAGGCTTTTTCCGTTTTCTTGGCCATCGATG
Organism: uncultured Opitutus sp.; assembly: GCA_966252355.1. Taxonomy (GTDB): domain Bacteria; phylum Verrucomicrobiota; class Verrucomicrobiia; order Opitutales; family Opitutaceae; genus ER46. The sequence continues at coordinate 6,696 of CBINOT010000018.1, read as the reverse complement.
CGCAGCCACAGGTTTCCGCCATTCTCCGCCTCTTCCGTTTTGATCCAGCCCGTGAGCTTGATGCGCTGATCGCGGTACGCGTCGGCCGAGATGGTTTGCATCATGCCGCCAAACTTGCCGTTGGCTTCTCCGATCGACTTGGCGTACGCGCTCGGCATTCCGCCCCATGTCTGGTTCGCGTCGACGCCCACTTCATAGAGCTCGGTGGCACTGCCATTCTTGGCCCAGCCTTTCGGGCTCCGGGCGTAACTCCCGGCACTGGCGGGGGAGGCGCCGGCGGTGGCGCGGCCGTCGTGACTGCGGCCGGAGCGCTTGTGGTCGCCACCGTCACGCTTGAACGCGGTCGTTTAATTTCGGCGATTTCGTGCTCGATGGCCGCCGCTTGTTTCATTGCGGCAGCCGATTCCGCGCGGGCCGTCGCGAGTTCGGCCTCCAAGGCCGAAGCGTGGTGAAACTGATACGCGAGTCCGCCGAGGACCGCCAAAACGGCCACGGTCGTGGCGATTTTTCCGATGCTCATAAAACCGATCAAGCCGGCGCTGACCGCCATGGTCGCCAATCCGGCCAGCGACGCCTTGGTCACCATGGGCGCGAAGCCCGGCGGCGCCGGCACGGCCGAATAGCCTGGCAGGGCGCCCGCAAGGGCGGCTGCGGTGGAGGTCACGCCGCGTCGCTGCAGCCGATCGCGCAGCTTGCCGAGCGCACGATCGACCCGCATGCGGGCGGCGTTTTCGCTCGCGCGTAACAGCGCGCCAAGTTCCGCGTAGCTTTTGCCGGCGAAGAACCGCGCGAGGATCGCCTCGCGGTCGCTTTCGGGCAGCTCGCACAAGACATCGTCGAGCACGCGCTCGAGGCCTTCGAATGCCTGGCCGGAGTCCGCCGAGATCGTGCCGAGCCGATGCGCTTCGGTTTCGCGCGAGCGCCGATTGAATTGGCCGCGCATCAGATTGTTCGTTTCGTAGCAGGCGCTGCGATGCAGCCAGCCGGCGACGCTGGGCGCTGCGGCGACCGAGCCGGCCTTGCGGGCGAGCGCGATGAACACCGCCTGGGCCGCGTCCTCGGCGCCATGCGCATCGCGCCAGCCGACGCCGGCACACCGCGTAAACGAAGCCGAGATGGCGTTGCACGACCTCGGCGAAGCAAGCCTCGTCCCGAGTCGCTGCGAATTGGCGCAACAAATCATGATCGCTGGTCATTGCGTTTGTCAGGACATCGAAACGTTTGTTGAGCATTCAGCAGCCGAACCCAAAACCGCACACGAAATGTGGCGATTTTTTTAACCACGCCCGGCGGAACCTTCGAAGCCCCCTCTGGAGAGCGGTGGCCGAACGCCGGGTGTGTTATTCGTACGGCGCCGTGAAGGAGCCTGCGGACCACACGGACGCCACGGAAGACTTCAGACCGTCGGCCCGCGAATGACACGAATCCACGCGAATTTCTTCCACAGACGCTTGTCATCCTGAGCAACGCGAAGGACCCATCCGACCTCTGCAGTCGCCGCGCTCCGCTGATTCTTCCGTGTCTTCCGGGTGAGCCCCGCGCAGACCGGCCGTGAGATGACGTGCCTCAGGTAGGTACTGCGGCGAGCGACTCAGGGGCGCTCGACTCCGTCCGAAATCAAGAATCCAGAACCCAAAATCCCACGGCTCGCGCCGCATCAGAGGATTCCCGGCGACGTGGTCAAGGGAATCATGTAACTCTTTTATGTTCCTAAAAACTGTTTGCTAACCATCCATCGCCGGCCTTGATCGCCGCCGCTCACCCCTGCGTACCCCTGTCCGAGCATGACGCTTTTGCTGCTTTTTGTTGCCGTCGTCCTGGCTGCTCCGCTTTCGCGGCTAGTCGCCGGACCTCGTGCTCCAATCCCGTTTCAGGAGTCGAACCCGCCATCGACCAATAAGCTAAGTGATGGCCGTTTCGGTTCGGCTGCGCCGGGTGCGGGCCCCTGCGCGCAGCTCCGGAACGACGAATGGACGCAGAATTTTCTCGCCGATATAGATCGCGAAGTCCTCGCCATCAACTCGCTGGCCGCCGTGTCGTTCGCGCATGCATTGCTCCGCGAGCACCGCCGCGTGCGCCTCCTCGATGCGATCGCGGCCGCTTGGATGAATCGCGATCCGCGCACCGCTGGCGAGTGGATCGGCGGAGAGGCGGACACTTTGTCTCGAGACCCTCGAACCTGAGGCGCCTGCCGCCGCCTCCCGTTCCCGCCCCAGATACCAGACCCTCACTCCAGCTCCGAACGCCAAACCCCAAACTCCGAAGTCCGAATTCACCCTCACTAAGTCCTCGCGGGCTCCGTCACCGCCTTTCCCCTCACGACGTGCATCGCGCTCCGCGCCGCCGGTCGTTTCCACCCTAAGAAAACACACCCTCCCTATCACTATCGTTCGTCATGATTAGTCCTTTTGTTCGTACCCCCCGTCTCCGCGCCATCGTCGGCGCCTTCACTGTCGCGCTTCTCGCCGTCGTCAATGTCGGCGTTGCTGCGACCATCACCAACGACGTCTTCTGGAAAGACACCAGCGGCAATCGAATCTATTCGCAGGGCGGTGGCGTCCTCAAGGTCGGCTCCACCTACTACTGGTACGGCGTGAAATACAACGGCGCCGTCACCTACGCCAATAACCCGAGCGCCGGCCAAAACGGGGACACGAGCTTCGCTGCCGTCACCTGTTACAGCTCGACCGACCTCGTCAATTGGAAGTTCGAAAACAACATCGTCACTCCGAGCACGCCTGGCGTCGGCAATCCCGGCTGGTTCGGACGCGTCGGTGTGTTCTACAACGCCTCCACGGCGAAGTACGTTTGCGTCGCGCAATACTTCGGCAACGGCGGAAATATATACCTCACCGGCAGCACGCCCACGGCGAACTTTACCATGGTCACCGTGCAGTATCCCGTCCCCGGGGTGGTTAATGACACCACGGGCGATCAGTCGGTCTTCGTCGACACGGACGGCACGCCCTATCTTATCGCTTCCAGCTCCAGCGGACGCTCGAACTGGTATGTCGCCAAGTTCAATTCGAACGGCATTGGCACCCAAACGGCGGTCCGGATCGGCGGCGGCACGGGACGCGAGGGCAACTGCATGTTCAAATACAACGGCCGTTACTACTTCTGCTCGTCGGACCTCCACGGTTGGAACGCGTCCCACTGCTACTACATCAGTGCGACGAATATCATGGGCCCGTACGGTTCCGAAGGTATCATGGTGAACACGGACAACGATTTCTGCCACGTCACGCAGACCGGCTTGTTCGTCACTGTGACAGGCTCGCAGGGCACGACCGTGATCTTCGGCGGCGACCGCTGGTCTGACTTCGCCGGCAACGGCCTCGGCTACAATCAATGGTGCCCGGTGACCTTCAGCGGCTCCACGCCGATCTTCAATTCGCTCACCAAATGGGATCTGAACGTCAGCGCCGGCACATGGAGCGTCGCCGCGGGCAACAACTACGCGCTGAATCCCTCGTATGAGGCGGATCGCGTGCTCCAAAGCACGGTCGCGGGTTGGACCACGACGGCGAACTCCGGCAACGCCGGCGGCAGCGCCGATGGCCACACGGGGGATTTCTTCTTCCATCATACCGGCAGCGCGACGACCACCCAGACGCTCTCGGTGCCGAATGGCGTATATACGCTTAAAGTATGGCACCGCAGCGCTGGCGGCCAGACCACCTGCCGCATGTTCGCCCGCAATTACGGCGGCTCTCAGCTCAACACGAATCTGAACACCGCCGTGTCGACGTGGACGCAACGCAGCATCTCCAACATCAATGTGACGAACGGCTCCATCCAGATCGGCATCGAATCGAGCAGCGGCTGGCTCGACGTCGACGACTGGGAACTGACCGGCAGCACCGTTGCATCCACCGGCGACACGTACCAAGCCGAGTCGGCCGTGCTAGCGGGCGGTGTGACGATCGACAGCAACAACGGCGGCTACAACGGCACGGGCTTCGCGAACTTCCCGGCCAGCGGCGGCACGCTCACGTTCAATAACGTCGACGGCAATGGCGGCGGCACGAAGAGCCTCGCGATCCGCTATGCCAACGGCGGCACCACTGGCCGCACCGGCACGATCACGGTGAACGGCGTCACCTCGTCGATCACATTCAACCCCACCGGCGCGTGGAACACGTGGGTGACGATGAACGTGAACATCACGCTCAATAACAGTACCACGAACACGATTCAGTTCGCTTCGAACGGCAACGACCTCGGCAACATCGACGAGATCACCGTTCCTTGATTAGAGCTTCGCGGGCACTTCGCGTCATGGGACGCGAAGTGCCTTTTTTCCGGTCTCGCTTCGACGATTTTCGGCTACCTCCACCCCTCCTATGAATCCATTTTCCTTTTCCTTCCTGGCTTCGCGCCGGGCCCTCGCGGCTGCGTCCCTTGCCGCGCTTGCGCCGTTTTCCGCGTTTGCGGCCACGTATTATGTTTCTCCCACCGGCAGCGACAGCAACTCCGGCACGCAGTCCTCGCCCTTCCGCAGCATCACGAAAGCGCAGTCCATCGCCGGCTCGGGCGACACCGTCCTGCTGCGCGGCGGTACCTACAGCAGCTTCACCATCGCCGGCAGCGACAGTAATTACAACTTCGTGCACGATATCACGAAGAGCGGGATCACGTATGCCGCCTTCACCGGCGAGACTCCGATCTTTAATTTTTCGAGCATCACGACTGCGAAGCGCGTCGCGGGCTTTCATATCGCTGCCGGCGTCAGCAACGTGACCTTCCGCGGTTTTCAGGTCACCGGAGTTCCGGTCGGCACGCAGAAGCAATCCGAGTGTTTCCGCATTCAGGGCAACGCCCATTTCGACCGCGTGGTCTGTCACGACAACGCCGCCAATGGCTTCTACTTTACGACTGACGGTTCCGGTTCCTGCACGAATTGCGATTCGTACAACAACATCGGGCCCACGAGCACCTCTGTCGGCAATACGGACGGCTTTGGCGCGCACGCCTTCGCCGTGACGTTCACCGGCTGCCGCTCCTGGCACAACAGCGACGACGGGTACGACTGCATTTCGACTTCGGCGCAGGTCGTGTTCGATCATTGCTGGGCCTACAATATGACGGCCGGCGGCGATTCCAACGGCTTCAAGGTCGGCGGCTACGGCCTGACCGGTCCGGTGGCCAGCCCGATGCCGTCGCACATCGTGAAGTTCTGCCTCTCGGCCAATAATAATTCGAACGGCTTCTATGCGAATCACCAGCCGGGCAAGGCGGCGGATTGGACGAACAATACCTCCTATAATAACCGGAACGCCGACTATAACATGCTCGAGCAGGCAAGCTCCACCGACCGCACCGACATCGCCGGCACCCGGGAGGTCATGCATAACAACATCGCGTATGTCGGCACGCTCGTGGCAAACCTCAACGAGAGCGGCACGATTGTGAGCAACAATTCGTGGAATTCCAGTGTGACGGTCAGCAGCGCGGATTTCCAGAGCACCGATCCGACCCAAATCACGACCGCGCGGCAATCCGATGGTTCGCTGCCTAATATTACCTTCATGCGCCTGGTCAGCGGCAGCGATCTCGCGGGCATGGGTTGTTTCCAAGCCGCGTCGCCGACGAGCGACACGTACCAGGCTGAATCCGCCGTGCTCGGCGGCGGGGTGACGATCGATACCAACAACAGCGGCTACAACGGCACGGGCTTCGCGAACTTCCCGGCCAGCGGTGGCACGCTCACGTTCAACAACGTCGACGGGAACGGCGGAGGCGCGAAGAGCCTTGCCATCCGCTATGCCAACGGCGGCACGACCGGCCGCACCGGCACGATCACGGTGAACGGCGTCACCTCGTCGATTACCTTCAACCCCACCGGCTCGTGGAGCACCTGGGCGACGCTCAACGTGAGCATCACGCTCAACAACAACACGACGAATTCGATTCAATTCAATTCTACGGGCAATGATCTCGGCAATATCGACGAGATCACGGTCCCGTAGTGGTTAGAGATTGAGATACGTGACTGCTGGCCCGACATAGGGGGTCGGGCCAGCTTCTCGCGTCGACTGTCCTTCGACGACGCAGAGGCGCGAGCCTAGTTGTGCTCATGGCAATTCGAACGATAGCAAGACCCAGGTGGCGGGCGGTCGCACTGGTCGCCGCGATCGGTATCGCATGCCACGTGATGGCGCGCGGCGAACCTGCGGTCGGCGACGCGTCATCGACGCGACCGAAGGCCCTCGCGATCGATCTTGGGGGTGGCATCGCGATGAACTTCGTGCTGATTCCCGCTGGCCCATTCCTGATGGGCTCGCCGGCAGACACCGGCGAGGCGGACGAATGGCCGCGCCATCGGGTGACCATCGACGAGCCGTTTTATCTCGGCGAATGCGAAGTCACGCAGGAGCAATGGCAGCAGGTCATGGGTGCCAATCCGAGCCGGACTAAAGGCGCGAAATTGCCGGTCGACACCGTGAGTTGGAGCGATTGCCGCCGCTTTTTGGCAAAGCTTTCGGCGCAGACGGGGCGCCGGTTCGTGCTGCCCACCGAGGCGGAATGGGAATATGCGTGCCGCGCCGGCGCGGCGACCACGTGGAGTTTCGGCGCGGAAGCCACGCATGCCGCCGACTACGCATGGTACGCCCGTAACGCCGCTGGCAGGACGCATCCGGTGGGTGGCAAGGCGCCCAATGCCTGGGGCCTTTACGATATGCATGGCAATGT
>CBINOT010000017.1:0-48404 GCA_966252355.1 uncultured Opitutus sp. | reverse complement strand
TCGCACGCCGTCACGATGGCGCGCTTGCGATTCAATTTCGTCGCCGCCGGCTCGGTGCTCGAGGTCACGAGCATCAAAGCAGGCTTGCCGTTCACGTAAGTCAGGCCGGGGGCGAACGCGGCGCCGCTTTCCGCGGTCTTCCAGTTTTCGAGCGCGGCATTCGCCTGTTGCCGCAGCGCCGGCGAGACGGCCGGTGCCGAAGCAGGCGATGCATCGTTGATGCGCGCTGGCGGTCGACCGCCCGTCGGCAACGCCAAAGGCGTCGACGATTGCGCCGACGCGAGCGCCGCTCCAAGGACAAAGGCAGCGAAAAACAGGGAGCTGGTATATTTCATGGAAAGTGTCCGATCGCTCGCGCGGTCGATATCGCGCAAGCGACGGTGAAGCTGGATGTGAAAAGGGCTGGAAAGACGGAGGGGACGAATCGCTCAGGCAATCGCGCACCGTGTCATACCGTTGGTCGCCGACAATCGGTCGGGGCGATGCACGGAAGTGACAGGGCGCGGACAGGTGGAGCGATGCTGGAGCAATGGATGAAGAGGACGTTGAACGTCACGTCACTGAAACGCGACAACGTCGGCAAATCTCGAAATACCCAATTTCGGGGTAAACGGCGCGCTTGACGACGACAGTTGCATCGTGCTTACGAGCGACATTTTTCCCCGCGAAAAGGACGAAGCGATGAGCATGAGGCGATCAGACGCGGGCGGTGACATGGAGTAACGACTTTAGCACCAGGGGTGAGACAATTGCGGTCACATGATCCGCTATCGATAAACTTTATGGGAGAGGTCCATTCACGAGGTTCAACGGCTGAACCGCGCGCGATTTCAAGGGGCGCCGCGCATTTTTCCGGAATATATTACGCCGCGACCAATGCGGCGGAAGCGATCGGCTGAGCGCCGCACGGACTCCTGACTACAGCGGATCGGCGCGAGCGCTCGGATGTTTCCAAGAAACGTGCTTAGGCAGCGGGATCGACGATGCCCAGCTCGGGGCGCCAGATTTCTTGCCAGCTGGCCAAACGCTGGGGATCGATGCCGAACGAAGCGCACGTCTGGGCATTCCAGCGACGAAGCTCACTTTCGACGGCGGCGAAAAACGCGGTCCGGCCGCCCTCCTCCACGTGCTGCGCATGCATCACGTTCTGCGTCGGGGTGAACGCAGTATAGTTGCTGAGCCGATTGTTCACGATCACGCCCACCCACCGAAGAATCGCGTCGCGATATTGCTGCAGGGCGGCGCCCACCGCCTGGGAAATCAACCGCGCGCGGCGCAGGCGCGGCCGCGGTGCTCGGACCTGTCGACGGCGGCCGCGACGCCACCGGCGATGGCGTTTGCGCCGTGGCATTCGTCGGCGGCAATGCCCCTGGCGCGTGTGATGGCTTCGGGTGTCGTACGCCGCGGCGGCGCGCGTGACTCGCGCGTGGATTTGGCGCGACCGCCGACGGTGACCGCGTTGAGTTCGACGCTCATACCGAGCACGGCAGCGAGTGCGAGAAGCCGATCGAGCGTAATCGCGCCGGAACGCTCGAAACGATAAAGCGTGACCGTCGACACTCCCGCCGCGGCAGCGATTTCCGCCTCCGTCCGCCCAAGTCGCAAGCGCTCCTCCCGTAGGCGTTTCGCGACAGAAAGGGCAGCGGCGGCCTTAACGGGCACAACGAACTGGACCGGTTCCTCGTGAGATAATTCATCAAAATAGATGAGTTATCTTAGATAATTATTCTATTTTGATGGATTATCTCTCTGGCGACCGACTCCACCGAGTGAAGAAACGGCGACGTCCGGCACTTCTCGGCGCTATCGGCAAAAGCCCTGTTGGGGAGCTGAACCGCTTCGAAAGCGGTGCAAGGTCGGCGGCCGGCGGCTGGATCGCCGCTGCGGCTGCAGGCCGAGGGGTTCGAATCCCCGTAACGCAGGCAGCAAAAAGCCCTCGGCTTGGGCCGAGGGCTTTTCAAATTGGGTGCAGGGGTTGGATTTGAACCAACGACCTTCAGGTTATGAGCCTGACGAGCTACCAGGCTGCTCCACCCTGCAACAAAGGAACGCGGAACGTTTCGTCCGACGCTTCGGCTGTCAACGCCTTTCTCGATTTTTTCCCCTACTTCACTCTTGCCAGCACGAAATCCGTTCGGTGTGTTAGCCGGCTCTTCGTCTCACGGTGAGCCGGAGAAAAACCAAACAACTCACATCCATCGATCGCAAGGCGGCCCTTCGGCCGACCTGTGTGTCGCCAGATACATAGATCATCATGCCCATCAGCATCACGCCCAAAGACCTGCTCGACGCAGGTGTTCACTTCGGTCACCAGACCAAGCGCTGGAATCCGCGCTCCAAGCCGTTCATCTTCGATCACCGGCAAGGCGTCACCATCATCGACCTCGGCAAGACCCACGAAGCGCTGGTCAAGGCCGCCCAATTCCTCGAAGAAACGGTCGGCAACGGCGGCAACGTCCTCTTCGTCGGCACCAAGCGCCAAGCCAAGGAAATCGTCCGCGAAGCGGCGGCTTCCGTTAACATGCCGATGGTCGTCGACCGCTGGCTCGGCGGCACGCTGACCAATTACGAGACGGTCAAGAAATCGATCGCCAAGTACAAGAAGTACCAAGCGATGGAAACGAGCGGCGAGCTCTCGAAGCTCCCCCGCAAGGAAGAATCCGCCATCAAGCGCGAGATGACCCGCATGCAGAAGAATTTCAGCGGCATCGCCGACATGGGCGGCCTGCCCTCCGCGATGTTCGTCATCGACGTCAATCACCACAAGATCGCGGTCGCCGAAGCGGCGCGCGCCGGCATCCCGTGCGTGGCGATCGTCGACACGAATTCCGATCCGTCGACGGTCTCGCATCCGATTCCCGGCAACGACGACGCCGTGAAGTCCATCCGCATCATCGTCGAGACGATCGCGGCCGCGATTCAGAACGGCCTTTCGCAGCGCGACACCCGTCGGGCGCAACGCGGCGCCGCGGATCTCAAGGCCGCGCAAGGCGAGACGAGCACGACCGCCGCCGGAGAAGTCGACCTGTCCCGCGTCGAACTGCCGCCGGAAGTTGTTCCGCTCGTCGAGGGCGAAACCGAGGCCGCGCCGAGCGCCGCCAAGAAGAAGCTGGTCCGCGCCAAGAAGCCCGCGGTCAAGGCGGAATGAGGAAACCGTAGCGAGTCGCGGGCGGCGACGAAGGAGCAACGAGCTCGATCATCGCCCCACCCGCTGGGGCATCTCCGCTCCAGCTCGCTGCGTACACCTCGCACCTCATTACTTCAAATTCCATGAGCACATCTACCGCTACACCTATCACGGCCCAGATGGTCGCCGACCTGCGCGAAAAAACCGGCGCCGGTCTGCTCGATTGCAAAAAAGCTCTCGCCGAAGCGAACGGCAACGTCGAGGAAGCCATCACGATCCTGCGCAAGAAGGGCGCCGCCTCGGCGGACAAGAAGAAGGATCGCGCCACGAAGGAAGGCGTCATCGAGTCGTACATTCACGTCGGCGGCAAAGTCGGCGTGTTGATCGAGGTCAACTGCGAGACCGATTTCGTGGCCCGCAACGAAGACTTCCGCGTTTTCGTGAAGGACCTGTGCCTGCAAATCGCCGCCGCCAGCCCGTCGTACGTGAGCCGCGAAGACGTTCCCGAAGCCGAGCTCCAGAAGGAGCGCGACATCGCCGCCGCCCAAGTGCAGGGCAAGCCGCCGGCCGCCGTGCAGAAGATCGTCGAGGGCAAGCTCGAGAAGTACTACTCGACCGTCTGCTTGCTCGATCAGCCGTTCGTCAAGCAGCCGGAGAAGACCGTCAAGGAGCTGCTGACCACCCAAATCGCCAAGATCGGCGAGAACCTTCAGGTTCGCCGTTTCGTGCGCTTTCAAGTCGGTCAATAAGCAGCCGCGACGAAGTCTCGGTTCCTCTTTCGAAGCGGCCCACCCGGGCCGCTTTTTTTTCGCCGGTTCCGGCCGATCCCGCCTCGCACGCCGACGCCAACGATCGTCGCTTTGGTTGCTACTTGCGCCGAGGCGCTTGTTACTTAGCGATGACGCGTATGGCTTCCGCGCTCAAAGTCACCCGAGGTCAGATCGTTGCCCGCGGGCTGACGAATCGATGCCCGAATTGCGGCGGCCGCACGCTGTTCAAACCGGGCACATTGTTCGAAGTGAATCGTGCATGCCCCGCGTGCGGCTTGCCGATCGAGCGGGATAAAGACGAGGGCTTTTACCTCGGCTCCCTTTCGCTCAACTACGGCGTCACGCTCGTTTGCTTCCTTCTGCCGGTTGCATTGCTCGCATATAAACATGTCATTGGCACCACGACCGCCGTCGTCGTGGCGCTCATCGGCGCGGTTCTGTTTCCCGCGCTCTTTTACCGGTCGTCCCGGAGCTGGTGGCTGATGAACTATTATATCGTTCTCCCTCACCACTTGCCGGCCAACGGCGGCGCCGCGAAAGCGGGCGAAGACGCCAACACCTGATCCGCGACGGGTCGCCGCCGGGCGTCAGCGTTTGCGCGAACGCGGATTCAGCCCGAGCCGAACCCGCATATTGCTGACCGTCTGCGGCGAGATGCCGAGGGTGGCCGCGATCTCATGGCGGCTGTCGCCCGCCAGAGTGCGGCGAATCAACACTTGAACCTTGCGCGGGGTGAGAATCGTTCGGCGCGTGCGCAGCCCGTTGGCGGTGCGAAACGCCCACAGAAAATCCAAGGGCGAGGAATACCCGAGTGCCGCCGGAAGCTTTTTCAAGGCTTCAGTCTCCACTTCGGGTCCGCCGCGGTCGATTTCTGCAGCCGCCAGACGAAAGGCCGCGGCGAGACGCTGCAGCGCCGCATTTTGATCGGTAGATGCACGCGCCATAATTGGGACCAATATACGTCCCAGGTTCGAACTCGGTTCAAGTGAAGAATTAAAGTTTTAAACAACCCAAGTACCGTATGCGCTCGACCCATCGTCGCGGAGCGGCGCGCGCTGCGGTCTCCCGCTCATCCGGTAGAGGTATTCCTCCCCTTCCAAGCCACGTATTTCGTTTACTCGGCCGCGGGCACATCGTACGCAAGGTCTCCCCATGAAAAAACGTGCTGCTCTCTGGCTCGCCCTTTCCCTCGCCGTCGTCGGCTCGCTGCCGGCCGAAGAATCCGCGACCAAGCCCACCCCGAAATCGGACCAGGAAACGGCTACCGCCGCGATCCCCGCTTCGGCCGCGCAAATTACGGCGCCTCTCGTTTTGAAAGACGGCGCGATCTCGCAACCGGACAAGACGGAGTTGCCCGAAGGCGGCAAAGCGATCTTCAAGCTCTCCGTGCCCAAGGATGGAACCTATGTGATCCACGCGATCGTCAATGCCGCGGATGAGGACTCGAATTCGTTCTACCTCAATATCGACGCCCAGCCCGAAGACCCGCTCATGATTTGGGACATGGACGTCACGAAAGGATTCGAAGAACGCGTCGTGAGCTGGCGCGGCAACGGCGATTCGAACAGCGACGAATTCGTCCCGAAGAAATTTACGCTCAAGGCCGGCGAGCACAAAGCGATCGTCATCGGCCGCGAGCCGACGCAGCTGAAAAGCATTTCGATTCGGCCCGTCGCGAACTGAGGCAGCGGCCGGCGTCGGTGACAGAGCCCCCCGCCGAGCGGGGCTCGCACCTCTGGAGAGGGCGTCAGCTGGCCTGACGCCCCGCGGGAACGAACGACCGGCAAACGGCGCGCATACCCTCGCGAAACGCCGTCGCTCCACCCATGGCGGGATGACGAACGGGCGCGAGGGCCCGCACGCCCAACGACTGCAACGTTCGCGCCGCGACCTGCCCGACCGGCACGACGGGGATGGCCGCGAAGTGACGCAACACGGCGCGTAGGATTTCGACCCCGTTTTCGAGTTCCTGGCGCGTGGGCGGCCGGTTCGACAACCGATTGCCGGGCTTGTGGGGATGCCAGGCGAAGGTGTTCCATAACACGGTGCGATCCGCGATTCCGAGTTGTCGCAAGGTACCCCAGACGATCGTGGCAGACGGCTCGCACCACGGGCGTTCCCGCGTCGTCAGACGCACCGGGGACGTCACTCGCGGAATCGCCCCCGCGAGGATCAACTTTTCATTCGTGAACGGAATCCCCGAAAAGTGGCAGCCTTGATAGCCGGCGGCTTCACCCACGAGTAAAACGCTGGGCTCGCATTCGAAATGCGCACGCAAGCGGGCCACCCGCTGCTGCGGGGCACCCCGCGCCGCGTCCAACGGGTCCGCCTCGCGCCAGGGATTGAACACGCCTGGCGCCTCGAATCGCTGCAACGAACGAATAAGCGAGTTCATACGCCGTCCGAGAAGGCGCATGGCCGGAAGCCCAGCACAAGCCGGAATTGAGGACTTCGACGGGCGGATCCGAAACCAGGGCCGCGCACCGTGCCTCGAGCGTGCGCGCGCCTGCCGGGCGGCGCGTTATTTTTCCCACCTATACACGGCGGTAATTATTGCCTTATATCGCAATACACGGTGCATTTTGCAATGTCGTGGGTGTTTACCCCTGCGCCAGGAGGCGCTTCAATATAACATTCTGACTGTCAGTCAATATGTGACGCGCCACCGTGTTGCATTACATCACAGCGAGCGCGAGTAGGCGACGAGACGCTTACCGCGTTCGGTAAGTATATAACCCGTACAGGAGGAATATAGATGATAAACCTCAACCTTCGTCGCTTGTTAGCGACTCTTTGCCTAGCCGTGCTCGCCGGCACCCATGTCCGCGCCGAGCAGTTCGTCGGTTACACGACCGTGAATCTCGATGCCCGCGGCTTCGCGCGCTACGACATCCAAATCGCGGCCGACACCGTCGTCGGCGGCGACATTTATGCCGAGGCTTGGGCGAACTACGGCGGCATCAATGCCAATTCTCATAGTTTTATCGGCGAAGCGGAGATCTACCTTCGCTTGTGGAATATCCACAAGGTAGGCACGCAGTGGATCGCCGAATCGGTGGAAATTTGGGAGTTCAACAAGTACAACGACGGGCAATACGGCACCACGTTTCTATCGAATGTCGCCATCCCCAATTCGAGCGCCATCGATGGCGGGACGTATTGCGGCGGCTACACGCAACGGGTCTACGGCGTCATCGACGGGTCAGGCGCGCCGCCGCCGCCGCCGAACAATCCTCCCGCGGCAGCGGTGACCGTTTCGGGGCGCCCGAACGGCTCGAGCGTCTCCGTGAACACCAATGTCACAGTGACCTTCAGCGCGACGGATCCCGACGCGAATCTGAGCGGCATTCGCTACCACGCTTACAACGCCAGCACCGGCTATCACGACAACAACGGCGGCAACTACGTCGCGCAATCGGGGAGCAGCGGTTCGGTCAACCGCACGTTCACGCTGAACAGCACGGGCGATTGGTATTTTTGGACCGACGCCGTGGATAGTGCGGGCGCGACGGCCAGCACGCCGGCGTGGACCAGCGGTTACAAAATCGTCGTCGTCCCGGGCACGACTTACTGCACCCCGGCTTACGAGCCGAACTACTGGAACGACGGCGGAACGATTCAGTACAACAACAACTGCTACAACTACGCCAATAACCGCCGGACCGATACGTTTGCGCAGCCGGGCTTGGCGAGCGGCCACATGTATAACGACATCAACGGTCAGGAAGTAAGCAACGGGGCGATCTGGGATGGACTCGAGCCCACGACGGCCGGGGCGGTTTCGCCGGAAGGGAAAACCAAAATCGCGTTGGTGATCTGGCCCGATGTGGACTTCCACTGGTATCGGCAGGACAGCGATGGCCGTTGGTCGCATAAGCCCGGCGGCACGGAGGCGAGAAATTACGACGAATCGGGCTTGCTCATTACGAATCCGGAGACGGCCGACCGGGGCGATTACAACGAGTTCTGGGGCTACTTCTTCACGCCATCCGACTGCGCGCAGGGCCAAGGTCACGCCAACATCTATTAATCGTTTCCCATGAAAAAGAACTTATTCGCTCTTATTACCGCATTGCTGGCATTCTCCGCGACGATGCTCGCCGCGGCGCCGTTGAATCCGAATGTGCTCGAGGTCGAGATCATGATCTTCTCGGGCCGCCGCAACCCCGTGTTCACGATCACCGATCCGGCGGAAATCCATTCGCTGCTCGCTTCAGCCAAGTCGTTGCCCGCGGCCGCGCCGATGGCGGCTCCGGCTCGCGGGGGTCTTGGCTATCGCGGGATCGCGGTCCGCAATCGCTCTACGATCGACCCGGAGGTGGCCGATTTCGTGGTGCACCACGCAACGGTCGAGTTGAACCGCGGCGCGCAAGCCCGGGCTGACCACGCTCGCGGGCTGGAGCAGCAGTTGCTCTCGTTGGCGCAAGCGCGCGGCGTGCTCACGGCGGCTCAGCTGGCGCATATCAATCGAAGCAAGTAATCGCGACGCATTCGCACCGCGGGTCCGCCGGATCCGCGGTGCTTTTTTATGCGCGCGTTCGTCGGGCGGGCGATGAATTGCGTTTGTTCGCGCGAGCACCGGGTCCATGCTCGCGGCAATGGATCGCGCGTTTTCCACCCTCGGCTGCCCGCAGGCCGATTTGCCCACCGCGGCGGCGCTCGCGCAACGTCACCACGTCAACGGGCTCGAACTACGCGCACTCGGCGGCACGGTCGACCTGCCGTCGTATTTCATCGCCGAGTTCGGCACGCCGGCGCGCTTCGCGGTCGCGGCGCGCCGATTGGGCATCCGGCTCGTTTCGCTCGACACCTCGCTGCATCTCGCGGACGCCAACACGGACGAACGCGAGAAATTCCTCGGGTTCGTCCCTTGGGCCGAGGCCGCCGGCATTCGGTGGCTGCGCGTCTTCGAAGGCGGAGCGGCCCTTTCCGCGAGCGCGGCGATTGCGGCGGCGGCATCGGCCGTGCAGTGGTGGCGCGCACTACGCGCGGAACGCGGCTATCGCGTCGACATCATGGTGGAGACGCACGATCGGTTCTTCACGGCCGCGATCATCGAGGAATTTGCCGTGGCCGCACCGCACACCGCGATTTTGTGGGACTCGCATCACACCTGGAAGCGCGGCAGCGAGGATCCCGTTGTGACATGGCGCGCGATTCAGCAGCACGTCGTCCACATTCACGTGAAAGACAGCGCGTCGGCGCCGCCACCCGCGCCTCCCTTCCAGTACGTCTTGCCCGGCGCGGGCGAGTTTCCCATGGCGCCACTACGCTCGGCGCTCTTCGCGGACCACTTTACCGGGACCGTCAGTCTCGAATGGGAACGGATGTGGCATCCGGCATTGGCCCCGCTCGACGACGCGTTGCACGCGGCCGCGGCGCACCGCTGGTGGTGAGTCATCGGCGCCCAACCGGGCGGAGTTTCACGACCTTATCATTCGCTTTCCTTCCGCGTGCCTTCCGTTCACTCCTCTTTGCCGCATGAACCCACCCGAGCTCGCCTCATTTCTGAAAGCCCTTGTGCGCACGGTCAGCGATTGGCCAAAGCCGAAGGTTAATTTCCGCGACGTCACCACGCTGTTCGGCGATCCCGAGGCGTTTCGTGCGATGGTGCACGCCTTGGCCGACGAGACGCGGCGTCTGCGCGCCGACCGTATCGCGGCGGTCGATGCCCGCGGTTTCATTCTAGGCGGCGCCGTCGCCTACGAAACGCATCAGCCGTTCGCGCTCGTCCGAAAAAAAGGGAAACTGCCGTTCAAAACCGTTTCAGCCGACTACGCCCTGGAGTATGGCACGGCGACGATCGAGATCCATGCCGATGCCTGCAAAGCCGGCGAACGCATTCTGATCGTCGACGATCTGATCGCGACGGGCGGAACGCTGCTCGCCGCCGCGCAGCTCTTCCGTCAGCTCGGCGGCGAAGTGGTCGGCGTCGCCGCGGTGATCGATCTGCCCGAGCTTGGCGGCTCCGCCAAATTGCGCGCCGCCGGCTTGGCGGTGCACACGTTGTGCGAGTTCTCGGAAACCGAATAATCGAACGAACTGATTTCACGGCCATGGCATTGACGATTTGGTGCGGGGCGAAATTTTCCGAGTCGGATACGAAGCTCCTCCTCGCGGGCACGCGCGAACACCGGCTGATCGTCTCCTCGCAGGCCGCGGCAAACGTGCTCACGGCCAACAAGCCCGACCCGGCGCTGGCCGAGGCGGACATCGCGTTCGGGCAGCCGGACCCCGCGCAATGCCTCAAGCTCGAGCGCCTGCGGTGGGTTGAAGTCACCACGGCGGGCTACACGCGCTACGACACCCCGGAATTTCGCGAAACCTTCAGCGCGCGGCGCCAAGCGTTCACGAACATGTCGGAGGTGTTTGCCGAATCGTGCGCGCAGCACGTCCTCGCGATGATGCTCGCCTTCGGCCGCCGCTTGCTCGCGTCGTACCGCGACCAGCTGACGGACCAGTCCTGGCACTATACGGAACGCCGCTACGATTCCCGGTTGCTCAACGGCCAAACCGTCCTGCTGCTCGGTTATGGTGCGATCGGCCGGCGGTTGACGGAGCTTCTCGCGCCCTTTCACCCCCACCTCATCGCGGTCCGCCGTCAGATTCGCAGCGAACGCGGCGTCCGCATCATCCCCGAGGAAGCGGTGAGCAGCGCGCTCGCGGAGGCCGATCACGTGGTGAACATATTGCCCGAGAACGATAGCACGCGGAACTATATCAACGCGCGACGACTCGCTTGCTTCAAACCGGGCGCGCGTTTCTACAACGTCGGCCGCGGCACGACCGTGGATCAGCGCGCGCTGGCCGAGGCGCTGCGCTCCGGCCGAATCGGCGAGGCCTATCTCGACGTCTTCGAGGTCGAGCCGCTCCCGTCGCACGATCCATTGTGGACGACCCCGAATTGCTACATCACGCCTCACACTGCCGGTGGACGGGCTGACCAGGATACGGCCATCGTGAAACACTTCCTGCGCAATCTCACCGCCTTCACGACCGGCCAGCCGATGATCGACCGGGTCGTGTAAACGCGTCGTTTCGGGGCATCCGGCGCGGTGCGACCCGTGCAACGGACAAAAAAAGATGCGTCCGCGGAATAAGTTCGTCCGTAGACACTCCCATGAACGTCCCGGCCATCTTCATTCGGACCGGGTGTTCGCAATCTACATACCTCATGAATAAATCCACCCGCCTCCTCATCACCGCCGCGGCCGTCGCCGGCCTCTATGCCGGTTCGCTTGCGACCCGCACGCTCGCCGCCGACGAAAAAGCCGGCACGACCGACAGCGCGAAGGAAACGCCCAAAGACAAGAACGGCTGTAAGAGCAAAGACGGCTGCAAGTCGAAGGATGGCTGCAAAGCCAAAGAGAGCTGCAAGGCCAAGGAAAGCTGCAAGGCGAAGAGCGGCTGCAATAGCAAAAACGGCTGCAGCGCGAAGAGCGGCACCGACGACAAGAAAGACGACACGAAGAAGACCGGCTAACGTCGGAGCGAAGTTCTGGATTGGCCGGCCGCCAGGAGGCCGGCTTTATCCGCAAACTTTCTCGGCGGGGCCTTCACCGCCCTGCCGGCAAAGCGCCCCACCCCGCCTCCCATGCCCGGCAATCGTTTCAACGCCTACACCGACTACGGCATTGGCATTGGTCTGCGCGTGCCGCACTACGGCCATATCCTCGAGCGCAAGCCAGTGGTCGATTGGTTCGAGATCATTTCCGAAAACTACCTCGTGGACGGCGGTCGTCCGCTCGAGGTGCTCGATGAGATCCTGGAACAATACCGGGTCGTGCAGCACGGCGTGTCGTTGTATTTCGGCTCGACCGACAAGCCCGACCGCGCGCACCTAAAGCGATTGAAGACGCTCGTAAAGCGCACCAAGACGCCGTGGCTTTCCGATCATCTCTGTTGGGGCAGCGTCGATGGCACGTACACGCACGATTTGCTGCCGATGCCGTACACGTTCACCGCCGCGAAGCATACCGCGGAAAAAATTCGCGCGGTGCGCGACTATCTCGAAGTCCCCATCTGCGTGGAAAACGTATCGAGCTACGCCGAATATCACGTCAGCGAGATGACCGAATGGGAGTTTCTCACCGAAGTGGTCGAACGCGCCGACTGTGGAATCCTGCTCGACGTGAACAATATTTATGTGTCGTCGAAGAACCACGACTTCGATCCCTACGCCTATATCGACGGCGTGCCGCACCATCGGGTCGGCCAGATGCATGTGGCGGGGCACACCAAGTTCGAAAAATACATTCTCGATACGCACGATCACCCCGTGCTCGATCCCGTCTGGAAGCTGTACGCCCATGCCACGCAGCGCTGCGGCGTGACGGCCACGCTGCTCGAATGGGACGACAAGATTCCGTCGTTTCAGGAAGTGCACGACGAAGCGCTCAAAGCGAACCAGTTCATCCATGGCGCACGTGAGGCGCGAAAAGCGAAGACGCTGACAAAGACGCGATGACTGCGATGGCTCGAGCGGCGCAGCACGTTCCGGTCGGATTGAAGCCGCCTGTTGCCCACGCGCCCAAACGGCTGCGCACCCGCCAAGACCTGCGGGCGTTGCAGCGTTTGATGACCCATGTCATCGTGCGGCCGCTGGCGCATGGCGACGATTCCGTGGCGCCGCAATGGCGCGATGGCCGACCAACCGCGGAGGTCGTTTCCGAGTTCATCAAACCGAATGCGCGGCTCACGGCGGTCGAACGGCTGCAGATTTACGCGCGGTGCTACTGGAATCGGCTCACCGAGAGCGTGTATGAAGACTGTCCGGGGCTCCGGGCGTTGCTTGGGGAAAAACGGTTCGCCGCCTTCGTGGAGGCCTACCTCACCAAATATCCGTCCCGGCATTTTACACTGCGCAATCTGTGCGAGCGCCTGCCGCAGTTCGTCCGCGAAGAACCGCGCTGGACGGCCCGCCGGACCGAGCTTGCCCACGCCATCGCGCGCTTCGAATGGGCCCAAACGCAGGCGTTCGACGCCGCCTCGTGTCCGCCGCTCACGCCTGACGACATCGCGGATTCGCCCCCGGCGCGATTGCGGCTCGCGCTGCAACCGCATCTCTCCCTGCTCGCGGTCGGTTGGCCGGTGGATTCTTTTGTGATCGCCGTGAAGCAACGGGAAGCGGCGCGCGAAGCAGCCAGCAACACCGCGGGCGAAAACCACCCCGCCGAAGCGTTGCGGCGGATTGCGACCCCGCGGCGCGAGGCGGTGTTTATCGCCGTTCATCGCTACCGAAATCGACTCTACTACAAGCGCCTCGATGCCGCGGCGTTCGACATCCTTCAGGCGTTGCAGGCGGGGCGAACGCTCGCCCAGGCCGTCGGCGCCGCCGGATCGCGCGTCACCGCGGACCAAATACGCGAATGGTTCGCCACCTGGACCGAGCTGGGCTGGCTGTGCCGTCGCGAGCGTCGCACTCGGAAATAAACGGCGAGTTCGGCGCTCTCATTCGAACGAGCCGGGCGATCGCCCGCGGCTCCGTTTAACGCTATGAATACTCTCACGAACTTCGTGCAACTCGTCACGCGCGTCGGCGACCGACTGCAGTCCGCCTTGCTGCTGCTGATTCGGCTTTGGTGGGGCTGGTCGTTCTTTCTGACCGGGCGCGGCAAACTGCTCCATCTCGATCGCACCGCGGAGTTCTTCAGCGGGTTGAACCTTCCGCTGCCCAAGGCCAATGCCGCGATTGCGGGCTCAGTCGAATGCGTCGGCGGACTCTTATTGCTCGCCGGTCTTTTTTCGCGCCTGGCGGCGGTGCCGTTGATCGTCACCTTGCTCGTCGCGTATGCGACGGCGGAACGCGATGCGCTGTTCGCCCTGGTGAGCGACACCGACAAGTTCACCGCGGCGACGCCATTTTTGTTTCTGCTGGCGACATCGATCGTGTTCGCCTTTGGCCCCGGCAAATGGTCGTTCGACGCTTGGCTCCTGAGCCGGCGCCGCATCGCGCAAAATTAGTCGCACGCGGGCCGAGCGCTCCGAGCTCGCCTTCGATTTCCGGCATCCGCGACTGCCGGAAACACAAGAGCCGCCCCCTTATGGGAGGCGGCCCGTGTGACCTAACACCAAGCAAACCGTAAGAACTACAAACATTCACCGTCCTCAAGGACAGTGCTGACTACGGGGAGATAAACGCGGCCGAATTCAAAACGCTCAAAAATATCTGCAGATTTTTTGAGATTCCGCAACCCGCTGAATTTAACGATAGTTACGCATTATCTGCGGACCAATTTTCGATCGTCGCACGAAAGTCGCGCCGGGCCGGAAACGGTGGCTTTAAACGACGATCCTCTTGTGCTCGTCGCCCATCCTCCCGGCGAAAGTGCCCGCGATTACTCCACCACGGGCACGGGCAACTCGTTTGGAGCGGCCACCTGTGCCACTTTCTTCGGCGATGCCTTCAACGGGTACCGGTACGTGTCGCCTTCGTAATTTCGAAAGACAATTTCGTCGTCGTCGACCTTCTCGATGTAATCGGGATTGATCGGCACCTTCCCGCCGCCACCGGGAGCGTCGATCACGTATTGGGGCACGGCATAGCCCGTCGTGTGACCGCGAAGCGCGCGGATGATCTCGATGCCTTTCCGCACATCCACTTTGAAGTGCGCACCGCCAGTGATGAGATCCATCTGGTACAGATAGTACGGCCGAACGCGCATCCGCAGCAGCCGATGCACGAGCGCTTTCATGACGTCTGCGTCGTCGTTCACGCCGCGAAGCAGCACGCTCTGATTGCCCAACGGGACGCCGGCAAATGACAGCCGCTCCGTCGCCTGTCGCAGCTCGGCGGTGCATTCCTTCGGATGATTCACGTGGATGCTCATCCAAATCGGCCCGTATTTTTTGAAAATTTCGCAGAGCTCGGGGGTAATCCGTTGCGGCAGAAACACGGGAATCCGCGATCCGATCCGGATGAACTCGACGTGCTTGATCGCCCGGAGACGCGCCAGCAAGTGCTCGAGTTTCTTATCGGAAAGCAGCAGCGGGTCGCCGCCCGACAGCAAAACGTCGCGAATCTCGGGATGCGCCTCGATGTAGCGCAAGCCCTGCTCGTACTCCGGGTGGAAGTTGTAATCCTGCGCGTTCGAGACCAGCCGGCTACGCGTGCAATACCGGCAGTACGCCGCGCACCGGTCCGTGACGAGAAACAGCACGCGATCGGGATAACGATGCACCAGGCCCGGGACCGGCGAATGGGAGTCCTCTCCCAACGAGTCGAGCATTTCCCCCTCGGACACGATCATCTCGTTCGCCCGCGGGATAACCTGCTTGCGGATTGGGCAATCCGGATCGTTGCGGTCGATGAGGTTGAAAAAATACGGCGTGATCGCGAGCGCCAGTTTCTGATTCGCGTGTTCGCACCCCGCCCGCTCCTCCGGCGTGAGCGTCATGAATTGTTCGAGCTGCTCGATGGTCGTGATCCGATTCTTCAGCTGCCACGTCCAGTCGCGCCAATTGCTTTCCGGAATGTGCTGCCAAAGTCCCTGGCCTTCGAACCAGGCCGCGCGGTCTTCGTTGTACGACATGAGTTTGGCAGACAGGAAATGGGCCGCCCCTCTGCTGTCAAATGGCCGGACCAAACTAATTAGGCGCCTAACCGACCTATTCTGACACGCCGAGGACGCCGACGTTTGTCCGCGAATCGCGCGGATTCGCGCGAATCGACCCGAACCGAATGACCCACAGATCACCCAAACCTCAAGCGGTAGCCGCTGCAGAGCGGCGAGCGCCAAGGCCACTTTCGTGCGATTCGGGTGTTGAGTGGGCTGGTCGTTCGGGCGTTTGAAATTCGCGTCGATTTGCGTGATCGCGGGCAAATCCGGGCTGGCCTCGCGCCGGGCCGAAACTTTTCTGCGAAACCACTTGGCACCTGATGGGACACGGTTTTTCGTTGGGCTTTAATGCCCACGTTCAAGCCCGCAATTCTCGCCCTTGAGGATGGCTCGATCTTCCGCGGTCGTGCCTTTGGCGCCGCCGCCACGGTCTCCGGCGAATGCGTGTTCAACACGTCGATGACGGGTTATCAGGAAATCCTGACCGATCCGTCTTACTTCGGCCAAATCGTCACGATGACTGCCGTTCAGATCGGCAACTACGGCGTGAACGATGAGGACACTGAAGCCACGATTCCGAAATGCACCGGCTTCGTGATCCGCGAACTCTCTCCGGTCGTCAGCAATTGGCGGAGCAAGCTTTCGCTGGACGACTACCTGAAGAAGTACGGCATCCCGGGCATCAGCGAAGTCGACACGCGCGCCCTCACCAAAAAGTTGCGGGTCGATGGGGCGATGAAGTGCTGTCTCAGCACCACCGGCCTAAGCGACGAAGAGGCGCTTCGTACGGCGCGCAGCTGGCGAGATATGGCCGGCGCAGATTACGTGAAGGATGTGACGTGCACGGCGCCCTTCATCTGGCAGCCCGACGATCCGGCAAATCACAACCAACCCTACTTTCCGGTCGGCACGACGATGAATGCGCCGGGCGTGCCGGTGAAAAAATTCCGCGTCGCCGCCTTCGACTTCGGGGCGAAGCATTCGATTTTCCGCAAGCTCGTGAATCACGGCTTCGAAGTGCAAGTGTTCCCGGCTCGCGCGACGGCGGAGCAAATTCGCGAGCAAAACCCGGACGCCGTCTTTCTCTCGAACGGCCCCGGCGATCCGGCCGCGCTGCCGTACATTCACAAAACCGTCACGGGATTGCTCGAGGAATTCCCGATTTTCGGCATTTGCCTCGGCCACCAGATCATCACGCACGCGCTGGGCGGTTCGACGTTCAAGCTGAAGTTCGGCCATCGCGGCGGAAACCAACCGGTGAAGAATTTGGAGACGGGGAAGGTTTCCATCACGGCGCAGAACCACGGCTTCGCGACCGATGCGAAATCGATCGAAAATCGGGGCGCGAAGATCACGGAGATCAATCTCAACGACCAAACGGTCGAAGGGCTCCGCCACACCAAGCTGCCGATTTTCAGCGTGCAGTATCACCCCGAAGCCGCGCCCGGACCGAACGACGCCGATCCCCTCTTCGTCGACTTCTACAAGATGGTCGAGGCGCGCAAAGCAGGCAAAATCTGAGCGGCGACACCGTCGCAGCGGAAACGCGGAAACACTTTCAGCGTTTCAGCATTTCCTCGAACTTCACCGCGTCTTCCGGCGTATCGACGCCAATGGTCGGGTCGTCCGTCACGTCGCACGCGATTTCATAGCCGTTCTCCAAGACGCGCAGCTGTTCGAGTTTTTCGATTTGCTCCAGCTTGCCCAAGGGCAGCTTCGCAAACTTCTCGAGCAAATCGGCGCGATACCCATAGAGCCCAAGATGCTTGTAACAGGGGTTGGCGGCCACCCAGGCATCGTCGACTTTGCCCGCGCGATCGCGCGCGAACGGGATGGGAGCACGGGAGAAAAAGAGCGCACGGCGGGCCCCGGGGGCGAGCACGACCTTCACTTGGTTGGGATTCGCGAAGTCGGCGGCGCTGCGAAATCGCGTGCCAAGGGTAGCCATCGGCACTCCACTCGCCAAGAGCGAGGCCAACGCCCGGATTTGCGCCCCGGTGACCAGCGGTTCGTCAGCCTGGACATTGATCACGTGCTCCGCGCCTACGGTCCGATTCGCTTCGGCCAGCCGGTCGGTGCCGCTTTGGTGGGCCGTGCTGGTCATCAAAACGCGGAATCCGGCCGTCGCCAGGCAGTCCCGCAGCAGTCCGTCGTCGACCGCGAACCACAACGGAATTTCGGGCGTCTGCGTAGAAATCCGCTCCGCCACCCAAAGGAGAAGAGGCTTTCCCTTGATCTTATGTAACAGCTTGCGGGGGAATCGCGTAGATTCCAAGCGACACGGGACGATAATCGCGGTCTGTGACATTGCGACGCAGCCTGAGCGACGGTTTTTAGGTTGCAAGCCAGTGCCTGGATCCGGATTTTGGCCGGTCTTTTTCGACGACATGAACAAAAGCGATGCCACACCTGCAGTCCAACCCCTCACCAAGGAGCTGGTCGTGCAGAACAAGATGGGAATTCACGCCCGCCCCGCTGCCATGATCGTTCGGATCACCAACAAATTTAAGTCGGAGGTCTTCGTCGAAAAGGACGAGGAACAGGTGAACGGGAAGAGCATCATGGGATTGATGATGCTCGCCGCCGGCAAAGGCTCGAAGGTGAAGTTCATCGTCACCGGCGACGACGCCACCGCGATGCTGACCGAATTGGAAGGCTTGTTCGCCCGCAAATTCGACGAGGCCTAAACTCCGTCGTCCGTGGAAGTAGAGCCGGTCTCCGACCGGCTTTTTTTGGGCGCGGCGCCCGAGGACACCCGAGCGCCTTCACGCCATTCTTAACCAGGGCTCGCCATGCCGGCGAGCCGTGCGTTCCAACGTCAGCCATGCGGCGATGCTTCGCGGCGTAAGGCCGTGCCGACGAGTGAACGACGTTCTCAGAATCGCCATTCCGCGCCCACAAAGGCCCCTAGCCCCAGCGCCGGGAAACCGTTCACCGGCTCGTAGGTGCGATCCAACGCGTTTTCCAGGCGTGCCTTCAAGGTCAGGTTGGCCGTCGCGGCCCAACCGACATAGGCTCGAGCGACCGTATAGCCGCCAGCCGTGAGCGTGTAGAAGAATTGCGCGTCCACATCGTCGCGTCGACCCACGTACTGCAGTCCCGCTCCGGCAATCACACCGCCTCCAAAATCGTAATGCGCATCGGCCGAAACCTGGTGTCGGGGGCGCCGCAGCAGCCGCACATGCCCGGTCGGCGTTAACGACTGCGCGTCGAGATAGGCATAGCTTGCGCTGGCCGCGAGCGCGCGAGACAGCTTGACCTGCGCGCTCAGCTCGACGCCTTGCGTCCGCGCCCGGCCGACATTCTGCACCGTCGACGGCGTGGGATACGCGTTGAACACCGAATCGATGAGGTTCGTGAACTCCAAATCGAACCACGTCACGCTCAACGTGCCGCGATTCTGGGGGAGATAATAATCGAGACCCGCGTCAAAACCGCGGTTGCGCTCCGGACCGACCTTCGGATTACCGACGTAAAATGGCAGGGCCCGCCCGTATAATTCGAGAAAGCTCGGCGCGCGAAAGCCGGTGCCATAGCTCGCGCGAGCTTTCACCGCCGGGCACAGCAGCCAGGCAACCGTGGCGCGCCCGGTCGTGGCTTGACCCGCGGCATCGAAGTCGTCGTGTCGCAAGCCGGCGGTGACGTAGAGCCGGTCGGTGAGCGCCACTTCGTCTTGGGCGAACAGGGCGACCAAGGCTTGTTTCTTGTCGATCGCGCCAAAGCCCGTGTTGCGGGTCGCATTCGCCTCGGCCGTGAGCCCGCCGGTGATGCGATGACGGGCGATGCCCGTAAACGTCGTTTGCCCGTCGAAAACGCCGCGGCGATTTACGATCACGGTCTTCGCGGCCGGCGAGCCGTACGGCGGGTTCGGCGTCGGCATATCGTTGATATAGCGACGATCCTGTCCGCCCAGGACGGCATGGACCTTCCAGGCGTCGCCGAGCCTCGCGTCGACAAAGGCGGTCGCGAGCAGATTGCTTTCGGCTTCGCGATTGTTCGGATCGTTCGCGAACCGGTCGCTCGGCGAGCCAAGCTCGCTATCGAGCCACCGGACGGTGGCGCCGATGTCGATATGCGGCATGACCTGTCGATCCAGGCGCAACGCGACGTTCGCGGCATTGAAACGGTTATTCGCCCGCTCGTTGTCGGTATGCGCGCCACGGGCCGAAAAGCTCCAGCCGTTGACTCCGGCGGTGCCCTGACTGGCGACAGAACCCGCGATTGTGCCGAAGCTACCGCCCTCGACCCCGACCCGCGCCGTGGGCAAGCCCGTGCCGCGCTCGGTGCGAATGGCGACGACGCCGCCGATCGCTTCGGCGCCGTACAACGTGCTCTGGGGCCCGCGCGCGATTTCCAGCGTGTCGAACGCGCCGAGCGACGCGCCGCCCAGGAAGACTTGATAATCGGTGTTGGGGTCGTTGAGCCGAATGCCATCGACCAGGAACAAGGTCTGGTTCGAATTCGCCCCGCGCGTGAAGAGCGAAGTGGCCCCGCCGGTCGCGCCCGAGGTGAAAGCCGGCGTCCCCGCCAACGTGCCGAGGGCGTCGTTCAACGAGGTGATTTGGCGCTGCGCAAGCTGCTCCGCGGAGGTTCGGTCAACCGCCGAGCCAATGCGTTCGCGCGGCGTCAGCGTGCGGGTCGCAGTCGTGACGAATTGATCGAGGTGCACTACCTCGAGGGCCGGAGGCAGCACGACGATATCGCCGCCGGAGCTGCGGGCGAGCGAGCCAGACCCGGATCCCGGATCTTGGGCATTTAGGGGCAACAGCGCACCGAGCGCCGTCGCCAAAGCGAGGACACGACGCGCCACGCGCGCCGGAAGGATTACGTTGAACATGGTATCTGCTGGCAGGCGGAAAGAGCAGATACCGGCGAGGCGCGCGGAAAGACGGCGCAGCGATCTAACCGCCGCCAGTGGTGTTCTGGCGTGCGGCGAGAAAGCCGAGCACATCGATTCCAACGCGGGAGCGCTGGTCAGCTCTCACGCTTCATTTTTGCGATGAAGTTTTCGCGAAACGGCGCGCGCAAAGATCGCGCCGCGACGCGTGAGCCTTCCGGGCAGATGTTCGGACTCTGTGCTCCACACCCCTCGCGCGGCCGAGAGACGTTGTCGGCGAGAATACTCGCGACGCGTCCATCTAACCGGGCGGGGAATGCACCTCCCCCGCGCCTTCGCCGAGCGAACTCGACTGGCTTGCCCGCGTCCGCCAATGGCGGGCGCGGTGCGGGTTCGTGACACATTACCGCAGCGCAACTGTGGCCGGTTTGCACGGCCTTCCCTGCTGATCGGAAGTTTCGAATGGACAAAGAACGCCGCGACCGAACCGGCCGAGCGAACGTAGCGCAAGCGGATTTCGCGTCAGCGCGGCCAATGGGCGCGACGACGGTGCCGAGCGCTCCGACGCCAAACCACACTCAAGCGATCGGAGAGGCCACATTGCCACGACCCTTCCACCTCGAGTCAGCGCCCTGCAAAAATGCAATGCCCGCCGGCCTACCGGCCGACGGGCGCTATCGCATATACCCCAAAAAGCTCTCGGATCGCGTCGCGGTGAACGAGAAAGCCAACGCCCGCCCCGGTCCCGCGGGCCGCGGGCGACGTGGGCGGTCGCGGCGGCCGTTCACGTTTGTGCGCGTTAGAATTCGAGCGTGTTGCTAAAGCTCCACGTTTGGGTCGCCCCAATCCGATATCCCACCGGCGTTCCGTCCGGCTGCACGTTGATCGGGATGAGGTAATTTCCGCGGCCGACGTTGCGGACATTGAGCTGCGTGCGCCACGCGAGCTTCTTCGAGATTTGCCGGCGGTAGCCGACCCACAGATCGAGATAGCCTTCCGATGGTCCGTAGAATGGAGAATCGTAATCGGGCCGCCAGAGCGTCGCCACCTGAGGATTCGCCGCCGGCTTGCCGCTGAAATCGAGAAAGATCGGCCGGTATCCAATCACGACCCGGCTCATCCAGCGATAAGCGCCACCGACCGAAACGTCCTTCAAGAAGCCGGAGCGGAAATCGTAATTCGCCACGAGGTTCGCGTGATATTTCCGCAGTTCCGGCACCGCGACGCTCTCGCTGAATTTTACGGGCGCGTATTGCGCGTAGAAGTTGTTGTTCCAGTTCGTCAACGCCGTCGTCGCCGTACCCGCGGCGCTATTGCGCATGAGACCGGCCGGCGTGGTGTTCAACGCCGTGTTGATGACGTCGACCAGGCTCACGAGCGAATCCGGTCCGATATTGCTGCGCTGAGCCTCGGCCTTGGAGAGATTGGCGGTGAGCCGCAACGAGCGCGTGGGCTTGGCTTGCAGCTCGATCTCGTAACCCTTCGAGACATTGCTCTCGGTGATCGTATTGCCGGCGGGCGCGGTGGAGGTCAGCCGGTCCACCGTATCGATGTTGATCTTGGCCGCGGAAAAGAAGTCCTTCGGCACGGCCGCGATCATTTTTTCCCACGCGGTAATCGCCGCCGCTTCGTCCGCTTGCGCCTGCTGATCGGTCTGGCCTGCCGCCGCGGTCCACTGCCACCGCGTCGGATTCTGGCCAAGCGGGCCGGAAAGATCGAAGGAGTTGTTCGTGTCGATCTTGTATTTGAAGACATTGAACCAGGGATGGTAGTCGGTGAAGAACTGCCAGAGGTAGAATGAATTGAACGCGCCGGTGCTCGCCCGTTCGGAACGGCTGTCGAAGCGATTCACGCGTAGCGAGTACTTGCCGTCTTTGGTGCCGATCGTGAAACCGGCGTCCTTGGTCAAACCGCGCGGCGGCCCCAGCGGATCGTTCAACGGACCGACCCGGCCGGCCGTCGCCGCGAAGTTTTCCGACTTGCTGTAGAAAAGGCTCAGGTCGAAGGGCACCTGTAGTTTCGGCGCCAACTGCGTCAGGTGAGCGACGATGCTCCAGCTCTTCGAGCTCTCGTCGATCCGATCGCGATACGCGGCCGGCAGGCGATAGGTATTCGAATCGAGATTGATGCTGCCGTTCGAGCTCGGCCCCGATGGCAGACGGACGCCGGTGTACGACCACGCCTTCGACGTATCGTGCCGCCAACCCACCATGCCGACGAGCGCGCGGTTCCAAAGATAACCGTTCCAAACGAGCGCCTTGGAGCTGACCTGCGTTTTCGTCAGCTGCGCGTTCGTCGTCAGCGCGTCGCGGTTCGTCGTCCAATCGATGGTCGTGAGCGGAATATTGCCCCAGCCTTTGTAGTTGGCCGGATTCTCCGACTGCGTCGACGTGCGACGGGAGTTGCCGACCGGATAATCGGGGTTGGTCCACACATCGCCGGGGTTCACCCCGGCCGCGGGCGCCCAGGTCGAGTCGAACACACGGACGGCACCGCTGGGTGCCTGCATTTCGAACTGCGGCGCTTGGATTTGGGCGCCCGCCGCCGACGTCGAATTCGCGAGGGAGGGCCCCAGATAAATCACGGGGTAAATCGCGCGCCGGCTGTCGTCGATGTTGATCGCGGTGCTCGGGCCGAAGACGAAATCCTTGTACGCCAGATCGGTGCTCCAGCGCATGAAGCCGCGGGTATCGGACTCGCGTTCGTCACGGTTGAACAACCCGGTGAGCGATTGCTTGCCAATCAGCTTGGCCCAGAAGTGGTCGCGATTATTGCCGCGGTCGAACTCGTGCTGCAGCACGCCGGTGAGACGGTCGGACGAGCGATCGATAAACGTCACGCGGTTGTTGCCGATCGAGTCGGCGATGAAGGGTCGCCCGAAGTTCGGGTTCACGGTGCCGTCCGCCATCGTCTTGATCACGTCGACGAAGATCGTCTGCGCTTTATCGGTCATCAATACCAGCTGCCCGTTGTCGTAGCGCTGACGGTCGATCGATGCTTCGACCGCGATGTCGCCGTTGAAGGCAGTCTGCGAAAGCGTGACGCTGAAGCGGCGGAAGTTTTGCCACTCCTTCTTGTTCGGGCCGTCGATCAATTGATTGTAGAAATCGAAGATCGTCGGATCCGTCATCACCTGATTGCGGGTCAGTCCGAATTTGGCCCCCGGCAGGTTGATTTTCCGCGAGTAGTCGCGATATCCCGTGACCGACGACATGCGGCTGAAGGGAATGCCGCCGATGTTTTGATCGATCGCGCCGCTCGAGTTGATTCCACGAATCGTCGTCGGCTCCCAATTGGCGTAGCGGACGCTGGCGCCGCCCTCGTACATGGCCATGGGATTGCCGAAATATCCGGCGGCGAACTGCCCGCCGAGCCAAGGTTGCCAGTAAGGATTCAGCTGGGTCGCACCGCCGACCGGGGTGACGTTCTGCACAAACTGGCCGCGGTCGGGATTGAGCGTGTTGGCAATGTTGCCGTCCTGCAGGCCGCGCGCGTCAAAGCCCAGGCGGGCGAGATTGTTGTACGTTTGCGGCGTGCCATTCGAAAGAAAGCCGGCGACCGTGCCGGTTTGAAACCATGGGGAGGTGCTGTCGCCCGGCGGCACGGAACGCGGACGATTGCTGTGGACGTGGCCGTTCTCGAAGTTCGCCCGCAACGTCGTACGCGCGAAGCCGCTCTTATTCAGAAACGCCGGCTCGATGCGAATTGCCCCGTAAAGGCGCTCGTCGCGTTGATACGCCGGCTTTTGTTTGAACTTCTCGTTGTTGCGCAGGAGATCGAGGCGCAGCGCGACCTGCTTGGGCACGAGCGCGTAATTCAAGTCCAGCGTCGTGCGCAGGCTATCGAAGCTGCTGTAACGCGCCTCGACCGATCCGTGGGTGCGGCGCAGATCGGCCTGACGCGTACTCGCATTGACGATACCGCCGGGCTGGCCGAGACCGAACAGAATGGCGTTGGGGCCCCGTTGGATATCGATGCGGTCGATGTTGTAACCGTCCCACGGGATGTCCGTGAGGAAGAAATCGATGGTGTTGTCGGCCACGGCCAAACCGCGCAGGCGCGTGTTGGTGTTCGGCGCCACGAATTTGCTCGTCTCGTCCAACTGCGTGCTCTGTACGCCGTTCGCGCCGGACATGTTGCCGTAGATGCCGCCGACTTCGGCGCCCGTCGCGTATTGGAGCAGCGTCTCGTTGTTGAACGCGCCGAGGTCTTTCAAAAATTGCTGATTGTAGACCGAGATCGCCGAACCGACGTCGCGCAGGTTCGTGTTGATGCGATTCCCCGCGAGCGTATTGGAGGCGGCATAGCCGACGTCGTTCGTGGAGGTCACTTCGAACGGTGACAGCACGACCGGACTTTCGTCGGGCGCGACGGTCGCGGTAGCGGCATCGGCATTAGGCTTGGTCTGGGCCGAGCTCGCCCCCGCCGATGCGGCCTGGCCGCACAACGGAGAGGTCACAAGCGCCAGGGCGCAGAGCGAAAGAAGCCAACGCGACGAACGCGCCGGCAACGAGGACTGACGTGGTGTGTAGGTGTCCATGGGGTCAGGCTTAAGGGGGCGCGATGCATTTCGCGGAGCTGGAACGCTCATCTTCGCGCTGTTCCCGAGGCTCGATAGCCGCCGTCGCGCGCTCAACGCGCGGGAAGTCATGTCGCGGCTATAACTAAAGTCATAGTCGGCGTGCTTGTCGCATGGCTCCGACACTGCCACGACCTTGCCCGCATGCTCGCGCAGCCGTACTTCCGTTTGGCCCGTTCCATCCGGCGCCCAATGCGAACCATCGCGGGTTGCAGCGTCATTCTCCTGCTCGCAGCGCGGGCGGGTGCGTCCGATCCCACGACGCCGCCGTTGACGACGACGGGCGAGGTTCGCGCGATCGAAGCGTGGAACCCGCGGGCGCCCCACCCGCTGGATCTGCAGGCTACGGTCACCCTCTACCACGAGCCGCGCCATCTCCTGATCGTGCAAGACGACGATGGCGCACTTGCGCTGGAAGTCCCGGGTCTTCCGCTCAACGTGGCGCCCGGGGAGCGCATTTCGCTCCTCGCCGCCGATAGTGCACCAGCGATCGCGACGTTCCCCCGCTACCCACTCCAGCCCAGCGGACGCGAGTATCTGCGCACGCTCGAAGGACCCTCCAATTGGGGCAGCACCTACGTGGCGCGGATCCGAGGTTTTCTCGTTCCGCCCAAGACCGGCGTCTATGATTTCTGGATCGCGAGCGACGATTCGTCGGAGCTGTGGCTTGGAACGGATGCGCAAGCCGTTTCGGCCCGGCTGATCGCCAACGTCGCCACGTGGACGAAGCCAAAAGATTGGGGCCATCTCCCGGGCCAACGGTCGGCGCCCATTCACCTCGAGGCGGGGCGACGCTATTACCTCGAAGTTCTCCATGAACAACGGGGCGGCGTCGACCATTTGAGCGTGTCTTGGCAAGGACCCGGATTCGGCCAGCAAGTGATCGACAGCCGTTATTTGGCGCCCTGGATTCCGAGCGGCCGCAAACGGGACGGCGAACCGGCCCCCTCGTTGGCGGATGGCTCCGTGCTGCGCGAATACTGGTCCAACTGCGTCATCCCCAGCGTGAGCCTGCTGAGCGCGCCACGACCGTTGGGTGCCACCCTCCTCCCACAAGATGTTCGAATCGAGTCGCGGGGCGCCAGGGCGCTCCCTGCCGCCCGGTCCGTGCGCCCCGGCGAACGGCTCGCGCCGGCCGACGCCTTTGTCTGGTCGGCAATGGAAGGCGTCGTGGATTTCGTCGGCCGCGACGGATCGGCGGTCGTCCTCGAACTTTCGGAAGGCGCCCTCTCCACCCGCGCCGTTATCCTGCACTGGAGCGGCAGCGCGCCGGAACGGCTCCTCGGGCAACGCGCGAAATTGACCGGGGTCGCAGAGCCCGCGATCGATCCGAATGGCGATCGCGTGATCGGCACGCTGTGGGTGACCGATGCGCGCAATATTTCCGTGACCGGCTCGTGGTCGAATCCCGACGCCTATCCGCTGACCACGATCGGCGACGTATTAGCCGGGGACGACGAAGTGACGAAACGCGATCGTCCGGTGCGATTGCGCGGCAAGATTGCCGCGGTCGATGCCAAGTCGGTGCTCCTCGCCGATGAGGGGTCCGTTTCGGCCTACGTCTCGACCGATGGTAAAACGTGGCAACGGCTGGGCGACCCGCTGGAGCTGCCTTTCGGCACGCAGTTGGAGGCGGGCCTTGCGATCAGCTCGCGATCGACTGAGAAACGCGCCACCGCCGTCTTCGATTTCGTTCAAGGCTTGTCGAACCCGCGTGTCACGTCCGTCGGCCAAGCGGTCCGCGCCGGCGAACTCAAACAGGATGGAGGTCGGTATATTCTCGCCGGCAGCGGCCACGATATCTGGCAAAGCCCCGACCAATTTTGCTTCGCGCACCAAACGCTCACGGGCGCCGGTGAAATTGTCGTGCGGCTCAGCGAATTCGCGCCCGCCGAAGAATGGGCGAAGGCCGGCCTCATGATGCGAGCCACCACCGCCGCGGATGCGGCGTTCGTCGATCTCGTCCTGACCGGAGCGCACGGCGGTTGCTTGCAATGGCGGAGCGCCGGAGAAGCGAGCACGCCGATTTCGCTCACCGAAAGTAGGCTACGGCCGCCGCTGTGGATGAAACTCGCGCGCCAGTACCACTCCCTCCGCGTCATGCCTCGGCAGCAAACGATGCTTCCGCGCGATGCGACCGTGGAAGTGATCGGGTTCGTGACAAAAACCGGATCGGCGATCGCCCTCGAAGAGGCATCTTGCCGCCGGCTATCGCCCCCGGCGGAAAAGTCCGTGCCTGCGGAAACGAACGTTTCGCCGCCGCTGGTGGAGCTCGCGCGGATTCGCGGCGGAACCACCGGCCTGGAGGCACTGACGCCTCTGCGCGTCCGAGGGATCGTGACG
This sequence comes from uncultured Opitutus sp., assembly GCA_966252355.1. GTDB lineage: Bacteria > Verrucomicrobiota > Verrucomicrobiia > Opitutales > Opitutaceae > ER46. The sequence goes on along the minus strand of CBINOT010000017.1, from coordinate 21,190 downwards.
TTTGCCGGAATTGTCCGAGGCCGGCGCTACCTCTCGGTTCAAGATTCCACCGCCGCCGCTTTCATTGGCGGCCGCTCGATTCCGCTGACGCCCGAACTCCGCGCGGGCCGCTGGATCGACATCCAATGTTTCCCGGGCGTTTCCACGCCCAGCGGCGACTTGCAGGGCGAATTCGGCGTCATCCTCGGCAGCGCGACTTTGCCGAAGCCGCTGCGCCACCCGGCCGAAAATGCGCTGCCGCGCCGCGGCGACGCCCAGTGGATCGAACTCGAAGGCATTGGACGAGCGGTCTCGCCGGATGGCGCGCTGGAGGTTCGCGCCAGCGACGCGCTCTTCTCGATACTGATCCCGAACGCGGTGGCCGACGATTTGCGCCGCTACGTGGATGCGCGGATGAAAATACGAGGCGTGGCGACCGAGTGGCCGGATCAATCGCGCGGTTTGCTCGTGCAAAGCGCCGACCAAATCGAGGTCGACGAAGAGCCCGGCCGGGATTCGTTCGCCGGCGCCCCCGTGGCGATTGCGACCGTCGCGCGAAATGCCGCGCACTCGGCCGCCCAGCATCGGACGAAAATCGCCGGCACCGTCACTTACGTCGGTCGCGACTTTTGTTTTGTCGCCAGCGAAAACGATGCCGCGCGCATCGAACTGGCCGCTCCCACCTCGCTTCACGTCGGCGACGCGATCGAGGCCATCGGCTTTCCGGATGCGTTGGACGATGGGTCGCTCGTTCTGGTCCACGCGGTCGTGCGTCCGTCGCACGCCACGAATGCACCCATGGCACCGCCGACGCCTGTCGCAGCCGGCGACTTGCTCAGCGGACGATTCGGCGGCCGGGTTGTCCGATGTCGGGCCATCGTTTCGCGCGAGCGCGGGTCCGAACTCGAGCACGTCTATGAGCTGCAAATGGAGAACCGCATCTTCTGCGCGACGCTCGACGGCGCCGATGCGCCGGCGATGCCGAACGGAAGCCTCGTCGAGGTGACGGGGGTCTGCGTGCTGGAGACTGCGCTGCCCGATTGGATCAAGATCTCCGCCAGCACCGCGTCGATCCTGCCCGTACGCCTTCTGCTGCGCACCGGTGCGGATGTCGTCGTGCTGCGAAAGCCGCGGTGGTGGGCGGTGAAGCGAACCTTGTTGATGGGGGGCGGGGCCGCGCTCGTGCTCGGCATCGCGGGCTTCTGGATTCATGTCTTGCGCCGCCGGGTGGCGCAGCGAACCGCGGCGCTGAACGCGGCAATGGAGAAACTGCGGCAGGAAACGCAAACCGCCGCGACGCTCGCCGAACGAAATCGTCTCGCCGGCGAAATCCACGACAGCCTCGAACAAGGCTTTAGCGGATTGATCCTGCAACTCGACACCACGGCGAAGCTCCAAGGCTGTCCGTCCGAGGTGCGCGCGGGACTCGCGCTCGCCCGCAGCATGGTCGCGTTTAGCCGGAAAGAGATTCGCCACGCCGTCTGGGACCTGCATTCGCCTGCGCTCGACACCGCCGACCTGGGCGCGGCGCTGAAAGCGATCGTGTCCCAACTCAATCCCGCCGCATTGCACACGACCGTGAGCGTCGACGGCCGGACGCGGCGTCTCGGCTCCGCGGTCGAACACCATCTGTTGCGCATCGCCCAAGAGGCGATCGCCAACGCGGTGAAACACGCCGGTGCCCACCGGCTGGACATCTCGCTCGTCTACGGAGACGACGCCGTCAGCCTGACCGTGCGAGACGACGGGCGCGGCTTCGATCCCGCCACGGTGTTGGCGAAACGCGCCGATCATTTTGGCCTGCGCAGCTTGCGCGGCCGGGCGGCGAACGTGCATGGCGAACTAACGATCGAGAGTCACGTCGGAGCCGGCACGATTGTGACGCTCCGGGTCCCGCTCGCCCACGCGGACGCCGCGTCCGCACCGACCGTGATTTAACGCCCGCTGACCTTTCTGCCTCATGACCACCGCGGCCCAAAACCCCAAGATCAGGATCCTGCTCGTCGACGACCACATTCTCATGCGCATGGGCCTCGCGTCGGCCGCCAATAACGAACCGGACATGGCCGTCGTCGCGGAAGCCGAGGACGGCATCGAAGCCATCGAAGCTTATCGCGAGCATCAGCCGGACGTCGTCATCGTCGATTTGCGCATGCCGAAACGAAACGGCATCGAGACCATTGCCACGCTGCGGCGCGCGTTTGGGGCCGTGCGCATCCTCGTCCTGAGTAATTACGGCAGCGGCGACGACGTGGCCGCGGCGATTCAGGCCGGCGCGCTCGGGTATGTCGGGAAGGACATGCCGCTCGAAGGGCTGCTCGACGCCATTCGCCGGGTCCACGCGGGAGAGCAGAGCATCCCGGCGGAAGTCGCGCATCGCATGGCGAGCCGCATGCTCTCCCAGCTTTCCAATCGCGAGGTCGAGGTCCTCGCCCTCATCGCAAAAGGCAAGAGCAACAAGGAAATCGCCGGCGCGCTGCACCTCGTCGAAGGCACGGTGAAAATTCACGTGACGAATATCCTGTCCAAGCTCGGCGTCGCCGATCGCACGCAAGCGGTGCTCGTCGCGGTCAAACGCGGAATTCTGCAGCTGGATTGACGCCTTAATTCGGTTCGGGAACGGCGGGAAAACGAGTGGTAAACACATTCCATCATCATATCAGCATTATGTGATATGATGCTTGCCAAGCGGATCGGCCGGCCTAACGTCGGCGGTACTATGCGCACTCCGTCTTCGCCTGCCGAAAGCTTCGCCGCGTTGCGCGCCTTGTTCGCGGCGCGGATCGTTGTGCTCGATGGCGCGATGGGCTCGATGATTCAGACGTACAAACTCGATGAAGCGGATTTTCGCGGCGAACGGTTCAAAGCGCACCCGCACGATCTCAAGGGCAACAACGACCTGCTCTGCCTCACACGGCCCGACGTGATCGAGAAGATTCACGCCGATTACTTCGCCGCCGGAGCTGACATGGTTGAGACGAACACCTTCAGTTCGACCTCGATCGCGCAGTCCGACTACCACGCGGAAGTCCTCGTGCGTGACATCAATCTCGCGGCCGTCGGTTGCGCTCGTCGCGCGGCCCAGCGCGCCGAGGCCGCGACGCCTGGCCGCCGTTGCTTCGTCGCCGGCGCCATTGGACCGCTCAACCGGACGCTTTCGCTCTCGCCCGACGTCAACCGCCCCGACTTCCGAGCCGTGACGTGGGACCAAGTCGTCGCCGCGTACACCGAGCAGATCGAGGCGCTGCTCGACGGCGGCGTCGATGCGCTGCTGGTTGAAACGATCTTCGACACGCTCAATGCGAAGGCCGCGTTGTTCGCGATCGAGCAAGTGTTCGATGCGCGCGGCGAATCCGCCCGTGTGCCCGTGATGATCAGCGTCACGATCACCGACGCTTCCGGCCGCACGCTCTCCGGACAAACGATCGGCGCGTTCTACAACAGTGTGGCGCACGCGAAACCCTTTTCGGTTGGCATCAATTGCGCCCTCGGCGGCCGAGCGATGCGGCCTTATGTCGAAGAACTCGCGCGCATCGCCGAATGCTACGTCACGTGTTACCCAAACGCCGGTTTGCCGAACGCGTTCGGCGGCTACGACGAAACGCCCGAGGAGATGGCCACCGTGCTCGCGGAGTTTGCCGCCAGCGGCTGGGTCAACTTGGTCGGCGGTTGCTGCGGGTCCACGCCCGCGCATATCGCGGCGATCGCGAAAGCCGTCGCCGGCAAAAAACCTCGCGCCCTCGCCGCGCGCTCCCCTGCCCTGCGCTTGAGCGGTCTCGAACCGCTGACGGCAGCATGATTTGCCCGCTAAACACACGAAATACACGAAACCCGCCGGGTAGGACCGAACCCGGCGCCGATTTTCCACTCAAAATGCTCCAGACCGATTGCCCACGGAACACACCGAACCCACGGACCGAACAGTCCGAAATCCATATATTCCATGGGCATTCGCGGTCGGAAACTTTCGTGTCATTCGTGTGTTTCGTGGACTCGTCCTCGTGAGTTCCTCCCCCACCTCCAATTCCGCCGCTTCCTCGTTTCTCGTCATTGGCGAGCGAACGAATATCACCGGGTCGCCCAAGTTCGCGAAAGCGCTGAAGGCGGGCGATTGGGACGCGTGCCTCGCGATCGCGCGTCAGCAGGTCGAAAGCGGCGCGAACGTTCTCGATATCAATGTCGACGAGGCGCTCATCGACGGTGAAGCGACCATGGCGAAGTTCCTCAATCTGATCGCCGCCGAGCCGGAAATTTGCCGCGTGCCGATCATGCTCGATTCGTCGAAGTGGACGGTCCTCGAACGGGGGCTGCAATGCATCCAGGGCAAAGGCATCGTCAATTCGATCTCCTTGAAGGACGGCGAAACGGAGTTTCTCCGTCGCGCGAAGCTCGTGCGTCGCTATGGCGCCGCCGCGGTCGTGATGGCGTTCGATGAGAATGGCCAGGCGGCAACCCGCGACGAAAAGGTCCGCATCTGCACGCGCGCCTATAAGCTGCTGACCGAGAAACTCGGTTTTCCCGCCGAGGACATCATCTTCGATCCGAACATCCTCACCGTCGCGACGGGCATCGAGGAGCACAACAACTACGCCGTCGATTTCTTCGAGGCCACGCGGATCATCAAGCAGACCTTGCCGCATGCCAAAGTGAGCGGCGGCGTTTCGAATGTCTCGTTCTCGTTCCGCGGGAATAATCCGGTGCGCGAGGCGATGCACACCGCGTTTCTCTATCACGCGATTCGCGCCGGCCTCGACATGGCGATCGTGAACGCCGGCATGCTTGGTGTGTACCAGGAAATTCCACAGGACCTCCTCGAATTGATCGAGGACGTGCTCCTTAATCGCCGGCCGGACGCGACCGAGCGGCTGGTTAAATTCGCCGACGACCTCAAAGGCCAGCAAGGCGGGGCGTCGAAGACGGAGATCAAGGAAGACTTGGCGTGGCGCAACGCCGCCGTCGAAGAGCGGCTCAAGCATGCCCTCGTCAAAGGCATCGATGCCTTCGTCGACGCCGACACGGAAGAAGCGCGGCAGAAATACCCTCGCCCGCTCGACATCATCGAAGGTCCATTGATGGACGGCATGCGGGTCGTCGGCGACCTCTTCGGCGCCGGCAAGATGTTCCTGCCGCAAGTGGTGAAGTCGGCGCGCGTGATGAAAAAATCGGTCGCGTATCTCACGCCGTTCATGGAAGCGGAAAAGCAGCGGTTGGCCGCGACCGGAGCGGCGACGCGCGCCAACGGCCGCGTGTTGCTCGCGACCGTGAAGGGCGATGTCCATGATATCGGCAAGAACATCGTGGGCGTCGTGCTCGCCTGTAATAATTACGAGGTCACCGATCTCGGCGTCATGGTGCCGGCGGACAAGATTCTGCGGACCGCGCGCGAGAAGCAGGTCGACGTCATTGGTTTGTCCGGCCTCATCACGCCGTCGCTCGACGAAATGGTGCACGTGGCGCACGAGATGACGCGCGAAGCCTTCGACATCCCGTTGCTCATCGGCGGCGCCACCACGAGTCCGGCGCATACGGCCGTAAAAATCGCCCCGGAGTACGCACCTGGCGTCGTGCACGTCCTCGATGCCTCGCGTGTCGTCAACGTCGTCAGCGCGCTGCTTTCCCCCGAGCAAAAACCGAAATTCATGGCCGAGACGCGCGAGAAACAGGAGCGGCAGCGCGTCGAGTTCAATACGCGCCAGTCGCGCCGGCCGTTGCTCTCGCTCGCGGACGCGCGTGCGCGCCGGCCGAAATTCGACTGGGCTGCCACCGATATTCCCCGGCCGGAATTTCTCGGGCGGCGAGCGTTCGATCCGGTGCCGCTCGACGAAATCGTGCCGTTCATCGATTGGGGCCCATTTTTTAGCGCGTGGGAATTGCGCGGCCGCTTTCCCGATATTCTCCAGGATCCGGTCGTCGGCCTCGAAGCGACGAAGCTTTACGACGACGCCCAGGTGCTCCTGCGGCGAATCCTCGCCGAAAAGCGCTATACGGCCAAAGCGGTGCTCGCGTTCTGGCCGGCGAATGCCGTGGGCGACAGCGTCGAAGTCTACGCCGACGAGCGGCGCAGCCGCGTGCTCACCCGCTTCCACTTCCTCCGCCAGCAACTCGACAAGCCGGCCGACCAGTTCAATCACTGCCTTGCCGACTACATCGCGCCGCGCGACTCCGGCCGCCTCGACTACATCGGGGGATTTGCGGTCACTGCCGGCCACGGCGTGGAACAGCTCGCGCTCGAACTGAAAGCGGCCAACGACGACTATTCTGCCATCATGGCGCAAGCGCTCGGCGATCGCCTGGCCGAAGCGCTGGCGGAACTCTTGCACAAGCGCGCGCGCGATTTTTGCGGCTATGGGCGCACGGAGAATCTCTCGATGGACGAAATCATCCGCGAAAAATATCGCGGCGTCCGTCCCGCGCCCGGGTACCCGGCTTGTCCGGATCACACCGAGAAGCCGCCGTTGTTTGCCGCGCTCGATGCGACCGCGGCGACCGGCATCGCGTTGACCGAAAGCTGCGCGATGCATCCGGCGAGCAGCGTGAGCGGGATGTATTTCAATCACCCCGAAGCGAAATATTTCGGCGTGGGAAAAATCGGCCGCGACCAAATCGAGGATTACGCCGCGCGAAAGCGGATGAGCATCCCTGACGTCGAACGCTGGCTCGGGCCGTATTTGGATTATCGCCCGTAGTTCGCCGACGAGGTGGCGAACGCCCGCGGTGTGCCGCTCAGCAACAGTTGGCCGGCAAAGGGGTCGTCACCGATCGTGTCGCATCGCGTTCATCGTGCAGACTGCCCTGCTACGAATTGATCGTTTTTTAGCGCACGTTCAGGTGAACACGCGATGGCGCTCGGCGTCAGTGGCTGTTATTCTGAGTCGTTCGATGTTCACCACGCCCCCCTCTGAAACCGATACCGCGCGCCATGTGCGGATCCTATACGCGGAAGACGTCCGCGAATTACGCGATCTCGCTCGCATCGTGTTCACGCGCGACGGCCATTCCGCCGAATGCGCCAGCGACGGCCTGGAGGCGCTGCAAAAACTCACCGCACGGCTCGACGATTACGACCTGCTGGTGACGGACCACCATATGCCACGCATGAACGGGCTCGAGCTGGTGGCTGAGCTGCGCAAGCTGCCCTTCAAGGGCAAAATCATGGTCTTCAGCTCGGAGCTCAATCCGTCGATTGCCGCCGATTACATGAGTCTGGGCGTGGATCGCATTCTGTTTAAGCCGGTTTATCCCTCGTTTCTCCGCCAAGCGATCGGCGAGCTGTTCCCCGCGACGACCGAACAAACGGTCGTTACCGCCTCGAATACCGTCGGTGCCTAACGCCGGGTCCCACCCTTTCGATATTCGGAAACGCGAGCGAGTCGCCACCGATGCACGATCCCGCGATTTGCGGTGAAGCTACGGTGAAACACCCGCAGAGCGGGTTCGACGGTTCCCGAGAGCGCCGCGCCAGGGCCGCCTGATGGTGAAATTTCGGCAGCCTGGTAACCTCCGTGAACGTATGAAAATCCGCGAGATCATGACGCCGGCTGTCCAGTGCGTGCGTCCCGGCGATAATCTGGTCGAAGCGGCGGGCGTGATGCGGGAGCTGGACGTTGGCGTCGTGCCGGTCTGCGACAATCACGAGCTCGTGGGCATGCTCACCGATCGCGACATTGCGGTTCGCGCCGTCGCGGAAGGTTGGGACCCCAATCGTACGTTTGTCCGCGATATCATGTCGCCGCACGTGGTCTTCGTCTACGACGACGACACGGTGGATTCCGTCGTCCAACTCATGGAAGAGCATCAGATCCGCCGCGCGCCGGTCATGACGCGCGAAAACAAACTCGCCGGGATCGTGTCGCTGGGCGACATCGCCGTCGACGCGAGCCCGAATCTTTCCGCGGAAGCGCTGCGCGAAGTGTCGCGACCAGCTGCGCCAGTGCGCTGACGTTTCGCGCGGGTCGGTCGATTGACGAAAGGACAATCCATGCCAGAGAAAGCCACTCTCGAACGTGCTCACCGCGATGCGCGGCAGGGCAAATCTGCCTCGACGCAAGCCGGGGAATTCGTGCGCGAGCAGATTCATCACATTCGCCAAGGACGCCATGGTGCGCGTTCGGCGAAACAAGCGATTGCGATCGGCTTGTCCGAAGCGCGCCGCGCCGGCGTAAAGCTGCCGCCGCCGAAAGCAGGTCGCACTTCCGCCGCGACGCGCAAGAAGGCCAAGCAAGACAGCGCGAAGGGTCGGAGCGGAGGTCGGCAAGCGCCGTCCCGCAAACGTTCGCGCGCCACCACGAAGGTGCTGCAGCGCGAGAGCCGCAGCGCCGCTTCGCGTCGCGCGTTGTCGCGGCAAGCGAAGCAAGCCGCTCACCGCCGCAGCCCGCGCGAACGGTCCGCCGCCGCGCGGAAGGCGGCGCAAACGCGGCATCGCCGGTCGATCCGCTAAGGTGCGATTACCGCAGCGACCCTCTTGGCAGCCCAAGCGATTGTGTCACCCATTAGGTGACACGAACGGCACCCCCGCCAGAGGGAAGTGTCATCCATTAGATGACACTAAGGTTGGGCGCTACGGTGAGGACGGAGGGGGCGGGTTGGCACGAGGACTAGGCGGAGGGGGCGAAGAGAGGAGTTGCTGGCGGAGGCGGGCGACCTCGGCATGGAGGTCGCGGAGCGCGACGGCGGTTTCGTCGTGTTCCTTCGCGTCGGAATCGCGGTCGACGAAGAACGAGGCGAGCGCGGCCGTGATGTAACCGAAGACCGCAAACCCATACACCGACAGCAAAAGACAGAGCACGCGGCCTCCGTCGCTGCGCGGCCAATATTCCGAACCGACCGAAGTAAGCAGCATCAGCGTGAACCACAGGGATGACGCGTACGTTTGGAAGCCGCCCGGCCGGGTGTCGGTTTGTTCGAAATATTGCACGCCAGCGGAGCCGATCAGCGCAATGACCGCGGTCAGCGCGAGGACATAGCCGAGCCGGCGGCGTTGCAGCGCACGACGCAACGCCCGCAAGCCGTTATTGAATCCGGCGAGCCCACGCGCGACCTGGAACGTGCGCGCCGCCGAAACCGCCCGCATCGCGCGCAGCACGCGAAACACCCGCAACGCCGGCAGCATCAAAGAGAGCGCGATCAGCCAGTTGTGTCGCAGATACGAAAGCTTGTGCGGCGAAACGAGAAGCTTGAGCCCAAACTCCACCACGAACGCGGCCCAGATTACCGTGCCGAACATCTCGCGCATGGCGCTCGGACCCTCGATGAGTTCGATCACGAGCAAAACCAGCCAAACGATGCCCAACACCATCATTGGCATTTCGAGCGCCGTCGTCAGCTGCCGGAGCAAACGAAGTCGTTCATGCGTAATTTGCCGCTGGGGCGGTGGCATGCGCAAATTGGACCGCGGCACCGATCAAGCGTTGCGCGTTCGAAGCCCCTTTTACTCCCACGAAGACCGTGGGTATTCCACGCCAACGGCTCGGTCTCAGCGCCGCCGAAGCGATTCGGCCCCTGGACCAGTGTCATCCATTAGATGACACTGGCTCGAAAGCCTCACGGCATCCGCTCCCTCGCAGTCGGGGACTTTGGAAACACACTGGTTGCCCCGAACGCGCGGCTCGTGACGGGCCGCTCGGAGTTCGACCCCTACCGCGCCATCAACCGCTCGGGGAGGATCTGGCCTTTTTCGCGCCGCTCTTCCTCGTCGTGCCACTTCAGCCGGGCGGCCAAAATGTCGGCGCGCCCGAGATAACCTACCACCTTGCGACCATCGTCTCGGGCGACCACGGGCAACCGGCCGACGTCCCCCTTCAACATCTTCGCAATCGCGTCCTGCAAGGTCTCGTCCGGGTATGCGACAACGACCTCGCCGGTTCCCGCCGCCAAAGCCGTGGTCCGTTTCGCGCTTTCTTCCTCCAAGGCGCGCATCAGGTCTCCGCGCGTGAGCAGCCCGACCAGGCGGCCGGCGTCATCCACGAGAATCGTCGCCTGCCGACGCGCCACCGCGCCTTCGCCCCGCGCGATGCGATCGGAGAGTTCCGTCACCGGAATCGACGCCGGTGCGATCGGCGGCGTGCGATCCATCACGTCGCCCACCCGCACGAGTTCGAAGACATCGACGCTGTATTCGCAGGCGATGTGCTGGCCGCGGCGCGCCAGCTTCTCCGTCAGAATCGAACGCCGCAGGAGCAGAACCGTGACGCACACCCCCGCCACGCTGGCGACGAGCAATACCGGCAGGGCGTTCAAATCGTGCGTCAGTTCGAGCACGAACACCGTCCCGGTAAGCGGAGCGCGCATCGTGCCGCCCATCATCGCCGCCATGCCGATCATCGCGCAAAGCCCCGGCTCGGCCAAGCCGGTCGCGCCGCCGAACACGGCACCGACAGCACCGCCGACCATGAGCAAGGGAGCGAGCACGCCGCCCGACGTGCCGGATCCGAGCGCGATGGCCCAAACGATGGCTTTCGCGACCAGCAGCGTCACGACGGCCATGCCGACGAGTTCGCCCCGCATCAGGCCGTGAATCGTTTCGTATCCGACGCCGAGCACGCGCGGGTCCAGCACGCCGCCGATGCCGACGACCAAGCCGCCGATGGCGGGCCACCACATCCAGTGGATCGGCAATTTCGCGAACAAATCTTCGCACCCGTAAACGAGCGAGGTCAGCGCGCCGGAGACGAGCCCTACGACCAAGCCCAACACGACGCCGACGCCCAGGGTCCGCACCGTCAGAACGTCATGCGGCGCCACCGGGAAAATGGGCCCGAGACCGAGCAGCGGCTGGCGCACGACCGAGGCGGCGATGGCGGCCACCACCACGGGAATGAAGCTGCGCGGTTTCCATTCGAAGAGCAGCAACTCGATCGCCAGCAACACCGCCGCCACCGGCGTAGCGAAGATCGCCGCCATGCCGGCCGCCGCACCAGCGACGAGCAGTGTCTTGCGCTCGGCGGCCGACAAATGAAACAGCTGCGCGAACATGGACCCAAACGCGCCTCCGGTCATGATGATCGGCCCTTCGGCGCCAAACGGCCCGCCAGTCCCGATGGAAATCGCGGAGGAAATCGGTTTCAGGATCGCCACCTTCGGCTTGATCAGGCTGCGGCCGAGCAGGATCGCCTCGAGCGCTTCGGGGATGCCGTGCCCGCGAATCTTTTCGGATCCATAACGCGCCATGACGCCGATCGCCAAGGCGCCAATGACCGGAATCGCGATCGTCCACCAGCCGATGTGGCTCTCCTGCGGCGTGACAGGCGCAGCCGAAAAACGCAGGAAAAAGGCCAGATTCGTGATCACGGCGATCAACCAAAGCAGCGCCTTCGCAACGAAGCCGCCGATGATCCCGATCGGGACCGCCAGGGCGCAGAGGACGAGCACACGACGATCGGTGCGGAAGTCGCCCAACTCGACGCGGCGAGCGGCATGCGTGGCAGGTGCGGGAACGGTTTCTTCGGCAGACGAGGACATAAACTCGAACGATTACATCGTACTGCGATATGATTCAATCGGATTGTCTGCGCGACCTCCGTTCGATCTATTCGACCCGCTCCCTTTCCATGGCTCGGCCGCCTCTCCAGCTTTCGAAGCGTCATTACGAAACTCTTGCGGTGTGGCGCCATGCGTTGCGCCAGTTTCTCCATTTCAGCCAGGCCGCCGCCCGGGCGGCCGATATCCCGCCGCAACAACATCAAGCACTGCTTGCGATCAAAGGCGCCCCGGCGCGCGACTATGTCACGATCGGCGAGTTGGCCGAACGGCTAAAGCTCAAGCACCATAGCGTCGTCGGTTTGATCGATCGGCTCGCGAAGCGCCAACTCGTGCAACGGGAAGTTTGCTCCGCCGACCGCCGCCGCATCGAAGTGCGTTTGACCGCAAAAGGGGAAGCGCTGATCGAGCGGCTTTCCGCCGTGCACCTCCGCGAACTGCGGCAACTCCGGCCCGAGCTGCAACGCGTGCTCGACTCCATCGTCGACGAATAACGCGGCGAGCGGGACGCGCGGGTCCATGATTGCCCCACGGCGGGCGGATCGTTTGTGTTCCGCAACCAGCTTTTACTCATGAGACGACATTATCTTTGGGTCACCGCCATCGCCCTCGTCGGCTTAATTCACGGAGCCAGCCGATCGCGCGGGCAAATCCAGATTCATGCCCAGGTCGACGGGGAGCTTCTCCCCGTGGTGTCCTGCACCAAGGAATACCTGGAGACGATCAAGGACGGCACCCGCCGTCACACGCGCAGCCTCGACTATCAAGTGCGGCCTGCGTCGAAGTTCGCGGATGGCCGCGTCGAAATCGCCAATATTCAAGCCGACCTCGACCCGCTGCGCAACGCCTCGGCGGCCGAGCGCACGAGTCCGCGGGCGGTTCGCTTCCGCTACAAGGCAAAGGTCGTTGCCGACCGCAATGTCTCCGACAGCTTCGCGTTGCTCACCTACGTGACCGAAGGCTCGATCGGCACGCACCTCATTCCGATCGGCCGGTTGTCGGCTGGATCGGCGAAGGAGATTGAAACCACCTTGCACAGCCAAGTCGGCGCGGTCGGTTCGTTGCACGTCTTCAGCGATGGGATGGAAATCGCCTCGAACCAGCACCCGGAGCCGTACGACATCCGGGCGTATTACGATACTTTGGTGAAGGACGTGAAGGGCATCTCCGCGGCGGCTTTGCTGAAGGCCGAAGATATCTTCCCCCATGTGCTATCGGACGACGGGCGCTATCTCGCCTCGTTGCGTAAACACGACGGGAAGAAGTTCATGATCGTTTACGACCTCGAGGCGATGAAGCTGCTGTGCGAAACGCCCGTTGCCGCGGCGGACGACTACGCTGCCGATTTGACGTGGGTTTCGGACCACGAAGTCGCTTACGTCGCCGACGGCACCTTCGACGACAAGCGCGACGAAATTTCGTTATTCGTGTTGGATGCCACCACGGGCAAGACGACCGAGTCGCGGTCGGATATTTACGACATCATCGCCCAATTGCCGGACAAACCGCACGTGCTCGTGGTGCATCAGTTCCGCAGCAACCAAGGCAGCGTCTTCTACAAGTACGATCTTCGGACCAAAAAAGACTTCGATTTGGAGGACCCGGCGGCCGCCGCTTATTATTTCGACCGCGGAGGCGCCGCTCGCGTGCAGGTACGTTACGACGGCGGCGCGCGGATCTATTCGCTGCGGCCCACGCCGGACTCGCGCTGGCGCGACGCCGACGACTTGGTCAAACAACCGGGACTTCGCTTCAACGTCCGCGGCAACGAACTGCTCGATCGCGTCGTGGACGTGCATTCCGTCGGGCCGGATGGCGATACGCTCTACATTTCCTCGCGTCTCGGGTCCGACCGTTTCGAGCTCTGCGCCTTCAGCATGTCGCAGGGCGTGATCAAACAGGTCATCGCGAAGCATCCGACCTACGATCTCGATGTCGAAGACGGCAACATCGCGCGCCTCTTGTTTGCCAAGAATTCGCCGCAGTTGCTGGGGATGATCTACGAAGGCCAAAAGCCCCGTGTGGTCTGGCTCGAGCCGAAGTTTGCCGCGATGCAGAAGAGCCTCGATACGACGTTTCCCGACCATCTGAACTACCCGATCGACTGGGCGAAGAACGGGTCGACGTTCATCTACTGGTCCACGAGCGATCGCGATCCGGGCACCTTCTACGCCGTCAAACCTGGGCAAGGGCTGATTCCGCTTCTCCAGCTGTCGGAAAATCTGACCGGCAAGACCTTGGTCGAGACGACGCCGATGGAATTCACCGCGCGCGATGGCACGAAGCTTCCGGGCTATGTCACTCGTCCGGGAGAACGCGAACCCGGCGGGGCGCCCTTGCTCGTCGCGATTCACGGCGGGCCGATGGCGCGCGATAGCTGGCGGTTCAGCGCGGACAACCAGTTCTTCGCCTCCCGCGGTTACATGGTGCTCCAGGTGAACTATCGCGGGTCGTCAGGCTATGGCGCGGCGTTTCAGAAAGCCGGTTTGCACGCCCGCCTCGACACGGTGGTCATCGATGACATCGCCGATTGCGTGAAAGCGCTCATCGCAAGTGGCGAGGTCGATCCCCATCGCATCGGCGTAATGGGCGCGAGCTTCGGCGGCTGGGCGACGTACATGAGCTTGATCAAGTATCCGGAGCTCTATCGCGCCGGCATTGCGATCGCCGCGGTGGCGAGCTGGCGAAAATCCATCGATTACGATCGATGGAAATTCAGCAAAGAGCTCGGCTACCGGTTTTGGCGCACCTTGTTGGACCGGCGGGATTTCGCCGCGGAAGAACCGTTCATCGACGCGTACCGTCGAGCGGCGGAAATCAAGCAGCCCGTTTTCATCATGCACGGCGAACGGGACGACGTCGTGAAGGTCGCGCAGGCTCAACTCATGCTCGACGCCCTCAAACGCACGAATGCGAATGTCCAGTCGCGCGCTTTCCCCTTGGCGTCGCACACGTATTGGCCGTTCGCCGATCGCGTGGTGATGCTGAACGAGTCGGCGCTCTTTCTCGATCGGCACTTGGCCAAGGCGCCGTAAGGCCCCCTTCGGCGCTCCGGAGACATTCGCGGAGCGCCGACGCGGTGCGAATCGTCGGCGCTCTGGGGCCGATTCCCATCGGTTGTTGGGAAGCAGGCCCGATTTCAGATTGTCGTTTCTGGCGCTATGGTACGCACATGAATCCCATTCCGTTGACGGCAGAGGCGAAAGCGTTGGCCAATCTTCGCGACGCGACCCGGTGCCGTCATCGCCCGCCCTCCAAATCGGCGCGCCGCAATCGCATCAGCCGGCGCTAAGGGTGAAGGAAGCTTGGTTGGTATTTGGCAGCTTGCGGAATTTTTTTCGCCCGAATTTCTTCCGCCGCTATTTGACGACGGTTTTGCCCGGCTAGCTCTTTTTCGCCCGGCGCGGTATCGGAAAAATTTCTAACGGAATTCCCCGGCGCGCAACGCATTCGCCGGAGGCGGGGGTGGCTGCTGAAAAAAGACTGGATCGGAGATTCTCCTACGCCGAATTAAGGCGGCGTGGAAACAACGCAGCGGCGGATCTCTGACTCGCAAGCGTCCGTCCGTCGAATCGCGGGGGCCTTTCTCTTTACGGTCTTGATGGTCGTCGCTTTCGCGTCGCCGAGCAGCGAGTTGAATCCGACGGCGCCCGATCGTCATAGCATGGAGTACTTTCGCCACGAGATGTGGCATACGGTCCGGGCCGACCATCCCGCGATCCGCCCCGTAGCGGCGGCGATTCGCTCCGTGACCGTCAACCCCCTCGAACAGCTGGTCATGGTGAACGACGTGTCCCACCTCTTGGTGGATTACGACGATGACCTGCGGGTATACGGCTACGACGATTACCATGCCACGCTCGATGAAATGCTCGCGCGGCGCCGTGAAGCGGGTTGGGCGTATCTCCGGGACGACTGCGATGGCCGCGCGGTTTTCGCGGCGCATTTGCTCGCGGCTCTGGGGATCGAGTGGCGTTTCGAGGCGTCGTACTGGAAAGAGCACGCGTGGATCGTCGCCCGGGTAAACGGCAAGGATTACGATTTGCTCGATCTCCGCCGGAACTCTCGCGAAACCGACCGCATTGGCTACAAGCTGATCGGCCACTGGTTTGTGCGGAACTCGCGTCCTCCCCCGCCCTTCGACTGGCGCGAAGCTTGGGGCACACGGACCCGCTGCAGCCTCCAGATCGGTCTCACTCTCGGCATGCTCGCCCTCGACTCGACGGAGTACAGCTTGCATCCGCGGCACGCGACGGACTGGACCGTGCGCGCGCCCGACAGCTCCTTTGCCCCGCCGGACGACCCGAAAACGCTCCTCGCCGGAGTCGCCGCATTTCCTTACGGCGAACCGCTGCGCGTCGCCGCGTACGCGAGCGCCTTGCCGACGCCGGCGGCCAATGGCTCGATCCTTGGCGGAGCGACGAGCGCGAAGTCGACGCCGACGCAGCAGGCCACGCTGGAAACGCACTGATCGGCGGCGGACCGCCGCGAGATCGGACTGCTTATTCCGGCGGACGATGGGCAGCCGCCAAGACCGCCGCCTTGTCGCTCGCGGACAAATTCGGATTCGTCTCGGCACGCTCCGCCGCCGCGCGCGGATCTTTCGCGGCCAGGCGCTGCAGCAACTGGGCGGTGACATGCGACCGGAGCTCGGGATTCGCGATGCGCGCCGCCAAGGCCAGTGTCCCGGCCGACGCGTCGTTGAAGCGCTCGTTGGCCAGTAGTCGCGCGATGGGATAGTCGAAGTCCGGCGATGGCGGCGCCGCTTCGAGCCAACGCATCGCGGCCGCGGCATCGTTTTCCAGCCAAGCGCGCAACGCGGCTTCCACCCCCGTCCGGCGTTCGGCCTCGAGCGGCATTTGCTGAATGAATGCCAAGGCGCTCATCGGATCGGTTTGCGCCCACGCGCCCGCGACCGATTGCAGCGCTTCTTCGCGCAGACTCGTCGCCGGCAAAGCGAGCACTTGCGATGCGGCAATTTGCGGCTCCGCCTTGGCCCATTCGCGAAACGTCGCTTTCAGCCATTCCACGGGATCCTCGGACTCCCCGCCCGCGGCGCTGCGTTGGAGCACGAAACGAACCGCCGCGGAATACTCCGCCGCGTGGGTGAGCACATACACGAGAGCATGACCGTGATCGCGCGAACGCTCGGGATCCGCCGCGAGAAACGCGTTCGCCAGCTGCAGCGCGCGTTCGGGTCGATGCGCGCTGTCGGTAAATAATGCCCGGACGACGTTGTGCCGATCTTGGTCGGAGAGACCGCGCAACATCTCCGCCGCCGCTTGCGGGTCGCGTGCCGCCAGCTCTTCGAGCGTCACCGCGAGTTCCGCGTCCCGCTCGATCGTGCTCGGAAGCGCGGCCAGCGCGCGCCAATGCTCGACCGGATTCGGCGCCGTCGGTGTCGTCGCGTTTCCCGCGACAGATGGCGTCGCTTCGCTCCCGCTGGCGCTCGACGCCGATGAGACCGGAGGGTGGGCAAGCGCCGGCCGCGCCGCGGTTGGTTGACTTGCACGCTCGCGACACGCCACGAGGAACACGGAACTGACGGCGAGCGCGGCGAGAACGAGACGAGGCAAAGGGGGCATCGGTGGATCGAAATCGTGATCTTGATCGTACGCGTGATCGCGATCGTGGGTATGATCCGGATCGTCGCTCCCGCCAGCGCGCTGCACAACAACGAAGCGGCGCCGGCGGGGCAATGCCCACTTCGACCGGCGCCGCACAATCAAGGCTACGCGAGCTGCCTTATGGCACGGTGATTTGATCGATATTCGCCAAATCCTGGCCGTTCGATTGCAGCACGATCGTGTTCGTCGTGTTGTTGTTCAGCGTGATGTTCACGTTGAGCGTCGTCCACGTCGTCCAATTCGCCGTCGCGGGGAAGGTGACCGCCGTCGAAGTGCCGTTCACGACGAGGGCGCCGGCGCGCGAGGCGCCAGAACCATTCGCATAGCGAATCGCGAGCGACTTCGTGCCGCCGCCATTGCCATCGACATTGCTGAAGGTGCAGGTGCCGCCCGTGGTCGGGAAGTTCACGTAACCGGAGCCGGAGTAGCCGCCATTCGTCGCCTCCGTCACGGTGCCGCCGCCGAGCGTGGCGGACTCCGCCTGGTAGGTGTCGCCCGTCGGCGGCGGAGGCGGCGGCGTGCCGCCGACGTAGGTGATGTTTGGCGTCGGCGCCGTGCCCGAGCCAAGGAAGAAGCTCGGGTGCGGCGGTTGATTGTAGCCCGCATTCTGCCACGCAATCGCGACGCGATACTGCGGGTCGTGCATCAGCGTGTAGAAGCGGTTCGTGGTGACGTTGGTCGTCGTGTAGATGCGCAACGCGGTATTGCCGGTTTCGCGCCAGATCACCTCTTCGCGCCAGTCGCCAAAGAGGTCCGCGCTCAAGCAGGGCGTCGATTTGGTGCCGTTGTTGGATGCCACCGAACTGTCCGTGAGCAGGTTCGTGTCCCCGCTGGTGCCGTATTTGTCGATATGGTTATTGTCGAGCAGCTCGCGAACGGTGTCGGCGTCCCACCAAATCAGAAAGTTGGTCGAGCCTGGCTTCCGGCCGACATTGCTGCCGGAGTTGTTGCTGATGCCGCTGACCGCGGAAGACCACGCTTCCGCGCCGGCGCTGCCGGCCCAGACGTCGCCAGCCACGCCACGACCGTTATCGCAGCCGCAGGTCGGGTGCGACCAGATGATCGCGCCGGTGCGCGCGTCGTACATGTAATCCGCCGGTTCATCGGTGTGCTCGCTGGGCTTGAACACTTCCAAGCCCGGGCGCGACGGAATGAAGTCGCTCACGTGCAAAGCGTCGCCGTGGTGGTAATTCACGTACATCGGAGCGCCGTTGTCGTCGATGCCGAGCGAACCGAAGATGATTTCCTGGCGGCCGTCGCCGTCGACGTCGGCAATGCTCAACTGGTGGTTGCCGCGACCGGTGTAGGTGCTGCCGCTGACATTGCTGTCGAAGACCCAGCGCTGCGACAGCGTGCCGTTGCGCCAATCCCACGCGGCGATGACCGTGCGCGTGTAATACCCGCGGCTGAAAATCGCCGACGGACGCGTGCCATCGAGATAGGCGACGGCGGCGAGGAAGCGATCGACGCGATTGCCGTAACTGTCGCCCCAATCCGCCACGGTGCCGCGGGCGGGGACGTAATTCGTCGTCGCCATGACGGCACCCGTCTGGCCGTTGAAAACGCTGAGAAACTCCGGGCCGGAGAGAACATAACCGCTGCTATTGCGGTAGTCGGCGCTGGAGCTGCCGATCAATTGGCCGGTGCCGCTGCGCGTGCCATCGGCGGTCTTGCACATGAGCTCCGCCTTACCGTCGCCGTCGAAATCGTACACCATGAACTGCGTGTAGTGCGCACCGGCGCGAATGTTGATGCCGAGATCGATCCGCCACAGGCGCGTGCCGTTGAGCTTGTACGCGTCGAGATAGACGTTGCCGGTATAGCCGGATTGCGAGTTGTCCTTCGAATTCGAAGGATCCCACTTCACGATGATTTCGTATTCGCCGTCGCCATCGAGGTCGGCGGCGCTGCAGTCGTTCGGCGAGTACGTGTACGCCACACCGTCCGGGGTCGTGCCGCCGGCGGGCCGCGAGAGCGGCAGCCGGAGATACTGTTGCGTCGGGGCGTTCGCGGCCAAGGTATAGCCCGCGCTCGCGGCTTGCTCCACGCCGCCGATGACCGGACGGACGGTATAGGTGTTTGCGACGGTCAGGTTCGCTCCGGTGTCGACCAAGTTGGTCGAGTCCGTGATGGGCGAAGCATTCACCTTCGTGGAACCGCGATACACATTGTAGCTGATGCTGGACGAATCCAGGCCGAGTTGACGCCAACCGACATAGACCGAGCTGGTCCCGGTGCGCATGGCGACGACGCCGCGGCCAAGATTTTCCATTTGATAAGGCGCAGCCGATCCGACGATCGGCGACGCGAACGCCACGAGGGCGAAGAGAACGAATCGATTCATTGGGGTGGTCTCCGGGCGGAGACAAAGCAGCAGTGTGACAAAAACGGCACCGCGCGTGAGGCTCAGGGGGATTGGGGAGCGGTGCCGAGCGGCCAACGGTTCGCCTAGTTTCCGATCGGGCGCAAGCGCGCGCATCGTCGACATTGTTGCGCACCGCCGTATCCCGCGGGAGGAATCGGCGATCGCGCGGCGAGGATGTGCGGCCGTGCCGCCCTCGCTAAAGACGCAGTGGGAACCTACAATAGCACGCCGTTGATCGGATCGATCTTGCCCAGGCGCATGGCGAAGGTGTGCGCAATGCTCGACGCCGCATCTTTCGCGCGCTTTGCCCCCGGACCGGCGAAGTTCTCGTCGACGGTCCGATGGAAGAGCTCCACCCAGCGCACGAAATGCTCGCGCCGCACGGGAAGAACCGTGTGCGGCGGAAACGGCCGCCCCGCATAACCGGGGATGCCCAAAATCAGCCCATTCCAAAAGGCGTACATCTTGGGCAGGTGATGCGCCCAGTCCACTTGGGCGACATCGGTGAAGATCGGGTTCAGCAACGCGTCCTTTTGAATCGACGCGTAAAATGCGTCCACGAGCTGTCGGACGTCCGCTTCATTCTCGATGTCCTGCATCCACTCAAATTTGCGTGCGGAGCGGCAAAGGCAAGCGGCCGCCGGAGTCGCGCGTTCCGACGACCGCCGGAGCCATGAACGGCAGACTCTTCCGTCACGAACAGGACGGGCGCAAATCGGTGCATGGCGGCGAGCGCAAGAATGCGCCCGCCGCCACCACTGACTGAGCCGACGCGCCCACGTCGGCTTCGCATATTAGCCCAACCCTCCATCGAGTCGTTCAGGCATCGATTAGCCCCTAGACGAGGCTCCCCCACCTGAGCTTCACGATGGAAAAACATCGGCATCGCCTTCGCTACTCCGGCGGATGCAGGCCGGTGAGCAGGGCGGCCTTGTCGTCCGGCAACAACGCGGGCGTCGCGAGCGCTCGCTGCCGTGCGCCTGCCGGATCCTTTTCCGCGAGCCGCTTGAGCAAATGCCCCACGACATGCGAACGCAGCTCGGCGTCCACGATTCTCGCCGCCAGCGCAAGGCCTTCATCCGGCTGTTCGACGTAGCGGTCGTGCGCGAGCAAGCGTGCAATCACGAGGTCGAAGTCGCTCGTCGGCGGGAGCCGCTGAATCCAAGCCGCGGCGGCGGCCGGGTCCGATTCTCCCCAGCTGCGCAATGCGGCCGTGATTCCGGTGCGCCGCTCATTCTCAAGCGGCATTTTTTCGATGAAACCGAGCGCGTCCAACGGCGCCGTCCGCGCCCATTGGCCTGCGACCGCTTGGAGCGCTTCTTCGCGCAAATGGGCGGGCAATGCGAGCACGTGCGCCGCGGCGGCTTCCGGTTGAAGCGCAGTCCACGCGCGAAAGGCCGCCTGCAGCCAATCCACCGGAAACTCGGATTCGCCTCCGGTCGCGTTCTGCTGCACGGCAAATCGGATCACGGCTTCGTACTCGCCGGCCGTGTTGAGAACGTACGCCAGCGAGTGTCCGTGGTCGCTGAACCATGCCGGGTCCGTCACGCCATAGCTCGACGCGAGCTGACGCGTCCGCGGCGATTGCCGCGCATGATCCGCGAAAAGCTGCGTGACGACACCGCGACGCATCGCCTCGGGCAACGTCCGCAAGCTCTCGGCTGCCGCGGCGGGATTGCGGTCGATCAGCGCCTGCAGCGTCACGGCGAGTTCCGCGTCCCGCTCGGACGAACCTGGCTCCGCC